>QQUG01000017.1 GCA_008501705.1 Flavobacterium sp.
GATCTTAATATAAGTTACCGTTTGGGAAATGTGCCCTTAGCAAGGGAAATAGTTTTTACAGGACTGGTAAATAACCTGTTCAATGTGAAATACGTGGCCAATGGATATTATTTCACTTACGATGACGATTTTAGTAATCCCGGGACCATAACCACTATTGAAGGAGCGGGATTTTACCCCCAGGCGACAATTAATTTTCTGTTGGGAGCAACTATATTGTTCTAGTTGGTGATCTGTAAATTATCTCCCGTTCGTACAGCACGGTATTGCTGCATGGGGTAAGCATTGGTATTGGTCTTGTGCTGGCCGGTAACAATGTCGTATTCGTTAGCGTCTGCTTCGCAGGGACAAGTGGCAATGATGCCTTCAATGGTCATTTTAGAGCAGCTGCTGGGTACGTGGTTGGGATCGCTGAGATCGGATGCGGTATAGAGATCGTTATTTACGTTATATATTACTATTCCCTTGATCCCCTGTTGGTTAATAATGATACTATTACCCGGAAATTTAAGCGGATTGTACTGTGGTAAATTAAGATTGAGGTTAAGACTCACAACCGGATCGGTTAAGTACGGATTATTATCTAGAACTCCGCCGTCATCACTTTTACAGGACGCCAGTAAAATCAAGGCGCACAGCCCGATTAGCTTTATTTTCATCAATAGCAAATTTTAATTTTGCAAAGTACAAAAAATCGGTAAAAACTATTTTTTAGTATCTTTGACAAACAAAATCCCGTCGTGTATGGGATTTTTTGTGTTTTAGTTAAAACGATGAAGTTATGAGTAAAGTATCTTATTATACTGCGGAAGGACTAAAAAAATTAAGAGACGAGCTTAATCAGTTAAAGGATGTAGAGAGGCCAAAGGCTTCCCAGGCCATAGCAGACGCCCGTGATAAAGGTGATTTAAGTGAGAATGCCGAATACGATGCCGCAAAAGAAGCACAGGGATTGCTGGAGATGCGTATTTCGAAAATGGAAGAAACATTGGCCAATGCCCGGCTAATTGACGAATCTGCCTTAGATACTTCGAAAGTATTGGTACATTCGAAGGTGAAAATAAAGAACCAGGCAAATGGTATGGAAATGACCTATAAACTGGTGGCTCAGAGCGAGGCAGACCTGAAAACCGGAAAGATATCTGTAGATTCGCCAATTGGCAAAGGTCTTTTAGGAAAGAAAGTAGGCGAAACGGCCGAGATCGTTGTTCCTAATGGTACTTTAAAATTCGATATTCTAGAAATTAGCCGCGAATAGAATGGCGACATTATTTACCAGGATAATAAATGGCGAGATTCCCTGCTACAAAGTTGCAGAGGATGAGAATTATATTGCCTTCCTGGATATTAACCCTAATACCAAAGGCCATACACTTTGCGTTCCCAAGCAGGAAGTGGACAAATTATTCCACCTGGACGAAGCTACCTACACAGGTCTTATGCAATTTTCGTACAAAGTAGCCGGGGCGCTCGAAAGGGCAGTTCCATGTAAACGAATTGGTATGGCGGTGGTAGGCCTTGAAGTTCCTCATGTACATGTTCATTTAATCCCTATCAATGCGATGAAGGACATGACCTTTCAGCATAAAACCGAAGTAAGTGCAGAGGAAATGGCATCTCTGGCTGCCCGAATCGGGGAGAACCTTTAATTTATTTCAGAAAATATATTAGAGCGGCTATAAGGATCGCATCTAATAAGATGATGAGATAGGCCAATGGCTTCAGTTTGAGGCCTGAGGGTTTTGGGTTGGCCAATTTTCTGTTGTATTCAAAAATGCGCTCCAGGTCTTCTGTCCAGCTTACCGGATAGATGGTAGTATCGCATTTATTGCAATGCATAACCGACTTGATTTCCTTAGAGGCCTTGCTATAGAACCTGTTTTCCTTCTCCAATTGTGTGAAGGTTAGCTCTAAGCCATTATTATCGTAGCATTCGGGGCAGTTGTTATTGAGTTTTGCGGTATGTAGAATATGGGTTGTTTCGGTCATCTATCGAGCAATTTTTAACAAGATCTCCATGGTGGTGCCTTCGCCTAACGAACTTTTTAAAACACGGATCTTTCCGCGGTGATATTCCTCTATAATTCGCCTTACTAGGGATAGCCCAAGACCCCATCCTCTTGTTTTGGTGGTGTAGCCTGGGTTAAATACTTTTCTGAAATTCCTTTTCTGAATTCCTTTGCCGGTATCCGAGATAAGCAGGCGAGCATACTTTGAGGTGGCTTCAATACTTATGGTTACTCTTCCTTTGCCTTTCATGGCGTCGATGGCATTCTTCACCATGTTTTCGATGGTCCAGCCGTATAGCTGTGAATTTAGTTGGACGTATACAGGATTTACAGGTAAATGAAGTTCGAATTCTATGAGCTTAGAGGTTCTGCTCTTGAGATAGTCGAAGGATTGTCTCGTTTCTGAGACAATATCCATTTTTGTTAGCGTTGGCGTGGATCCAATTTTAGAGAATCGTTCGGTTATGGTTTTCAGCCTGTCCACATCCTTCTCAATTTCGGAGATATAACTGGAATTTACATTTTCCTGTTTCAAAATCTCAGTCCATCCAACCAGGGAGGAGAGGGGGGTGCCAATCTGGTGTGCTGTTTCTTTGGCCATTCCGGCCCAGAGTTTATTTTGTTCAGACGACTTGGAGGTCTGAAAAAAGAAGTACAGCGCCGTAAAGAACAGTAGAATGATCAAGATTAGCGCAATAGGGTAGTATTTTAACTTATTGATTATAGGTGAATTACCGTAGTAAATTGTTTGAAGCACCTCATCTTTAAAGCGTATTTCTATGGGTTTGTATTCTGAAGTAAATTGCTCGGCCAGTTGTTTTCTGTTTGCGCGTAACTTTACTGGATCGGTTTCCTTCTCTTCGATATTCCGAACGTCGTAGGTATCTTCTTTATGGCTGTACACCACCATGGGAGTGGTGCTGTTACTTTGTAAAACCTGTAGTACAATATTGCTAATGTCTTCGTCTTCGTTGAGATCGGTTTGTTCGAACTCGTTTTGGGCAGCAGCCCAGATCTGCATTTTACTGCGTTCATTATCCTTCAACTGGTTAAAGAACACATAGGTATTCCAGAGGATCAATGAGATGATAAAAACGGATAGAAAAACGAAGAACCAACGAAGGAGCGCCTTTTTATTCTGCATACTATTTTATTTCTTCCATAGAGACCCGGAAGGTCTGGAGGAAGTTCGATAAATATAAAGCAAATATGTTAATATTATTGTGTGCACAAATTTTTAGAAGCATTGCGGTTTGGGTACATTTGTAAGCTATGATCACGATCGATCCCAGGGAAATACCTACGCCAAAGTTACACGGTTATTTGCTAGGAGCAGTTTCGCCCCGTCCCATTTGCTTTGCAAGCACAGTGGATAAAGAGGGCTTGGTGAATCTATCACCCTACAGTTTTTTTAATGTTTTTAGTGCCAATCCTCCGGTTATGGTCTTTTCTCCCGCAAGGAGAGTTCGGGATAATACAACCAAGCATACTCTTGAGAATGTGCACCAAACCCGGGAGGTGGTTATTAACATTGTAAGTTATGATATGGTGCAGCAGATGTCGCTTTCATCTACCGAATATCCTAAAGAAGTGAACGAGTTTGTAAAGGCTGGTTTTACTGAAATTGCTTCGGAAGTGGTAAAACCTCCAAGGGTGAAGGAATCGCCTGTACAGTTCGAATGTAAGGTGAACGAGATCGTGGCATTAGGGGAAGAAGGAGGAGCCGGTAACCTGGTGATCTGCGAGGTGTTAAAACTACACCTGGATGAAAATATTTTAGATGAAAATGGCCGGATCGACCCTTTGAAGATCGATACTGTCGCCCGTATGGGAGGAAACTGGTACAGCAGGGCAAAAGCCGGATTGTTCGAAGTGGAGAAACCCTTAAGAACATTGGGAATTGGTGTAGATGCCTTACCTGCAGGTATACGTTTCAGTAAGATCCTGAGCGGAAACGACCTGGGGATGCTGGCAAATGTGGAACAATTACCGGAAGGCGTGGATGCCACTTTGGCTCCTTCAGAAGAGATTCAGAAAAAAGCAAAAAAACAGCTCCAAAATGGCGATGTGAACGCAGCCTGGAGTATATTAACAGAATAAGAATCACAATTAATAAAAACGATGGAAGTACAGGGAAAAATTAAAATGATAGATGAGACCAAGACCTATGGGAACAATGGTTTCAGGAAAAGAGAACTGGTTGTAACTACCGAGGAGCAATACCCGCAGCATATTATGATAGAGTTTGTTCAGGATAAGACCGAACTGCTTAACAATTTCAAGGTGGGACAAAACGTAAAAGTAAGTATCAACTTGCGTGGAAGAGAATGGGTAAACCCACAGGGGGAGACCAAATATTTCAATTCCATCCAGGGATGGCGCATTGAGAATCTAGAGCAGGCAGTATCGGGTGATATGCCACCTTTACCGCCGGAAGATGCCTTCGAGCCCGCATCCGATTTCAACGAGGAAGAACATGATGATCTGCCTTTCTAATGATAGACTTTAATTAAGTTATGATCCCGCTATAGAAATACAATTTGTATTGCCATAGCGGGATTTTTTAATAAGGAAAATGAGTATCACCAGAGCTATAGAAACGGTATTTAAAAGGTTTTTACCATCTCCCTTCGCTATTGCGATCATCTTATCGGTATTAACCATGGTGCTGGCATTCTTTTTCACCGAAGCACCCAAAGACGAGAATCATTTCCTGGCCATTCTTTCCTGGTGGGAGAACGGGATATGGAATAACAACCTGCTGGTCTTTGCCTACCAGATGATGCTCATCCTGGTGCTCGGTCACATCCTCGTGCTAAGCAAGCCTGTGAACGGCCTGATACGAAAGCTCACCAACCTGGTGAATTCCACCCAAAGCGCCGTATTACTTATTAGTTCCACCACCATGCTGGTTTCTTTCTTTAACTGGGGCCTGGGGTTGATCTTTGGTGCGATCATGGCCCGCAAAGTGGCCGATGCAGCCCAGGAAAGAGGATTCCCGATAAATTATCCGCTGGTTGGCGCATCGGGTTATGTGGGGTTTATGATCTGGCATGGCGGCATGAGTGGTTCGGCACCCTTAAAGGTTGCCGAAAGCGGACACCTGGCAAGTTTGATGTCGGGAGTGGGAGATGCTGCCCTGGCTGCGCAACTTCCGGATGTGGTTTCGTTTAGTGAGACTATTTTCAGCAGTTTCAATCTTATACTCTTCCTGATAATTTTGGTAGTAGTGCCACTTTTCCTGTATTTCCTTGGAAAAAAATCGACGGCTACAACCATCAACCTTCCGGTCTATAAAGGGGCTGTATATGAAAGTTCAGACGGGAAAGGAGCAGAACGCATAGATCGCTCTCCTGTTTTTGGTATTGGTTTTGGGATTCTTGTGATGATCGCATTTATCTACCAGTATTTCGATGCCCTCAGCCATAACATCATCACGCCCAACATGCTCAATTTCTTTATGTTCGGGCTAGCGCTGTTACTACATGGAAGTTTCAGGAGTTTTTTAAATGCGCTTGAAGAAGCCATTAAAGGCGTAGCCGGTATATTGATTCAATTCCCTTTGTATTTCGGGATAATGGGTATCATGCGGGACAGTGGGATGATCGTTCAGATTTCCGATTTCTTTGTGTCTATAGCTAATGAGACCACCCTTCCCCTATTCACCTTTTTCAGTGCCGGGCTGGTAAATATTTTCGTTCCTAGTGGCGGAGGCCAATGGGCCGTACAAGGGCCGGTGGTGATAGAATCTGCCTTAAAACTTGGATTTCCTTTACCAAAGGCCATAATGGCACTGGCTTATGGAGACCAGCTTACAAATATGATACAACCCTTCTGGGCCCTACCGTTACTGGGAATTACCAGGCTGAAAGCCAAAGAAATTTTGCCTTACACACTAATCGTTATGCTTATTGGAGGCCTGGTTTACCTGGCCGGACTGCTTATAATTTAGATGCTGCTACTGCTATGTATTTTCTCACTGAAAAATTATGGTTCCCCGAGGTTTCAGAGGCCGATAGTGACGGCTTGCTTGCCGTGGGAGGGGATCTTTCGGTAGAAAGATTGAAACTGGCGTATCGCTTGGGGATCTTTCCCTGGTATGGTGATGCGCAGCCCATTATGTGGTGGTCACCCAACCCGAGGATGGTGCTTTTTCCGGATAAATTGTATGTGTCTAAGAATCTTCAGAAGAAAATAAAAAAAGGCATATTCACGGTCACTTTTAATACAAATTTTACTGAAGTCATCCAACAATGTGCCAACGTTCCCAGGTCCGACCAGGGAGGAACCTGGATCACGGAGGAGATGGAAATTGCGTATATCAAGCTTCATCAGTTAGGAATTGCTACCTCTGTTGAGGTATGGTTGGATGGGAGGCTGGTGGGTGGCCTCTACGGGGTTGATCTGCTTGATAAAAAGGTTTTTTGCGGGGAAAGCATGTTCAGCCTGGTGAGTGATGCTTCGAAGATCGCTCTGTATTACCTGGTGGAAGAACTCAAAAAGAGGAATTATCAAATAATTGATTGCCAGATGTATACCGAACATCTCGAAAGGATGGGCGCTGAAGAGGTTCCCAGAGAACAATTTTTAGATTATTTGACCAAAAGATGACTTTTGTCAAATACGTTTGAAGGGAATTCACTTACTTTAGCTTTGTAATATAATATCTTGTCTTTGGAATCTTTAGAAACCTTCAAACAGTGGATGGTAGATCATCCTACTTCAGCAGCTTTACTAAAATACCTGCTATGGGTTATTTTTATTGTAGGGCTGTTGCAGTTCTTCAGACGAATGCTTCGTCGAAATCTACCCGATTCCAACACTCGATATAAATCTCAGAAAGGCGTTGAAGTGATCGGGTATGTAATTCTCATTATTCTTACCCTTTCTTACTTCACAGGAAATATTAAAGATTTCACCCTTGCGATTGGTCTGCTCACTGCGGGAATTACCATAACGCTTCAGGAATTGATCCTAAGTATTGCGGGATCAATGTATATTTTCTTTGTGAAGGTTTACAAGCCAGGTGATCGTATCGAAATAAACGGTATCAAGGGAGATGTGATAGATATCGATAGTATTTACACTACGATGATGGAAATTGGAGAGTGGGTGAGCAGCGATAACTACAGCGGCCGGATCGTTAAATTAAGTAATGCTTTCGTGTTCCGTGGTCCCATCTACAATTATTCACGCGACTTCCCATTTATATGGGACGAATTTGACATCCCGGTGAGATATGGTTCAGACACAGAACTTGCTAAAGAGATCATCATCAAAATAGCCATTGAGCAGCTTTCAGACTATGTGAATGCGTCTAAGAACGAGTGGAAATCTATCGTAGAGCGTTACTACATTGAGGATGCCAGGGTGGAACCATCGCTAGCCATTTCATTAACCGATAACTGGATACAGTTCAATCTCCGGTATATTGTGGACTATAAGAAAAGAAGATTAACCAAGCATCTGTTAAATGATCTAATTATTTCCGAAATTGAAAAGACAGACGGGAAAGTGCAGTTGGCTTCTACCACAGTTGAGATTGTTCGTATCCCGACCATACAGGTTGATAAAGACCAATAACGAGATTTAACTTGATGAAAAAACTAGCGGAAATTGCCTGCTTTCGGTCGGTCGCCATTAATCTGTTCACCTATTAATTCACTTCTTTTTTTGTATCTTTCGCAAGCTTATTTCAGGACTAATCTATTTAATATCATACTAATGAAGCGTTTTTACCCCACTTTTATCCTTTCCATTATTTTCGGTTTATTTTCAATAGTTGGGCACTCTCAGCAAAATGAGATACTACCTGCCGGTCTAACCGAAGGCGAAAGACAGATTATTGCAGAATACACCTTCATCAGTAACAGGATGACACCACCGCCTACAGGCCCGGTGCGAGCCGCTGCCGAATGGGAAGAGGTAGAATACTTACTCATCACCTGGCAACCTAATTTTCCGAATATCCTTAGACAGATCGTAGAAGCTGCCGTACAAGAGTGTAAGGTGATCATTACTACCCAGAACGAAGCGACTGTGTCTAATTATTTAACTTCCAATGGGGTAGATATCACCAATGTGATCTTTATGGACGAGCCCTGGGACAGTATCTGGATTCGGGATTATGCTGGAAATACGATCTACTCTGATGATGTGGGAGAAAGAGCGCTAACCGATTGGATATATAATCGTCCTAGACCACAGGATAATGTGATGCCATCGGCACATGCGGCCTTAACAGGTATCCCGATCTACATCACCGATACCGCTCCCAACGATCTCGTAAATACAGGAGGTAATTATATGTCGGATGGTCTGGGTAATGCCTTTGCTTCAGAATTGGTATTGAACGAAAACGCCGCCGGTAATCCATATGGGGTTTCAGCAAAAACCGAGGCCCAGATCGACGATATCATGCAGCAGTATATGGGAATAGAAACTTACATAAAGATGACTCCCTTGCCCTACGATGTTATCAACCACATCGACATGCATATGAAATTGCTGGATGAAGAAACCTTGTTGGTGAGTAAATATCCGGAAGGAGTAGCAGACGGACCACAGATCGAGGCCAATATCGAATATGTTCTTAGTAATTTTCAATCGGCTTTCGGTACACCCTATCGTGTAAAATGGATCGATGCACCTCCCAGCACCAGTGGATCTTACCCTGATAATGGTGGATACTATCGCAATTTTACCAATGCGATCTTTATCAATAAAACGATCTTAATTCCATTCTATCGTCCTGAAGTGGACGGCCCCGCTCTGGCTCAATGGCAGGAGATGATGCCTGGTTATAACATAGTGGGAATAGATGTGGACAATTCGGGGGAGAACCTTATTGCCCTTGTAGGCGCTATTCACTGTATAACACATACCATAGGCGTTGCCGATCCGTTATGGATCGTACATCAGCCGGTTTATCAGGCTGATACGAATACAGACGTAACCCTGGATACCATGGTTAAACATATCTCAGGTGTTAGTGCTGTGGATGTGATGTGGCGTGAAGAAGGTACAACTACCTGGAATGAGACCGCCATGAGCAATGTTTCTGGTGATAACTGGACCACCGATCTATCTATCGGCAATACGAACGTAGAATACTATATTGAAGCTGAAGCCAATTCGGGCAAAGTATTGTCGCGGCCCATAGTAGCACCCGATGGGTACTGGACCATCAATACCGAGGTCCTGGGCTTAGGAGATCTGATGGCGAACAGAATTTCGGCTCCATATCCAAACCCAACCAATGATGCTGTGTCCTTCAACCTGAACAACATCCCCGGAACTATTAATGTGAGTGTTTACAATATGCTGGGACAACAATTGATGACCGAGCAATTAGAGAGAGGGAACGGTGTTTTTACTTTAAGCCTCAACCCACAATGGAAGGGAACGCTATTTGTTAGTTTTGAAGGAGAATTTGGAAGTAGCACAAAGAAAGTAATCAAGCTGTAATTTTTTAAAATTTACCGAAAAGGCCGCAATTTATTGCGGCTTTTTCTGTTTATAAGCCTATAATTAACAGCCCGGGAGCTGTGTTTCAACGATTTTATTTGGTTTTTAGGCAGATAATGAGCATCTTAGCTTCCGAATTTTCTTACGCCCCACAGCATGAAAAGACATTTTTTACTTATCCCGGTACTAGTCGTATGCTTTACGATGAGTGGTTATTCACAATCTTCTACAGATGTAAATAAGGATGTGGACCGTACTGCGGTTTACGAACAGGTGGTGAAAGAAGGATATGGTACACCCACTATCTACAAGGAGTTGGGGAATGGCCATTATTTTAAAGGAAATTACGCTGAAGCCAAGAAATGGTTCGAAAAGTTATTTGAAACTGAAACCCTGGAAGACCCTATGTTGAAGTTTCGATATAAACAAACTCTGAAAGCATTACAACTGGATATCGAGACCAATGCCTATCTTAATCCGGCTGTAGCAGGGTCTAACTAGCCTTTTAGCTTATTTACTTCCTCATATCTGAAACAATCCACAACATGGTCGTTCACCATGCCGGTGGCCTGCATATGTGCATAAACAACAGTGGTTCCTACAAACTTAAAACCGCGTTTCTTTAAATCGGTACTTATTTCGTCACTTAGAGGCGTATTTGCAGGAATATCATTCATGGTCTTACATTGGTTCACAATAGGTTTATGGTCCACAAAACTCCAGATATAATCACTAAAGCTGCCAAATTCTTTCTGAACCTCCATAAAAGCTATGGCGTTGGTTACCGTGGCCTTCACCTTTAATTTATTTCGAATGATACCGGCATCCTGTAGAAGGGAATCGATCTTCTTTTCATCGTACTTAGCTACTTTCCTGTAATCGAAGTTATTGAAAGCCTTTCTGAAATTCTCCCGTTTTCTAAGCACGGTAATCCAGCTGAGCCCCGCTTGAAAGGTTTCCAGGATCAGGAACTCGAACAACAAATGATCATCTTTTACCGGAACACCCCATTCGGTGTCATGATAGGCAACATACAACGGATCTTCTCCACACCAGGCACATCTTTTCTTCGTCATAATTGTGGTATTTTTGTGTAAGGAAAGGTAGTAAGTTTTTAAAACTATTCCGACTCATAGCCTATGGAAAATATTACGCAAACAACATCAGTAACAAAGGAGGAGCTCGTTCGGGAAAAACTGAAAGCTGCTTTTAATTATAATACATACAGAAATGACGTTTCAGAACTGGCTTCCAAAGGGCTTAGTTCAGGTATACAGCAATCTGAAGCGAACGCAGATTACACTCGCTTAAACGACGCAAGAATGCGGCGACTGGATAAAACCATACGCGTACCGGAGAAGATCGAAGAAAGGTTCAGAAACTTTCAAGGCGATCAAACCTGGTTGGTGATCACCGAAAGCTGGTGCGGAGATGCCGCCCAGTCGATCCCGGCAATGAACAAACTCGCAACCCTATCTGAAGATATCGACTTAAAATTAATTTATCGGGACTCACACCCGGAATTAATGGATGCATTTCTCACTAATGGAGCCCGTTCTATCCCCAAGTTAATCGCGATCGATAATGAAAGCGGTAACATAATAAATGAATGGGGCCCCAGGCCTTCAGCGGCTACTGTGATGGCAGAAAACTATAAGGCAGAGCATGGAAATCTCAGTGCTTCATTTAAACAGGATCTTCAAGTTTGGTATAATAAGGATAAGGGCTTAACCACAATACAGGACCTGGCGGAACTGATCTAGCTATTGTTGCCCCGGGAAGTTATAAGTGATGGTCCCTTTCTGATTTTCTACCGAGGACGCCGTTGTAAATCGTGCTTTTTCGGCATAGATGATCGCACTTTCCACAAGGCAGCCATTTTGGGTGGTGGAAGCACTCTTGTTAAAACGGGTTTTATTCACTTTACCAAGGGCATTAACCTGAATATCGATAACTACAATTCCGCCTCTGTCGCAGGTGTATACCGGGTTAGGAATATACAGCCCGTCCCTGTTGATCAGCTCGTAACTAATGGTTGTATTCCGGTTTCCCGAACCTGACTCTCTTTTTTTCGTTTTTTTCTTTCTCAGCGCTGTTTCATACGTTTCGCGGATCTTTTCTTTTGCCTTTCTTATACCTTCTTCTGAAACGAATTCCGAATCGTTTATCGCTTCGTCCAATGCGGCCAGTTTTTCGTCTATTTGACTTTCGGAAGTTTCGAGCTCTGAAATGTATTTTTCTGCCTCATTAAATGCCTTATTGGTTTCGATATTGCGTTTTTCGGCAGTAGATAACTGGGCCAACTCCTCCTCGGGAATGCTTATTTCATCTGTATATTCAACATCGTAAGAAGATTCGTCTACCGGGAATCCGGCTCCTAATTTGGCCGAATAAAGGATAAGGAATAAACAGCCAAAAATGAGTGACGTGAGTAAGAAGGCGCGGTATGAATAATCAATTTTCATGGGGCAATTGGTACAACAATGATACAAAAATATTTGAAATGGGCTTAGAAACCAGAAGTTTAAGAGCTTTTTAACTTGTCATCCCTGCTTCGAAATCTTCTATAGAAAGCGCGTCGGATACCTTAAACTCTCCAATGCGGGTACGCCTTAGTCCTGACAAGTGTGCTCCTGATTCCAGCGCCTTACCCAGATCATGTGCCAAAGTCCGGATATACGTGCCTTTACTGCAAACTACCCTGAAATGGATGTCCGGTTTAGAGAAACCGGTTATTTCAAATTCGGATATATGCACACTACGCGCAGGAAT
>QQUG01000116.1 GCA_008501705.1 Flavobacterium sp.
TGGCCATAGAGCAGACATTCTTTGTGTTTTCTCATCAATTCTTCAATGGCGAAAAGTGCGCAATCCACCATCACAACCTTATCTGCCCCTTTGGGGCTACGTGTGCCGGTTTCTTCCATGATCGGGGTGGGAGCAAAATCGTGAGTGAAGAGATCCTCGGGACGTGGATCTTCTGCTTTCACGGCCTTTTTTAAATCGTCTCTTACAATGTCGATACAGCTATTCTCAATTTCCTGGATTTCGTTGTCCGTAAAACCTGTTTCCTTCAGTAAAACTTTCATTTTGGGATAAGGATCCCGGGACTGAGCCTCTTCCAGGTCGTCCCTGTACCATTCCATCCGAACGCCTGAGGTATGATGATTTAGCAAAGGCACTTTTGCGTGTACCAGAATTGGCCTGCGCTCCTTACGGATCGTTTCCAAAGCTTTAGCTATTGTGGTGTAACTTTCGTTAAAATCGGTTCCATCGATACTAACCGCTTCGAGGCCATGAAATCCGGCTGCGTATTCACAGGCATTTTGTGCACGGGTCTCTGCGGCATTCGCCGAAATATCCCAGCCATTGTCCTGAACCAAATACAAAATGGGTAATTGTTTAAGGGCAGCCATCTGGAAGGCTTCCGAAATTTCCCCTTCAGTCACCGAAGCGTCTCCCAACGAACAAACAACCACAGGTTTTTCTATCGATTCGCTAGTCGCATTAATCTCTGAAATCCCTTCCGCCTCCTTATACCAGAATCCCATTGCAACACCAGTAGCAGGGATAGCCTGCATCCCTGTAGCCGAGCTTTGATGCGGAATTTTTGGCTTGTCATCCTCCCTCAAACTTGGGTGCGAATAATATGTACGGCCTCCGGAAAACGGATCGTCTCTTTTGGCTAAAACCTGCAGCATAAGCTCATATGGCCTCATTCCAATAGCCAACAACATGGCATCATCCCTGTAATAGGGAAATGCGTAGTCCTGGGGTTTAAGTTGTAGACCCACTGCAGTCTGAATAACTTCATGCCCGCGAGATGTGGCGTGCACATATTTGGAAACTGTTTTAAAGTTATCCTCATACAGGTATGTAAGCGCCTTGGCAGTACACAGGTTCTTAAAACCCTTAACAAGTATTTCTTTGTTCAGTTTACTTTTATTCACAGCGGTTAACTTATCCTTGATCATTTTTAATCGATCTTTACCATCCAGCCAAACGGATCTTCTATCTTGCCTGTTTTTATTTTGTTTAAAGTATCGTTTACATCCAGTCCAACCGGATGCTCATTAGAAATATGGATCACCCGGTCATCACTACCTATGGCTTCAATATAAGCGATCCCCACAGCAGTTCCTGTTCCGAAGGCTTCTTCCAGGGTTCCGTTTTTTTCAGCTTCTATAATCTCATCAATGGTTATGGGTCGCTCGGTTACCTGGTATCCTTTATACTTCAGTAGTTCGATAACACTTAAACGGGTAATCCCATTTAATATCGCGCCATCAAGACTTGGGGAGATAAAAGCTCCATTTATCTTGAAAAAGATATTCATAGTTCCCACTTCCTGAATATACTTATGCTCAACAGCGTCCAGCCACAGCACCTGGTCATATCCTTTAGCTTTCGCTATTTCTGTTGGCCGAATAGCCGCCGCATAATTCCCTGCCGCTTTAGCTTCCCCCGTACCTCCTTCAACCGCACGTATAAATTTCTTTTCAGCCCATAATTTAATGGGTTTACTAAAAAGCGGCCCTGAAGGGGAAGCGATGATCATAAATTTATAACTGGTAGCTGCGCGCATTCCTATAAAGGGTTCATCGGCATACATAAATGGTCTCAAATACAACGCACTGCCTTCCATAGGCGGGATCCATTTACGCTCCATATCGACAAACGCCTTGAGTCCTTCCACGAATAATTCTTCGGGGAATTCGGGCATTCCCATTCGTCTTGCACTAAAATTCAATCGTTCTGCATTCTTGTCCGGGCGAAATAATAATGGCTTCCCATCACTATCCAGCGTTGCCTTCATTCCTTCAAAAATGGCCTGCCCATAGTGCAATGCCATTGCTGCAGGGTGAGTAGGTATATCCGAGAGCGGCTCTATACGCGCCTGCTGCCATTTTCCGTCCTTATAGTCACATATAAACATATGATCTGTAAAGGTTCTTCCCAGCGGTATCGAATTAAAATCCAATGACGCCAGCCTGGAATTAGTTGTTTTTTTAATACTGATTTGTTCCATGGTCTCCATCATTCTATTCTTTATATTTTTCGTTTTATATTAAATTGTTCCATTTCGTCTGCGATCCTTCTTAAGAAAGATCCTGCCAGGTAGCCGTCCACAATGCGATGGTCAAAAGACAACGACAGGTACATCATCTGTCTGACCTCTATACGATCACCCTCCTCATCTTCCATTACTTCAGCTCGCTTTTTAATGATCCCGGTCGCCAGGATAGCCGCCTCCGGCTGATTGATTATCGGAGTCCCCATTAAACTTCCGAAGGTTCCCACATTACTGATGGTGAAAGTACTCCCGCGGGTTTCGTCTGCAGACAATTTCCCATCCCTCGCTTTTGCAACCAGTTCATTTGTACTAGCTGCTAATCCCGGAAGGTCAAGTTTATCGGCATTGCGAACTACAGGAACTATCAAATTCCCGGAAGGTAAGGCCGTGGCCATACCTATATTAATGTCTTCTTTTACAATAATATTCTTCCCGTCAAGCGAAGAATTTATCAATGGGTAAGCTGTGATCGCTTTGGCAATGCATTCTATAAATAGTGGTGTAAAGGTTAGTTTCTCTTTGTATTTCTTCTGAAATTTCTCTTTCACCTTGTTTCGCCAGTTCACCATATCGGTAAGGTCTGCTTCCACATAGGCGGTCACATGCGGTGAGGTGTGTTTACTATACACCATATGGTCTGCGATCATCTGGCGCATTCGGTCCATTTTGATCACCTTCCCCGTTCCCTTGTCAAACTGAAGATCGGGCACTTTAAAACCTGTATTATCCGCAACAGGCTGAGCAAATTGGAAAGGCCTTCCTTCAGCCAGATAATTCATGATATCACTTTTCCGAAGTCGGCCATCCTTTCCCGTTCCGGGAATCCTGGCCAATTCTTCGTAACTAATATGATGCGCTCTTGCGATACTGTCAATTAACGGACTAACAAACACATTTTCGTTTACCTTGAAATTGGTTGTGGCTACGGCTTTTGGTTTTCTTTTCGGTTGCGTTTTTTGAACGACAGGCTTCTTATCAGTTTCACTTATTTTTTTGGCTTCTGAAGTTGATTTAGGAACTTCCCCGTTCGTTTTAATGATGGCGATCACTTCTCCTATCTCTACCACATCGTTGGGTTGGTAAAGCAATTCAACTATTTCACCGGAGACAGTCGAAGGTACTTCCGAATCGACCTTATCCGTTGCAACTTCCAGCAATATCTCATCAAATTCAACAGTATCGCCCACGCCTTTGAACCATTTGATAATGGCGGCCTGTGTGATACTTTCACCCATTTTGGGCATTTTAAATTCAAAATCGCTCATCGGTTCTTCTTAAATTGTGCCAAAGTCTTATAAAAATCCTCTTGTACAGGCCTGTTTTCCGGAATGGATCGGAGTGGCTTAACTTCCTCCAGACTTGCATGGCAGTCTGCGGGTAACTGTTGGTACAATCGAGTTCCGGCTGATTTCCATTCTATCATTTCTTCCGAAACTTCTTTTATAGCCTTCGCAGGATTGCCAACGATCAGCTGCCGTTTCATAAACTTCGACTCGGCCTTCACAAAACTCATGGCTCCTATAATACATTCATCTCCTATTTCGGCATCATCCATAATAACACTATTCATTCCTACCAGGCAATTCCTTCCCAGGTTAGCACCGTGAATTACTGCTCCATGTCCAACATGGGCCCCTTCTTTCAGCACTATACTCTTCCCGGGAAACATATGTATGGTACAATTCTCCTGTACATTCACCCCATCTTCTAATATGATCTCACCCCAATCTCCACGGATGGCCGCACCCGGGCCGATGTAACAGTTCCTCCCAATGATCACATTCCCTGTAACAGCCGACAGCGGGTGCACAAAACTGGATTCGTGTATTACCGGTATATGCCCTTTGAAACTGTATATCATTAGTTATTCCTGGTTTTGATGTGTTATTTAAATCGTTTTAATGTTTCTTTCGTAAATTCTGAAAGCACCAATCGTCCACTGATCGCTGCACGTTCGGCCAACAAATCATCCCAGTCTTCGGTGCCTTTCCAAAAAACTGCCTTCATTTCCTTCATGGCATCAGGGTTATAGGCGCAAAGTTGTTCGGCGAAATTCTGCACGGCCTCATCCAACGCTTCGGTCGAATTGAAAACCTGGGCATACAATCCTTTTTGCCGGGCCCACTCGGCATCGTAAAAACTATTGGCATCGATCGCTATTTGCGACATCCCGCTCAATCCTAATTTTCGTTCCACAGCAGGTCCCACTACAAATGGTCCAATGCCAACGTTTAATTCGCTCAGTTTGATAGCCGCAAATTTTGTGGCCATACAATAATCGGTTGCCGAAGCCACACCTACCCCACCTCCAACGGTCTTACCCTGGATTCGGCCGACAATGAACTTAGGGCATTTGCGCATGGCGTTTATTACATTGGCAAAACCACTAAAGAAGATCCGTCCGGTTTCGGCATCATTGATATTAATGAGTTCTTTGAAGCTGGCACCGGCACAAAATGTCCTGTCGCCTCCACTTTTCAATACAATCACTTTTACCTCATCATTTGCTCCAGCTCCGCTTATGGTTTCTGCTAACTTCGCCAGTAGATCCCCAGGCAGGCTGTTATGGGCAGGATGAAAGAATTCGATGGTAGAAATTCCATTTTGTATGTCTTCTTTTACGTATGGTGCTGTCATAAAAAAATTGATTTAGATCAGGTCAAATTGTTCAAAATGATGATTCAGGTGCTTTCGTTCCATTAGATACCATTCAAATCTGTTCAATTCTCCAAATACAACATTCTTGGTGCGCACATCCGGGTTTTCCTTGAAGTAATCCAAATAATCCTGCCTTGCTTCTAATAATTTGACTTTAGCCGTTGCCAGGTCGGGGTGCTTTAATTTGTGCATTTCGGATTTTTCACGCAATGGGAAATCGTATCCACGAGGCATTTTTTCATAATTATAAAGGGTGGCATGTACCTTTTCCAGGATCTTATCCGGAGTGCTGATCTCGAAATCCTGGATCTCTCCCGAAGCAACCCTATAGGTATATTCGAGATGCTCTAACATCTGCTGAGGCTTTAGATCACCCCATTTCGCTTTCGAATTTTCAGAAAGTTTGTCGAGACATTCATCGATCTTTTCGGTAGTCATCTCAACAAAGGTTGTTTGTTTTTTCTGAACCATGGTAAGGACGGTCACTATGGCCACCAATTCGTCATCTGTATCGAAAACTTCTCCATACCACTTTACGATACCGCTGGGAAGTTCGGTTCCCCGCTGTTCGCGATCTATCTTTTGCTTACAGGTGAGTCGTACGTAAATTGTATCGTTGTGATAGATCGGCCTGAGGAACCTACAATCCTCTAACCCGTAGTTAGCCGCAACGGGGCCTTTATTCGGGTAGACAAACAGACCTGCTGCTGCCGCCAGAAGGAAATATCCGTGTGCAGTCCTTTTTTCAAAGATACTACCGTCCAGGGAAGTGATATCTGTATGCGCGTAAAAGTGATCCCAGGTTAAGTTGGCAAAATTAACAATATCACCATCTGTGATAGTACGTTTATGTGTTTTCAAGGACATGCCGGGTTCTATATCCTCCCAATGATATTTAAAGGGATGCTGCTCGGCTTCCTTGTAAGCGCCTTTTGGTTGATATATGCCGGTTACCTCGGTGAGTGTGGTGGGTGTGCCCTGTACTGCACAGCGCTGCAAATAATGCTTCACTCCGCGCAACCCTCCCATTTCCTCTCCACCACCGGCTCGACCGGGTCCGCCATGTATAAGGGTAGGCAACGGAGAGCCATGGCCCGTACTTAAGCGAGCGTTCTCCCTGTTTAGTACCAGTATTCTTCCATGATGAGATGCAGCACCAATCACATATTCCTTAGCGATCTTATCGTCGAATGTAGCTATAGATGAAACAAGCGATCCTTTCCCCATCTGGGCCAAAGTAATCGCTTCATTAAGGTCTTTATAAGGCATTAAGGTACTAACGGGACCAAAGGCTTCAATTACATGAGCCGCCTCATTCTTAAAAGGATCGTTCTCACGTAACAATATGGGTTTTAGGAACGCACCTTTTTTTGCATCGGCTCCTATGGTTTCCACATTTTCAAGGTCACCGTAAACTATATCTGCTGAAGAGGCGATCTTCCCAACCTGCTCTATTACCGATTGTCGCTGTGCATCGCTTACCAGGGCACCCATTCGTACTTCCTGTAATCGGGGATCACCAATGGTTACCTTATCCAGTTGTTTCCCCAGTTGGATCTGTACATCTTCCATTAATTTTTCAGGAACAATGATACGGCGGATCGCGGTACACTTCTGACCGGCTTTTACGGTCATTTCCTTTCTCACTTCCTTGATAAAAAGATCGAATTCCGGCGTGCCCGGAACAGCATCTTCACCTAACACAGATGCATTTAACGAATCGGCTTCCATGGTAAAAGGCACAGCTTCCTCTATGATCTGCGGGTGATTCTTTAGTTTTCGTCCCGTACTGGCCGAACCCGTGAATGTTATAACATCCTGAGATTGTACCGTGTCCAAAATATTTCGTGCAGTACCGCTAATAAGCTGAAGAGATCCTTCAGGAAGAATTCCTGAGGCAACAATTTCTCTAACTACTGCTTCGGCTAGGTATGCTGTCTGAGGCGCCGGAAGTACAACTGCCGGCATTCCCGCCATCCAGTTAACAGCACATTTCTCTAACATGCCCCACACCGGGAAATTAAACGCATTGATGTGTACTACCACCCCTTGTCGCGGTACCATGATATGATGTGCCATAAATCGGCCGCCTCGGGAAAGGTCTATCGGCTCTCCTTCAACATGATAGGACTGATTGGGAAATAATTTTCTCAAGGAGGCATTGGCGAATAGATTTCCGAAGCCACCTTCAATATCGATCCAGCTATCCACCTTTGTTGCGCCAGTACGATAGCTTAATTCGTAGAATTGGTCTTTTTTCTTAGTTAGGTACAATGCCAGTTTTTTCAGCATCAATCCTCGTTGCTGAAAAGTCATTTTCCTAAGCGCATCTCCTTTTTCCCTTCCATACTGAAGAATAGACGGGATATCCAGGCCTTCCACTGTTACAGAGGTGAACTGTTCTCCGGTTACAGAATCGAACACCGGAGTCCCATCACCGGTTCCGTCTATCCATTTCCCTGTAACATAATGTTGTGTTTTTTTCATTTTTTCGAATTCTTTGCTCAGTTCTACTTATTCTATAACACGAATCACCTGTCCGTTTATTTTTCCTTCCACACTCTTAATATATCCATTCACAACTTTGTTCATGGCAACCGGGTTATGACCGGGAAAGTAATCTTTATATTTTTCATAGGCATCCTCTACTACACCTGCCGAAACCGCATTCACCCGAACGTTATCAAGTTCAAGAACTACAGCTTTCACAAAGCTATGGATGGCTCCATTTACCATAGCCGCACTAGTGGTCATTACAACCGGGTCGTCTGCCAGGATACCCGTAGTTAATGTTATGGATCCTCCGGGGTTGATAAAGTCCTTTCCAACCTTTACCAGATTTACCTGCCCCATCAATTTACTTTTTATGCCTATGTAGAAATCATCTTCACTTAAATTCTCGAAAAGATCCCACTTAGCTTCTCCGGCAATACAGACCACGGCATCTAATTTTCCAACCGCATTGAACATGCTTCGAATTGATTCCATATCGGCAATATCTACCGTAACATCGCCCGAGGTTCTTCCGGCAATGATCACTTCATGCTTAACTGCTATATGCGAACTGACTGTACGTCCAATGGTTCCATTTCCACCTATAATTAGTATTCTCATCAATTACAAATTTGTATTTTCAATGATCGCTGCATACCCCTGCCCCACACCTACACACATGGTTATCAATGCATAACGTTTGTTTTGTTGTTGTAATTCCAGCGCTGCAGAATAGGCTATCCGCGCCCCTGTTACTCCCAGCGGATGTCCAATAGCTATGGAACCTCCGTTGGGATTGATCCTAGGATCGTCATCGGCCAGCCCCCATTCCCTAATACATGCAAGGGCTTGAGAAGCAAATGCCTCATTCAATTCGATCACATCTATATCGTCCATGGTTAATCCTGCTTTGGCCAGTGCCTTGTTCGAAGCCTCTACGGGTCCAATACCCATTATCCTGGGCTCGACACCTACTACCGCAGAACTCACAATCCTCGCCAGGGGTTTCAGATCGTATTTTTTGATGGCTTCTTCGGAAGCGATTATAGTAGCGGCTGCACCGTCGTTCAGGCCGGAACTGTTTCCCGCCGTCACACTTCCGTCATTCTTAAATGCAGGTCTCAGTTTGGCCAGGACTTCTTTGGTAGTTGCAGGTTTTACAAATTCATCTTCTGAAAATATTATAGGGTCCTTTTTGCGCTGTGGGATCACCACATCTATAATCTCCATTCCCAGCCTCCCGTTTTGCTGTGCTTTTGTCGCTTTCATCTGGCTCCAATAAGCAAATGCATCCTGATCCTCCCGTGTAATATTGTATTTTTCAACCAGGTTCTCGGCTGTATTTCCCATCCCATCGGTCCCATATAGCTCCTGCATTTTTGCGTTCACAAAGCGCCAGCCAAAACTGGAATCATACATCTTCGCATCGCTCCCGTAGGCCGATGATGGTTTGGCGATCACATATGGCCCGCGTGTCATATTCTCCACACCCCCGGCTATAAAAAGATCACCGTCTCCTGCTTTAATTGCTCTATTCGCATGAATTATAGCTGAGAGCCCGCTGCTGCACAGTCTGTTGACTGTTTCACCGGGTACGGTGAATGGCAGTCCTGCCAGCAGCAGCGCCATACGTGCAACATTCCGGTTGTCTTCCCCCGCCTGATTTGCACATCCCATGATCACATCGTCATAATCTTCCTTGGGAATATTCGGGTTCCTTTTGGTTACCTCCTCAATAACCAGGGCCCCCAGATCGTCTGTTCTTACCTGGCTAAGGGTACCTTTATAATTCCCTATTGGCGTTCTTATTCCGTCAATTATAAATGCATCTTTCATTCTTTCCATTTTACTTTGCAGTCCGATGTTTGGACGGCTTTTCGTTATTGGGTTTTTGATTCTGTTTTACTCCCAATCTTTTGCGGTTCTATATACCACCCCTTTAAAAAGCGCTACTATATCATCTCCTCTTTTAACTTCAATTACATTAAAGCCCAATTTTGTTCTTGTCACATCGATCACGGCTTCTGCCACCAAATAATCGCCCGCTTCAATGGCTTCAATATGGTTTATAGATGTCTCTATCGAAACCGCAAATTTTCCATGAGTATTGGCAGCAAACCCAAAGGCTGTGTCCGCCAATGAGTACGAAATTCCACCATGAGCCTTACCCATACTATTGAGCATCTCCTCCCGTACGGTCATAGCCACTTTACATCTTCCTATCTCACACTTCAGTATCTCAATACCCAACCAGCTACTGAAGGGGTCCAGAGTAAGCATCTTATAGGGTATGGATGTTCCTTCCAGCATCTTAAAAAAATGTATTTTGTTCTTTATTCATCCTGCGTAATAACGGACTACACCTGTACCGGTCCTCTCTGTATTCGTCGTATAAGGCATCCAACTTCCTTACACACCAATCATTACCTTTCTCATCGGCCCAGGCAAGTAAGCCTTTCGGGTAATTCACACCCTTGGTCATCGCATTATCTATATCCTCTGCCGATGCTATGTTCCAGAATAAGGCGTCGGCGGCTTCATTAATTAGCATGACAAGCACCCTGTCGAATATCTTCTGAGCCAGCCCCACATCTTCATTTGGTTTTGGGTTTACAGCACCTTCTTTATAATTGTAGTAGCCTTTTCCGCTTTTTCTTCCAAGGTATCCGGCTTCGCTCAATCGCTTCTGTGTAAAGGACGGTTTATATCGTGGGTCGTAATAAAAGGCCTCAAAAACGGTCTCTGTTACCGTATAGTTGATATCATTTCCTATAAAATCCATCAACTCAAAAGGACCCATTCTAAATCCTCCCAGCGATTTCATGGACCAATCTATGGTTGCGAAATCTGCTATACCTTCTTCAAAGATCCGTAATGATTCCCCGTAAAACGGCCTAGCTACCCTGTTAACTATAAATCCGGGGGTATCTTTAGTAACCGCTACTGTCTTACCCCAGGAAGTAATGGTATCGATCGTAATTTTTAAAGTCTTTTTTGAAGTCTGAACCGCTGGAACTACCTCCACAAGCCTCATTAACGGAGCAGGATTGAAAAAATGAATCCCGATACATCGTTTTGGGTTGTCTAGTGCGGAAGCTATGGAGGCGATCGATAGGGATGAGGTATTAGAAGCAATTATGGTTTTTTTGGATACAATTTTCTGAAGGTCCTGAAACAGTACTTTTTTAATTTCCAGGTCTTCAACGATGGCTTCTATCACAAGTTTTGAGTCGGCTAAACTATCGAGAGTGTTCACATAATTCATATTGCCTGTAATCCTTGCTTTTTCATCAGCATCAATCCGGCCTTTTTCTATCAGCCGGTTCAGTATTTTCTCCAGAGAGTCTTCCGCTTTCCTCAGGGCATCCGGATTAGCATCGTAAATACACACCCTGCAACCAGCCGTCGCTGCCACCTGTGCAATTCCACTACCCATTGTACCCGATCCTATTATGCCTACCGTTTCGATCATTTATTTTCCTTTAAATTTTGGCTTGCGTTTTTCCACAAAAGCGGCAACCCCCTCGGCATAGTCTTCAGTCTGCGCCGATGCAATTTGCAATTTAGATTCTATCGCTAGTTGCTCTTCTAAGGTGTTTTCCATAGAGGCATTGAGCAATTGTTTGGTGTAGCCAAGTGCTTTTGTAGGCATCTGTGCGAGCGTAGATGATATTTCTTTTATGGTTTCAGAAAAATCATCCCGACTTACTACCTTGTATACCATCCCAATTCGTTCTGCTTCTTCAGCGCTCACTTTATCTCCTAACATCATTAGGGCAGATGCCTTCTGAAAACCGATCAACCGGGGTAAAAAGAAAGTTCCGGCACTATCCGGAACCAAACCAATTTTGCTAAAAGCCTGAATAAAAGCAGCGCCTTCCACAGCGATCACGATATCACAGGCCAGGGCGATATTAGCTCCTGCTCCTGCTGCCACTCCATTCACAGCTGCAATGATGGGTTTATTTATCGCACGAATCCTCTTAATAATTGGATTGTAATGTTCTTCCAGGATTTTCCTGAACCCAGGATTCAATTCAGGTGAGGTAACTTCTTTAAGGTCCTGCCCGGCACAAAAGGCCTTGCCATTCCCGGTGATCACAATGGCGCGAATGTTTTCATCGGCTTCACATTGGTCGAGTTCAGATTGAAATAACAGCGCCATATCACGATTAAAACTATTAAATACCTCAGGTCTGTTCAGTCTTAACCAGGCTACTCCATTTTCTATTTCCTTCTGAATATAGGTACTCATACTTTTACTTTAAACATTTGAAATAATCGAAGGGCTCCATACAATCTTCACATTGAAAAAGAGCTTTACAGGCGGTGGAACCAAACTGACTCACAAGTCGTGTATTGGTGCTTCCGCAGTTGGTGCATTTCACCAGGGGTTTATTTCCCAGCAAGGCCTCCTTATCTGCGGTCTCTTCCAATGGCGGTGCTATACCATAGGCTTCCATTTTTCGTTTCCCCGCTTCACTGATCCAGTCTGTAGACCAGGCCGGGGCTAATACCAATTCCACTTCCGCCTGCATTCCTTGCTTTTTGAAAGCGGCTTTCAGATCGTCACCAATTACATCCATGGCCGGGCATCCAGAATAAGTTGGGGTGAGTTTGATTATCACTTTTCCATTTTTAATCACAGCTTCCCTTATCACTCCTAAGTCGAGAACAGTGAGCACCGGTATCTCCGGGTCTGCCACCTCTTCCAGGATTGGAATGAGTTCCGCGTCGATATTTGGATGAAGGTTGATCATTATATTACCATGTCATGTTTGGATAGGTACGCTGCATATATTGTAATTCGGTCAAAATGTATCCCA
>QQUG01000071.1 GCA_008501705.1 Flavobacterium sp.
ATAATATTGGTAGAATACATGTTACGTGCCATCGTGATATACCAGACCATTAGGATCGTTCATCCATTTTTCGGGAGGTGAATAATGAAATTGTGGTCTGAAAGGTTCGGTATAGGCCAGCTCAACAATAGTAGCCAATTTCTCTTCATCTACAGTTGGGTTATTTTCCTTACAATTGGTTAATACCAGCAGTAAGAACAGCAAATAGGAGGCTCTGGCTTGAAGCATAAATATGGTTTATGTAGAATTTCGTTTTATCAGTTGGGTCTCAAGCTCGACAGTCTTTGGTTCAAAGTCCTTATTTTTTCGTCTTGCTTTCATTTCCTTATAAAGAAGCTTAAAAGTCTTCACACCCATTTCGTATCCGGGTTGGTCCACCGTGCTTAGGGATGGTGTGATCGCCGAAGAAACAAACCAATTACTGAATCCCATAATGGAGATATCGTCGGGGACACGGATACTCCTTTCATTGAATACAGAAATAGCTCCTATCGCTGCCAGATCGGTAATGGCAAAAATGCCGTCCACATCGTCGTGATCTTCAAGTAATTTTTTAGCTGCATTGATACCATCTTCATAGTCCACATTCTCACATATATATACTAAGGACGAATCGTAAGTGATACCATGATCCTCCAATGCCTTTTTATAGCCAAGGAAACGATCTATAGAATTCTGTGGCAATAGGGCACCTCTAAAATGCGCAATCCGTTTACAGCCAGAATCGATAAGATGCTTAGTAGCAGTGTAGGCGGCTTCGCGGTCGTTGATAATGATCTTTGAGCAGTCGATAAGCTTTGAGATCTTGTCGAACATCACCAGAGGAACTTCTAACTCTTTAACGCGTTTCAGGTGAGAGATATCCACCGTCTTGTTGGCCAGCGATATCATAATGCCATCAACCCGCTTACTAATAAGGAGGTCTACCTGCTTTTTTTCCAGTTTATAAGATTCGTTGGATTGTAGTATAATAACCAGGTATCCTTTTTTCTCAGCTTGTTCAATGATACCATTAATTACACTGGAGAAGAAATGATGCACCACTTCCGGGATAATAAGGCCTACTGTTTTAGATTCCTTTGTACGTAAGTTTACGGCAAATACATTGGGCTTATAGCGTAGTTTTTTAGCCTCCTTTTTTACTAAGGTCTTAGTCTTCTTACTTACATCCGGATAATCTTTTAATGCTTTTGAAACCGTAGTGATCGATATTCCGAGGTTTTCAGCGATCTGTTTTAATGTAACCTCTTTCATAATTTCTGAAATATTTACCCTTTTGTGATATTAATTTAATGATGCGTCGGGTAAGCGAGGAAATTGAAAACTGACTTAGGAAGTAACTCTGTTCAATTGATTACAGTATTAAAATTTCCATGCCTAAAATACAACGATTTTTTCAACAGTAGGCTAATTTTCAAATTAATAAACGAAAACGTTTTCGGCTACTAATTTCGTTATTTTGCTATGGTTTTATTACAAAATTCAAAAAAATAATAGAAATTCGTAGCTTAATGCTCATATGTTAAATTTTTAACAAATAAAGATAGTTGTTTACTTTAAGTGTTAACATTTCAAAGCGAGTACAGTTTGGCTGAAATGAAATTTATTAAATTTTTGACAAAGAACCTATCGGGACTTACCTCTCCTATTGCAATAGCTCGGTATACAGAAGACCGATCCTTTGAGAAGAGAACTATTTTTCCCGGGAGTCTTAAGAGCATCCTGATGGCCACCGTCTATAGCCAATTGGGAAGAACTGCAAATCAATCCTCTTTACGAGTAAAAGAAAGATTTCAGAGCATAGACTTTGAGATTACCCATGACCCACTTTTAAAAGGAATTCAGGGAATTAGCCGTATTGCTCAGGGGATTGATTTTCATTTAAAACAAAAACTTATCATTGAAAGAATTGTTCGAGATTTTACTATGATAATGTACAGAATATTCGAATTTTCAAACTCAAATAAAAAACTTAATATTCTGCCTAAAAAATTGTACCTTCCATGCAGAAGTTTACAATTCTATAACAATTATTTAAGAATAAATTATGTTCTCCAACCTTTTGGGGGATATAAGTATTTGCATACTTAAGAATTACAAATTGAAAATTAACTTTAAACTAGGAACTATATGAAAAACAAACTACTAACTAAACTCTTGTTGCTCCCGATTCTCTTACTTATAGGTGGATCGGCCTATGCACAAAATACCGTTAGTGGAACAGTATCTGACATGAATGGTCCTGTTCCCGGGGTAAATATTATTGTGAAGGGCACCTCCAACGGAGCACAGTCTGATTTCGACGGAAACTATTCCATAGATAATGTAGACTCTAACGCAACACTGGTATTTAGCTATATTGGTTATGTTACACAGGAAGTTGGCGTAAATGGCCAATCGACTATAAACGTAACCATGCAGGAAGATATTGAAGCTTTAAGCGAAGTTGTTGTGATTGGATATGGTACCACTACAGTTAAAGATGCTACAGGTGCGGTAACTGCCGTAACTGCAGAGGACTTCAACCAAGGTGTTATCTCATCCCCGGAACAATTAATACAAGGTAAAACCGCAGGGGTACAAATCTCACAAAGTAGTGGTGAACCAGGAGCAGGAATCGATATTCGTATTCGTGGTGCCAACTCTGTTCGATCTAATAACAACCCGTTATTCGTGATAGACGGAGTGCCTCTTTCCGGAGAAAGTACTACTGCTGAAGGAGCTAACGTTGGTCTTGGTACTTCTGGTGCCAAAAACCCATTGGCTTTCCTTAACCCTAACGATATTGAAAGTATCAGTATCTTAAAAGATGCATCTGCAACGGCCATTTATGGTTCTCGTGGTGCGAACGGGGTTGTGATCATCACCACCAAATCTGGTAGAGGTGCTACCGGAGGTAGCTGGGACTGGAGCTCTAGTGTGAGTATGTCCAGTGTTCGTTCTACCTACGATGTACTTACTGCTTCCGAATATTTAGCGGAAAGTGAAGGACTAGGTTTACCTGTAGCTGAAAGAGATTGTATGAACAGTACAGATTGGTAAGACGAAGTTATTAGAACTTCTGTGTCAACAAACAACAACCTGTCTTATTCTCATGGCTATAACGGA
>QQUG01000237.1 GCA_008501705.1 Flavobacterium sp.
TTACTGTTACAAACAATGCACAATTACAACAGCTTATAGATGATTGTGAGAACAATAGCGGAAGTAACGATCCTATAGACCCTGTTATATTTGAACAAAACCTTACCAATGGGGTTTGGTATGTCACCTATTTCTTCGATGATTTCGACGAAACTGATAACTACAACGGATACGAATTCAGCTTTGCTACCGATAATACGGCGCAGGCAACCAATGGCACTAACACAGTTCCCGGCACCTGGATGTTCGAGGGAGGAAGCACGCCTGATCTGGTATTATTCTTCGGAACAAACTCCCCTTTCGATGAACTTGACGACGACTGGGATATAATTGAAGCTACGAACGACATTATCAGACTGCGCGATGAAAGTGGCGACGGAAGCATAGATTATCTTACTTTCGAGAGAACACCCGCTTCAGGTGGAGGTGGTAACACCAATGCACTTATCACCGAATTAACCACAGGTGAATGGTATGTTAACTTACTGGATGACGATGGAAATATCGAAACCTGCGACTATGTGGATTACGTATTCACGTACAACCTCAATGGTACCGCTACAGCGGTAAGTACCTCTACTACCGTAAATGGTTTCTGGAGCGTGGAAGTTGATGATGGAATACTCAACCTTATTCTAAATTTCGATGTCACGGCCGATCCTAATTTCGACGACATTAATGACGACTGGGATGTCTCCAGCTTCAATTCTAATCTTATAAGCCTGCTTGACGTGAGTGGCGGCGGTGGTGGAACTGATATCCTGGAATTTGGAAGAAGTCCGGCCACAGGCTGCGGTGGCGGCGGAGGTACTGCCCAGGCCTTGATGGATACCCTTGAAGACGGACAGTGGTTTGTAGCCGAATACCTGGACGATGGGAACGATGAAACCATAGACTATAATGGCTATACCCTTACTTTCAATACCGGAGGAAGCGTAGTAGCCACAAACGGAACAAACACCTTCAATGGTAGCTGGGCGGTTACCGGAACAACTACCCTCGACCTTGTCCTGGATTTCGGAACCCAGATCCCCTTCGACGAATTTAACGATGACTGGGATGTGCTAAACTTTACCAATACATTGGTAGAACTAGAAGATGTTAGTGGCGGTGGCGGCGGAACAGATAACCTTACATTTCAAAAATTATAATTAATCCTCTTAAACTATATTAAAATGAAAAAGAAAATTTTAAATATCACATTGACGATCTTTTTTACGGTACTCCTGGTAGCTTGTTCAAACGACGACTCTAACGATAGTTCGAATAACAGTAGCAGCGACCAGATCGCCCAGGCGAACCAGGTGGCCCAAAACGGAACCTGGAAGATCTCATATTTCTGGGATACAGATAAAGATGAGACATCCAATTTTACCGGTTACGAATTCAGTTTTAATAGTGATGGATCCCTGGTAGCGGTGAAAAACACAACAACCGTTAATGGAACCTGGTCTGTGACCAATAGTTCATCCTCTTCTAGCAGCAACGATGTTGATTTCAATATCTTTTTCTCGGTTCCCCAGGATAGCGATTTCGATGATCTTATAGACGATTGGGAAATAATATCTATTACAGATAACACCATAGAATTAACAGATGTGAGCGGGGGTAACGGTGGTACCGATTTCCTCACTTTCACCAAATTGTAGATTGTTTGATTAGTTAGTGGAAAGGCCTTCAATTTAGGGATTTGGAATCTGCAGTGGATACTTTCTTGAATCGTTGTTAATTGATTATGAAAAAGAAGAATCCCTCAACAGGAACGTATAGATTCCGGAAGAGATCTATTTAGGAGGCCTTAATAAAAGTATTGCCTATCCTCCATTTTTTGCCCCACAAAAAAAAGCCATCCGGGACATGGGATGGCTTTTATATTTTTATAGTACTTATTGTTTTAATTTCTGAAGTAGCTCTTCCAATGTACTTCGTGCGTCCGATCGCTTTAAAATGGCCTTTTGGGTTTCGTTCTCTTCCGAAATAACCAAAACAGATGTAAGCATTTCTCGCTTCATTTCTTTCCCTTCCGAAGCCTTCATAATTTTATCCGCCAGGCTAAGAACCTTTTCAAATTCATCCCTGGTGAGTTGTACTTCCACAGGATCTCCTCCGCTGTAAATTCCCGAGGAACTTTCCTCCGGGGTTACAGGACTGTACACCAACGAGGTCCGGGTGATGGTATAATGATTGTTACTCTGATCGGAATATTGAATGCGCTTCACAGCCACAGTTTTACAAGTACACAAAAGTAGCGCAATCAATATAAACGCTGGCAGATACTCCCGTTTCATTAGTTTCCGTAAAGTGTTTTTCCGGCAGCTTCATATTTATCGCCACTAACCCAAACCGCAGTGTTCGCATCGTTGGCAATATTTCGGCCAGCCATCACATATGCCCTGAAAAACTTCAGCAAATAATCGTAATCTAAAGAGTCGGCATGATCTCCGGGCTGATGATAATATTTGGTCACTTCCCCATCAAAGGAGGTAAATCCCATCGAAAAGGTAGGAGCCGGAATACCTTTGGCTGCAAAATGAACATTATCGCTTCGGTCAAACAAACCCTGTTCTGGCGCCGGGTCCTCAATAGCCTTTAATCCGAAATCGGCTGCTGCCTTCTCAATATTCTTTTGGGCCGTGGTGCGCTCCAGCCCCACTATGGTTGCCAGAGAAGTATCATTATAACCACCGTTATCACTATTAAAGCAATACACCATTTGATTTAATGGGAGTACGGGGTTTTCTACATAATATTTGCTTCCTAAAAGGCCTTTTTCTTCTGCTGTAAAAAGAATAAACAACGCCGACCGCTTTGTTGGATGTTTGGCAAGATTCTTTGCCATGCTTAGTACAGTGGTGGTGCCAACCGCATTATCGCGAGCCCCGTTATAAATGGTATCTCCTGTGGCATCCGGACTTCCAATACCCACATGATCGTAATGAGCAGAATAAATTACGTATTCGTTTTTTAATTTGGGGTCTGTTCCTTCCACAAATCCAATTACATTTTGGGATGTGATCTTACTCACTGGACTCAGCGACATATCTACTTTTACCGAAGGATTAGGGGCTCCATCCAATTCGTTGGCCAGGCTACCTTTTTCATCCATCATCCATATATAACCAAATCTACCATCTTCATTCGTTTTTTCACCGCTGGCCAGCTCGAGACGAGGCGCATTGATAAAATGGTCTATTCTTCCCCAGGTTCTCTGATCTGTGTCTACAAGTTCAATAACACCGAGAGCTCCGGCAGCTTTTGCCAGTTGTTCCTTTTGCTGAGTCAAACCAAATGCTCCTCGCACAGAGGGCGAATTAGCACTGCCCGCCTTAACGATAACAAACTTTTTGTGAAGGTCTTTTCCTTCGTAATCCGATTCCATTCCGTAACCCAGATAAACTCCTTCCGAAGTAACCTCCATTTTAGCCGATTTCATCGGTAATTTGTATTTATATTCTTTACCGTTAATAGTGAGATAGATAGGTTTAGGCGCTGGTTTTTGCTCCATGGGAACGGATTGATAATACGTACCGGTCTTTGGGTTGGGCTTTACTCCGTAGCTGCGCAGGGTATTGGCGAGGTAGGAAGCAGCGATCTTATTCTCAGGCGTCCCGGCTTCTCTCCCTTTTAGCAGATCGTCTGCCAAAAAGTAAATATGACCTTCAATTTCGGCTTTCGATACTGTTTCTTTTACTTTATCTATTTCTGTTTGGGAGTAGGTTCCAATAACACTTAGTGTCATTAAGAAGCAAAGGATAATTTTCTTCATTGTAAAGGGTTGCTTTTTTTTGATTCGGCTAAAGATACATATTTAACCTAAAAACGAATTCTGAAGGTAGCATTAGGGGTAAAAGCCAAGGAGTTTTCGGTAACTTTTTCATGTTCACCATCATTGTTGATACGGTAAAAACTGTTTAATTCATTCTGGGTGTCCAGCAAGTTCCAAAACGAAATCCCGGCAAAAGCGTCTATTTTTTCTCCAATTGGGAACGTGTAGGTACCCGATATGTCAACCCTAATATAGTCGTCGATATTAGAGGCGTTGGGAAGATCGAAGTTTAACTGTCCGTCTATAATCTGGTTACTCGGCACCAGGGTGGTGATTGGTTTCCCACTATGATAATTAACCCCTCCCGAAATTTTAAATTTATCGATGCTGTAATTGATCCCGTAGGTTATCGTATGCCGTATATCGATATTATTGGGAAAAGAAGAAGGGTCCAGATCTTCGAAGGTATAATCGTTCTTGGCGTACGAATAACTAAACCAGGTATTCACATTTTTAAAACGTTTGTTGATAAGCAGATCCACACCTTTTACCATATAACTGCCGTGGGTGCGTACATTCTCAAACTGGTTCTGAAACCCCTGGCTCTGTGTGGTAATTCCTTTAATTCTCTTTATATATGGTTCGGCATTCACCAACCAACCGTTTCTGCTATAGTTAACTCCCACCGAAAATTGCTGCCCTTTAAGAATAGGAATATCATTTAAGTTTGATAATACCCACCTTCGGTTCTCTACACCAAGGAAATCGTTCTGCAGGTCGATGATCTGGGAGGTGGTCTGACTTTTTAATTCACCGGCCACATCGATGGAAAAATATTTCATGAAGCGGTAATTAATACTTAGTCTTGGCTCCAGCAATATCTGGTTAAATTTTCCAATATGATTCAGCCGTAGTCCCGCAATTATCGTAGTATTCCAGGTAGCAGGACTGAGGTTTGTCTGGGCGAATACACTATGAGTTCTCAGTACCTGTTTATCGGTTCTTTCAAAGAACGGGTTGTTTATCTGTTCGAAATTGGTTATACCAGTCTCGTTAAATTGATATCCTGCCATCAGCACCGCATTGGGTGAAATAATTAAATTTCCGCTGGCCTTTAATCCACCTTCAAGTACATCGTTGTTTTGAAGTAAACGCTGATTGTTGCGTATATCGAAATTGGTAGCCCTCAGTCCATAGTAGGTCCCGTATAGTTGAATATTTGTACTGAATTTGTTGTTCCATGTTCGTTCGTAATAAAGTCCCCCCGAATAATTCTCCTGGGTAAGTTCGCTCTGTCTCGATTCGCGAACGTCGTCGATCACCGCATTTTCAAGAAAATCCAGTCTATTGCCAAGCAGCAGGAAATTTACTCTCAGATAATCCTTCTCGGTAGGCTTATATACAAATCGCAGATGCGCATCGTAGAAGGTGAAATCGTCGTTAGAAGCCGATTCGGCTTCCGAATTATCGATCACTTCCGAATTCTGGAACGCCTTTTCAAAATACTCGGTATAGGTAGGCGTTTCTACAAGATTATTAAAAGATTTTCGTCCGGCCAGTTGAAGAGAGGCCCTGGAACTTAGTGGAATCTCCAGGTAAGCATCTGTGCTAATAGCATTAATTCCCCAACCTCCAGACATTTTAGGCTCAATGGTATCGTCGCCCTGCATGCTTATAATCCCTGAAACTCCATCTCCAAATTCGGCGCTGCTGCCATTTTTTATGATATTTACCTCGGTGGTGAGGAAGGGGTTAAACGCAGATATAAGTCCGAAGAAATGCCCGCTCTGGTACATTTTAATTCCGTCCCAGAGTACGAGATTCTGGTCGTTCGTTCCCCCGCGGATATTGATAAAGGAAACCGTTTCATTCACGCTTTGTATTCCCGGTAAGGCCTGTATGGTTTGCAACACATCAGGCTCTATGAGCCCCGGGAGGATATCGAATTCCTTGTAATTTACATTCAATGCGCCGTTGGTACTTTTGGTGATCCCTTTCGCCAGGTAGTTTACCAGCGTGACGGTATTAAGGTATTCGATCTTAGGCAACAGCCTGAAGGTAGAGCAATCGTTCGTGGCTAGCTTTGCTGCTGTGGTTTTTATGGTTTCGAAGCCTGTGTGTCTAATGGTTATTTCTTCTGAAGTGTTCGCGAGCTCAAGATCGGCTCTTCCAGCGCCATCTGTTACAAGCTGCTGATATGGCGTAACGATAGCCACGTTTTCTATCGGCTGATCCGTTTCAGAATTAATTACAACACACCGACGAACCAAGCCCTCTTTTTTTTGAACCGCCACCGTTCGGTCCTCAAGGATGGTGAAATTAAATAAAGTGTTTTCAGATAAGGCCCGAACGGCCAGACTAAGCTCGATCGCTTTAGGTATGGAACCATAGTGATACCTTAGATCGATATCCTTATAGCTGAATGTACATTGGAAAGTTTGTTCCAGATAGGTAAATACCTCGTGTAGCGATCTGGAATCGGTCTTATTCTGCCCCGATAAAAAATTAAAACTGAAGAAGATAAAAAGTACTACAAACTTTCTTATAAGGATCACTGTTGGTTAATTTTAAGAACCACATTTTTTCCATTAATAGTATAAGACAAGTTAAGGGGAATAGTAACAGCCTGCAAGGCAGTTTCGAGGTTTTCATTATTGAAACTTCCGGTAAACAAGGTATTACTGTTTGTTTCTGCTCCCGAAATTTCAATATCGAATTGGCGCTCCAGCTCCTTAAGAACGACGCGATAAGGTATACTTTTAAAAGTAGATTTCTGGTCAAGCCAAGTGGGTTTAATTGCTGTGGTGGTTTCAGTCACAACCCTATCGTCGAATGCTTTAAAGACATTTCCCGCCGAGAGATGTTGTTCTTCTCCGTTGTAAAATACCTTCACCAAGCCTTCATAGCAACTTACTTCAAAATAATCTTTCCGATCGTTCACTTTAAACTCTGTTCCCAACACTGAAATGCTCCCCTGAGCTGTTGACACGGTAAAAGTTTCGCCTTTGGCCACTTTAAAATAGGCCTCTCCATCTAGTTTCAGCTGGCGATCTTGAGTCCATTTTTTTTGGTTGAATGAAACGATCGATCCGGAATTCAGAATAACTTCAGAATTATCGGGTAATGTAAATTGGGTGTTCTCACCATGGGTCGCGAGAAATTCTACATTGGCTGAGTTATTCAAAAAGTAAAATAGTCCAAAAGCCACTAATAGAGTGGCAGCGATACCCGAAACATAGTAGTATAATATACGAGAACTTCTCTTGCTTCTCAGCTTCTTCTTTAGCCGGTCATAGCTCGCTTCCATTTCGAGATCCGGAGCCTTAAAGTGCTTGGCAGCCCGGTCTATGCGGTGATAGGAAGAGGAAACATCTAAGTTGTTAAATGTTTCCAGTTCCTCATCACTCAGGTTAAAGTTTAACCATTTAGAAATTAAATCCTTCTTTTTCATAGTTAATTTCTGTTTATATAACAATCGAGGGTGCTAAATTCCTACCTGAGTAACAATTAAATTCCTTCGATATGTTGTCTTAATTTATCCAGCGCTGTATAAATTCTTTTTTCCACAGCCTTTCGCGATATATTGAGCATTTCGGCAATCTCCTTATGGCGCTTTCCCTCAACGCGATTAAGAAGAAATGCAACCCGCTGTCCTTCCGATAATTTTGCAAGTGCTGCCTGATATTTTTCCAGATATTCTGTCTCCTCCATGATAAACTGGGGAGTTTCATGAGTGTACTGTTTTGGTTTCGATCGCTGATGCTTTAAAACCACTTTTTTGTGTTTTATATCATTAAGGGTAATATTATTTATCACCGTAAACAGGAAGCTTTTAGCCTTTTCGGGAGCTACACGCTTGCAATTTTTCCAAAGTTTAATGAATGCCTCATGTACCTTATCTTCAGGGTCGAAATGTTCTCCGTATTTGTAATAGATGAAGTCGTGAAGATCTTTCGAATATTGCTCGTACAATTTCGAAAAGAGCTGTTCGTCGCAAACATTCTTGAAAAGAGGTGCGGGCATCGTTTGAATTTCAGTAAATATAAAAATATAAAACCGGGTAGGAATTTTTATGGAATAGTTGTTATATTACCAAAAAGGAGAAGATGAAATACGTTTTGTATTTTATGATGTTAGTGATGATCGCTGGCTGTCAGAAAGAAGAGCTAACCATTGTGGAAGGAGAGGATGACGAGGCTTTCACAGATGACAGGCAACTGAAATCATTACTCATGTCTGTGGTATCCCACGACGGATCCTTTGACGATATTGTTGATAGATCTTCCTGTTTCAGTATCGATTTTCCATATACCTGTTATTATCAAGGTTATCCTTATCCTGTAAATTCTATAGATGATCTGGCCATCTTTAATATAGGTGATGAATTGATTCCCGAATTTCCTGTTAATATCACCTTTGCTGATTACCTGCAGGCTGAAGTACCGCACGAGGAGGCTTTTAATGAGTTGATCGAACAATGTGCCAATGGGCTTCTTTTTAATGAAATTATAAACTGCGTCGATATTATCTACCCGGTTCGTATCTCTGTATACGATCCGTCTACTTCGAGTTTCGAAACTATCATATTTGAACACGATAAACAAACATTTCAGTCTATCGTGGATTTCGATGAGAATCTTATCGCCAGTATACAATACCCGATTCAACTACGGATGCAAAATGAGGTTGTTCTCACAATCAATTCCAATGATGCTTTAAAGACAGAGATCTTAAGCATGATACCGTTTTGTGAGTAACTCGCTTATGTTTAGTTATGTTAATTAGCCCTCCGCAAGGAGGGTTTTATATTTAGACCCTACAGATAACTCAACCACCATTTATCACGGTTTCTGGTCTTATAGTTCATATACCAGTTGCATATAGGGTACAGCGCCAGTACGATTCCTATCCATACCAGGTAAGTTACTCCCAGCGAATAACCATATCCTGCCAATTCCCCACTGGTAAAACTCTCCATGGTAAGAATCATCAATTTCCAGTCTTTCCCGGTTAATACCAAACCCGCTATCGCCGCGAGGTGAATCACCAACACGTGTAAAACATAATAGAAAAATGGCACTCTTCCGTAAACTAAGAAGAATTTCGAAGCCCTCGTCCGAATGTTTTCAGCAAAATACAGGAAGATAAAGGACGGTCCCAGGGTAATGAGCAGGAACAATAAGGAAGGTGGATATTTCGTCAGTTGTAAAAACGAAAGTACTGTATACGTATTGCTGTCCTGAACAGCCCAGGGGATCATATCGCCGTAGCTATTGATACTTCTAACAATGATAAATAGAGCAGTGGAACCAATCCCAAGGTAAAGTAACCACCTTTTACGCGCAGTTGCATGGAATTCTCTATGGTATAAGGTTCCGAAGCAATAGCCCAGCACGATCACACCTATCCACGGCAGTATTGGATAAAGAAAGCTCACCCAGGTATTTCCAAATTGTATAAAAGCCGATTGATGTAAGATATACCAAAGCACCGAACCGGGTCCGTTGCCGTCAACGGTAATTCCGTCCAACAAATTATGACCAAACACGATCACCAGGCCCATAGGTATTAATGCCTTTACTGGTAGATAGATCAGGAACGATAGTACCACCATACAAAGACCAATGGCCCATATCACTTGCAGGTTGAAAAATTGAAATTTAATATCGAACCACCAGAGAAAACTCATCAAGGTAATTTCTATAAAAATGAGCCATATTCCTCGCGTAAATAAAAACTTGAACAGCTGGTTCCTGGTTTTATTACGCCCGTATAAATAGGCCGAGGTTCCGGCAAGAAAAACAAAAACCGGAGCACAGAAATGAGTGATAAATCGCGTAAAGAAAAGTACAGGAGTTGTTGTTTCAAGATCACTGGGATCAGCCACAAAAGCTCCTGCGTGGAAATAGTCCCGAACATGGTCTAACGCCATGATAACCATCACTACTCCACGAAGAATGTCGATGGATTGGATTCGGGTACTTTTTACAGAAGACATGGATTCGGATTTAAGGTAAAGCTACAACAAAGTGATTGAAAATCAACTCCTAACGTTTATTGTTGTGGTTCAAAACTCACCTTATGGGATCTTAGTTCTACACCATCTATCTCGACTATCGTGGTTGTGATCACCGCTATAAGACTGTCTTTTCGTTTTCCGGTTGAGGTCGTTACCGTAAAGTTAAAAGGTATGCGTCTTAGGCTATCCGAGACAACCTCAAGAGAATCGGTTAGAGAAATATCAGCGATACTAATTATTCTTTCTGATCCAAGTACAAGGCTATCGCCAGCCAATTGTTCCAGAGGATTTTGAAGTTCCTCCCTGAACTCCGGATGTTTCTCCGCCAGTTGTCGCAATTCTGCATATTCACGGAGCTTCTGAGAAACAATATCGTTGTAGTCTACCGCTATTTTCATGGTCACCGGAACGTCTTCAAGTAGGTCAATATCCGATGCCGAAACCGTTTCTTCAGCCTCCATTTTCTCCATAGCATCCCCCTGTGTTCCGCTATTGCAAGCGAATAATGATAAACACAGCAGTATGTAAAGTAAAGCTCTCATTGAATACTGAATTTTAATTTCACGATCTTCCCATCCTCATATCGTTTGTCCAGAATATTAATATTCTTCAAACTACTGGTAGGGACCGTTAGTTTATTGATAAATTCCTCTTTCGAGTAGAGTTCGATTCCCGACTGACTCGGAAATACCTGATAGATCTGCGCGTCGTCTGCAATAAGAGTGTTTAATTGCTGCTTGCGTTTTTTTAACTCACCGAGATTTCCATTGCTGTAATACCGGAGCATAAGGGCATAATCGTCTGTGGCAAGAGGAACGGTTGCATTTATATTAGCATCGATATGCCTGGTAATGGTATCTGTTTTGTGGTAAGGTGACTGGACCACAAACCGAATAATTTCTTCTTTGCTAATATATTCGAAGCAGCCACTACTATCTGTTTTCAGGTAGATTGGGGACTGGCCTTCGGAAAGTATCTTAATATCTACCGGAATTTGAGTTATAGGTTCACCTCGATCTTCATCTATCATACAGAAACGGAAACTATTTTCAGAATTCAGCAAAAAATACATTGCTATTAATACAGGAACCACGGCTAAGAGCAACCACAAATACTTACTCTTCTTAGACATAGGCTTCTCTTCTATAACGAGTAGATCTCCGTGTTTACTTCTGAAAGTATGCCAATTGTCGAATCCGGCATATTCACTCAGTAGGTTGAGCATATCGATCCTGGGAAGTTTCTCTGCTTCATTCTTGAAATAGGTATAAAACCACTTTTCACTAACCCTACCCCGGGTGCGTTGAAACATATCTTCCTGAAATCGTTCGATCTCTTCTCCTTTCCAGTCACCAATTGCTATGGGAGCGTGATTTTCTTTCAGAAAAGTATCCGAAACAGCTTGTTTCAGTAATTCGAAAAGTTTTTTATTTGCTGGGTCCAAAAAATATATAGTGTTGAAAATCAGTTAAATGAAAATTGTAAAATAGAATACAATTGGTTTACAAGGCCTTTGCAATTAGTCCGGGTACTTTGGATTTAGGTTTGTTGAGTAATTCTTAAAAATATAAAATTATGAAGACAAATCGTTTTAAATCAGTTTGGAAAATAAGTCTGTTCTTTTTAGCGTTTGGCCTGCTCTATGCATGCGACCAGGGAAGAAGTTATAGCGAAGAGCTTAAAATGGGAGATGTGGATCTTAATGAGTCGTTTGAGGCTATTGAGGCCGATGAAAGTGGTATCGCGAGTTTTAAACCAGATGCTACCTTGATAAAAACGCCGGACAATCTGAAGATCATCAAATCGGCTTCGGCACGTTATAAGGTAAAAGATGTAAAAATTGCCACCGCTCAGATACGAAAGATCGCCTTGCGGTATGAAGCCTATATAAGTGATCTGCGCTATGAGAATAATCTGTATCAGAAACAAAATCGCTTTACCATCAAGGTGCCTCAGGAAAGTTTCGATACTATTATGGACAGCATCGGAAATGTGGTGGAATTTGTGGAATATGAAAACATCACCACTAAAGATGTTACCGAAGAATACATCGATCTGCAAGGCCGCCTGGAAACAAAGCTGGAAGTAAAGAAGCGTTATGAAGATATCTTGAGGAAAAACGCAAAAACCGTAGAAGACATTTTAAATACGGAGGAAAAACTACGTGTGCTGCAAGAAGAGATCGAATCGGCTCAGGGGAGGCTGAAGTATCTAACCAATAAGGTTGCGTACAGTACGATTCAGATCGATCTGTACGAAACGGTAGAATACAAAGAAGAACCTACTTCTTATAAAAAGCCCTTTGGAGATAAAGCTAAGGATGCCTTGTTATTTGGTTGGAAGATGA
>QQUG01000136.1 GCA_008501705.1 Flavobacterium sp.
GTACCGAATAAAAGGCCTAAACCAAATAAAACAACATTTTTAAAGCTCATATTCTAATTTTTAATCTTAGTTCGTTAACTCGATACAAACCGGAGATATCTTCTTCAGCTTATATCCGGAGTTGTTAGCGATGTTCGCAGTAATATCAAATATCTGTACTGTTTCACCACGTTTAGCTCTCCTAAGGGCGGCTTTGGCTTGAGTGTTCATCTTACGGCCATTAACAACCACTGTTGGCTGTCCGGATACTTTAAATTTAAATCCGGTTACGTTCAGGTTGATATCGAAATCGAAGTCTGGAAGGATAGCTCCAATACTTGCGATCTCAAGTCCCTGACGCTGCATACGTACACATCCGCCATTTCCATCTTCACCACGAATGGTTCCTGTAGGACGTGGAATGTCTTTAATACGGAAGGTGCTAGGTGTATTGATCCTTTGGCCATCGGGAAGTGTACCACTTGCCGTGATAACAACTTCTCTACCGCCACCGGGACGCATTACATATTTACTACCTGAAACCTTAGTTAATCCGGCACCTGAAGCGGTAACTTTGTTATCCGGGATTCCTGGGATAGATACCGTCATCGGGTTTTCAACACCGCGATATACAACATTCATCTTATCGGCCGATATAACTGCCGAGTTAGGTTTTGTAATAGTTGCGAAGCTACTGCTTACAGGAATTTCAACTTCCTTACCATCCTGAAGGAAGATAAGGTTCCCTTCGATCTTATGATCTCCGGCTGCACCTGCGCTAATATTAAGCTTCACTTTACCGTTCTCGATAGTGTATTGATCCTCGGTAAGAGGTCTACCATCTAGAGTAAGTTCAACTCGGTTTGGTTTTGTATTTGGATCTTTTCGTCCTAAAACGATTCCACCTTCAAACTTTTCACCTGCGTAAAATGCAGACTTAGATTGTTCCAATAAAGTATTGTATTGTGTAAATGATAAGGCCGTTGCTTGTTGACCGGCTAACATTTTCGACAATAGCTCGTTCTTGGTTACCTTGATATCGTTCTGAAGTGATGTTAGTTTTGTTTTCGACGCAACCAACGGGAAACCTTCATAGTGATAGTTCAGCCAATCAATCTTCTTACCGTCACGGTTTTCTACCGGAGCAGTACTAAAATTAGACTCGATAGAGCTTTTAATATCCGGATAACTATCTCCAAGTACCGCGACCATTTCTGTACGATAATTGTTGATCTTATCTAAAAATTCCTGCCCTTCCGGCTTTAACTTATCACCTTGAAAGAATCTGCGATCCAGGAAGTCAGGTTTATCCTGAACTTCATAATCTTCCTGTTCATCAGGTTTTACCGTACCCATCATTTGGGATTTCAAATCCTCGAGATACGTATTTAGTTCTTCTGAAATCTCAGATACTTTATCAGCTTTCAGTTTTACCTCGGCATATTGTTCCGGTTGTTCCGCAGCTTTAGTAGCAAGACTTTCCATGAAGGCCGTGTTACGTTCTGTGGCGGCAACATTTGCATCGGTAATTTTCTCATTAAGTAGTCCGAAGGCAGATAATACCTCCTTGGACATGTTCAGCGCAAGCATTGCGATGAAAACCAGATACATCAGGTTGATCATCTTTTGCCGCGGGGATAGATTTCCTTGTGCCATTTTTAATGCTGTTTAAGATTAATAATTTGGTTGGAAAACCTTAGTTTTTACCTCCCATTGCAGATAGCATACCTCCATATACTCCGTTCAACGAAGACAGGTTAGTAGCAAGATGCTCCATTTGAGCTTTCAGTTGTTCTGCATTCTCAACAACACGTTCGTTCACTTCTGCCTGACGGCTGGTAGATTCTACCTGAACCTTATAAAGACTGTTTAATGATTCCATTTGAGCGGCAGCTAATGCCATTTCTTCGCTATACTTCTTAGTAGAATTCATAGCTTCGGCAGTTGGGGCCATACTCTTGGCAGCTCCTTCAAAAGAACGGATGCTGTCTCCGAGACTACTCATTAATTCTGAATCGATCTTAGCACCTTTAAGCATTTCGTCTAATTTCTGAGACAACATACCTTGAGCGTCTTGTGGCTCTTCTTTCTTTCCTTTGCCTTTACCACCTGCTAATTCAGGATATACTAAAGACCAGTCTAAATCATCCTCTACCGGCTCAAAGGCTGAGATTGCGAAAATGATCGCCTCGGTAATAAGACCGATCGCCAATAGCAACCCACCGTTTAGGGGACCTAGCTCCCAGTGAAGGATTTTAAATAAGGCTCCCAGGATAACGATAGAAGCTCCAAGGCCATAGGCCATGTTAAATAACTTTTTAGATGATTTTGATTGTGCCATAATACTATAGTTTAATTAAGTTAAGTTAAGTTAAGATTTGAATCTTTAGTAAGACGCAATTATCGGGCGTCTCCAAAATTTTGGTTCAATACCACATCAGTTCCCATATAGTCCTGTACAGTTCTGAAACCGATATAACTACGAGCAGAATCTGCATATTCATAGTCACGGGTACTAACCTGTAAGAAGTATGCTACGTCTTTCCAGGAACCTCCGCGTACTACTTTACGCATGTTCTCGTCGTCATTCACATTGGGGTTCATTGTAGATGTGTAATTGTAAGAAGCTGGATCGTAAGATGATGCTACCCATTCCGAAACGTTACCCGCCATATTGTACAGGTTATAATCGTTCGGTTCGTAAGCATCTGCTTCCACAGTATATAAAGCCTGGTCTGCGGCATAGTCACCACGTAAAGGCTTAAAGTTCGCTAAGAAACATCCTCTGTCATTCTTCGCATAAGGTCCTCCCCATGGGAAGGTTGCAGATTCAAGACCACCACGGGCGGCGTATTCCCATTCTGCTTCACCGGGAAGACGGAACGAATTCACATGATTACGTCTTCTCGATTTCTGATATGCGTTCTTGTATAGGGTTCTCCAGGCACAGAAGGCTTTCGCCTGCTTCCAGTTAACCCCTACCACAGGATAGTCTCCATAAGCCTCATGCCAGAAATAATCGTTGTGCATAGGCTCATTATAAGAGTAATTAAAATCCTTGATCCACACTGTAGTATCAGGATAGATCATGATCTCTTCTTTCTTTATAAAATCTTTTCTGCTTTTCCCTTTAGCTCGGGCAGCGGCCTGAATATCCATATAGGTATACTGGAATTTCAGTTTGCTAACATCTATAGTGCGTTGTCCGTTATAAGACTCTTCCGCAGGAATATACATGGTATCCATCACTTCCGAATAGTATTCATCCGGATATTCACTGGTATCCCATATCAGGTCTACATCGTTATTGATCTTTCTACCTGCGTAGAAATCCTCTCCCATACCATAGTAGTTGTCATACATGTACTGCTCGTAAGGAGTCATTTCTTCGTTTTCCTGATCCACAAAGGCAAATTCACCAATACCTTCGTCTCCCGGAGTAGCACCAACCTCGTCAGCCAAAATAGCCAACTTCAGGCGTACCGTGGAATCACGTACCCACTCTACAAATTGTCTGTACTCAGAATTGGTAATCTCTGTCTCGTCCATGTAGAATGAACGCACGGTCACAGTTTTGGTTGGGGCATCATTTACCGCTACAAAATCATCATCAGCTTTACCCATGATGAAAGAACCACCAGGGATAAGGGTCATACCGTAAGGTTTTTGAGGGTACCATTTCTTGCCTTTTGCTCCAACGAGCTCACCCCTATCACCGGAGTTACAACTGAATAAAAAGGCAATGATCGCAGTTAATGCAATTAGCTTCTTCATAGGTATTTAGGTTAAATTTTCGAGATTCAAGGGCGTAAACCTATTTATAAAATTTTAAAAAAACAACAATTTTCTTAAAAAACCCTTAAACCCAGTTTTACTTAGTTTGTTGGATTATACCTCATTTTTTCGGCGGGCTTTAAACCACCTTTCAGGAATTTCCTGATTTGTTGCACCTAAATATTCGCCATAAGTGCAAGGTAATAACGTTCTTCTTTTTAATTTATTATTAACATTCGAAATAAATGGCAATTCTATCCACCATCTTCCCGTTTTTATGCTCTTTTTAAACACGAGAATATCATCGTCGATAGGGACTTTATACGTAGTATATTCATTTTCATTGCTGAAATCTTCGTCAGCTACGCGGAAATTCACTCCTTCAATAAAATACCACAAAACCTGTGCAACCAGCATGGCGCCACTCTCAGCGTCCTTATAATCCTTTAGTTCATAGATTCCAAACGAACTAACACGGTTGCTGATACCGGCATACCTGGCTATTGCGCAGATCTCTCTACCGTCGAAACCATTGGGGCTCCTGTTGTTCTTATAACTCAATTCGGCACTTTTTATTGCAGAGACATCAAGCATAACTATATCGGCATCCCTCATTATTGGTTCTACCACGGTAACGTCTGCCGTGATCTCACCCAATCTATACGCATCAAAATAGAGCTTGTCCATGAGTGATATCTCTTCAGGAGCATTGAAATAACTCTGATAGCCCAGCGCACTGTAGTTAAATAGATTATAAGGCTTGTCTACTATGATCTTTCCTACATAAGACTTATTAGAGATGGGCTTTTCGGCATCCCCCAGATCGAAATTGGTGTCTACGTTCACCATATTCACCATACTTCCCAAATTATCGTAGGCACGGTACTGAGCATAAGCACAATCCTGACTACCTCCCAATATAATAGGAATGATCTTCTTTTTCAGCAGGGCTTCTACCACGGTTCGAACCGCAAAATAGGTGTCGTCTACGGAAGCTCCCTTCCTAATATCACCCAGATCAACGATCTCGCGATTCCAATTCCCGGGATACAGGCCATAAAGCGACTTTCGGAACGCATCCAGTTCAACCTCTGTTCCTATATAATCTACATCATTTCTGTTTTCAAGTATTCCTAAAAGTGCAAACCCGACCTTCTCCATGGCTGGTAGTGATCCTTCTTTCGAATGTATCTTAATTTGTTTTCCAAGGACACCCTCCGGTAATATTTCGCGGTGTGCCAATACCTGCTTGGAAACAGGTGAAAGAAACTCTATCATTTTTTCTTAGTGGTGGTTTTCTTCTTTCGTGTAGTTTTCTTCTTAGGTGATTTCTTATCGAGCAGATCCTTTGCTTCGTCCAGGGTGATCTTTTCGGCCTTGGTCGATTTGGGTAATTCGACCTTGGTTTTTCCCTTAATAAGATTAAATCTCCCCCAGCGGGCTTTTTCAATCCTAATGCCTTCATCCGGCCATTCATTAATTAGCTTATCGATCTCCTTCTGTTTCTTATCTTCAATCAGTTCGATAATATCCGCTTCGGATAGATCGTCGAAATCGTATTTCTTGTTCACATTAATGAACATATTGTTCCACTTTATAAAAGGCCCAAATCTTCCTTTTCCTTTCTGAACCGGTAAACCTTCATACATATATATAGGTGCATCTGCCTTTTTCTTTTCTTCGATCATCCTTTTTGCATCATCCATTGTGACATCCAGAGGATCCATACCTTTTGGCAAGGAAATAAATTTCTTTCCGAAACGAACATAAGGACCGTAACGCCCATTATTCACTTCTATCTCTTCTCCATCATATACGCCTATGGTCTTTGGAAGTTTAAACAGATCCATCACCTCTTCGAAAGTCACCAGGTGTAATTGCTGATCCGGACGCAGGCTGGCAAACTTCTTATCTTCATCATCCGGTGCTCCAATTTGAGCCATAGGCCCAAATTTTCCCAATCTTACCAGGACGGGTTTCCCGGTTTCGGGATCGTCACCTAATATCCGTTCACCGCTTTCCCTGTCTGCATTTTCCTGTACATGCTCTACATGTGGATGAAATTTTGCGTAAAAATCTTTCATCATAGAGGTCCATTCTTCTTTGCCCTCGGCAATATCATCGAAATCCTCCTCTACCTTTGCCGTGAAATTATAATCGAGTATATCACCAAAATGATCTACCAGGAAATCATTCACTATCATTCCTATATCCGTAGGTACCAGTTTACCTTTGTCACTTCCCACTGTTTCGGTAAGTGTTTTTGAATTTAATTGAGAATCTTCCATGGTGAGCTGGATATACTTACGCTCCACTCCTTCCACGGTTCCTTTCTCAACATAGTTCCTGCTAATTATGGTTGAAATGGTTGGTGCATAGGTAGATGGTCGCCCAATTCCCAGTTCTTCAAGTTGTTTTACCAGTGATGCTTCCGTGTATCGATAGGCGGGTCTTGTATAGCGTTGCGTAGCAGTTATGTAATTATTGGTTAATGCATCGCCAATAACCAGTTTTGGCAACATACCATCCTGCTCCTCATCTTCAAAGTCTGTTCCTTCAAGGTATACCTTAAGAAATCCATCAAATTTGATCATTTCACCATTGGCCGCGAACTGCTCCTCCACTACTTCACTGGCATGTACCCCTATTTTAACATTCGTTCGTTCCAACTTGGCATCGCTCATCTGAGAGGCAATAGTTCTTTTCCAGATAAGATCGTATAGACGTTCCTGGTCGCGGTCTCCGCTAATGGATGGACGTCCCATATCCGTTGGGCGAATAGCTTCGTGAGCTTCCTGGGCCCCTTTAGCCTTCCCTTTGTAATTTCGCGGATGGCTGTATTCGTTTCCGAAGGTATCTTCTATAGCCTTCTGCGCTGCGTTTCGTGCTTCATTAGACAGGTTTACACTGTCTGTCCTCATATAGGTAATAAGACCTGCCTCGTATAATCGCTGCGCTATGGTCATGGTCTTACCTACCGAAAAATATAACTTCCTGGCGGCTTCCTGTTGTAAAGTAGAGGTAGTAAAGGGTGGCGCCGGAGATTTCTTTGCCGGTTTTTTAGTAAGGTCCGCCACAGCGTAAGTGGCTGCTATGTTTTTACGGAGGAACTCACGGGCCTCTGCTTCGGTGTTGAAGTTCTTTGGTAATTTGGCTTTGAATTTGTTTCCTTCGGAAGTGATAAATTCGGCATCAATACGAAAGGATGCTACAGGCTGGAACGATTCTATCTCTCTTTCCCTTTCCACAATAAGCCTTACGGCTACACTTTGAACGCGTCCGGCCGAAAGCCCGCCTTTTACTTTTCGCCATAAAACCGGCGAAAGTTCATACCCTACAAGTCTGTCCAGAACGCGCCTGGCTTGTTGGGCATTGACAAGATTATAGTCTATTTTTCTGGGATTCTCAATGGCCTTAAGAATAGCAGATTTAGTGATTTCGTGAAAAACGATTCGCCGGGTATTCTCATCATTAAGATCCAACTCTTCGGCAAGATGCCACGCAATTGCCTCTCCTTCACGATCCTCATCACTGGCCAGCCAAACCATATCGGCTTTCTTTGCCATGGCCTTTAGATCCTTAACCAAACTTTTCTTATCCGGTGATACTATATATTTAGGTGTAAAATCCCCATCAACATCTACTCCTAATTCCTTGGAAGGCAGATCGGCTATATGTCCGAAACTGGATGCAACCTTAAAATCCTTACCCAGAAATTTTTCTATGGTCTTGGCTTTCGCGGGGGACTCAACAATCACTAAATTCTTTGACATACTCTCTTTTTTTGGACTACAAAAGTATGTCAATTTTTTAAACCGAACTTTTTAGGCTAAAAATTTAACCGCGTATTAACGGCTTCCGCTACAGTACAAAGCTATTGGATTTCGGCTACTTCGGCAGGGGTAACATCATCAAAACCAACGGTATTCTTGTAGAAAAAATAGATGGGAAGATATACGATACAGGCAGTAAAGATAAACCCAACAATACAGGCCAGTATTCCCAATTGAGCCACATTACCTGCTATCAAGGCAAGACCAAAAACATAGATCCAGTGCTTATGACCTAGTTTAAAAGCTGCCTTTACAATTTCATTAACCGAAAGCTTTGGATTGAAAGTAAATATAGGCAACATGAGTTGTAAAGGAACCATTACATAAAAAATGGGTAAATAACAACACAGTATGGCCGCGACAGCAATTCCGAAAGTTGCCAGCGACAGCACAAAGATCTTAACAAAGCCTCCATTTTTAAAGAAATCGAAATAACCTCCTTCGGCTTCTCCGGTCTCCATATCCACAATACGGCACACTTTGTAGAAATGCGCGTTCACTCCAAGTGAAATGGTCTGTACTATTAATATGAGCACAAACAGAACCACGAAATAAATTATAATAAAAGGAATGGAAAAATCCATAGCCGAACCATAGTCACTGCCATACTCGTAGTAATAGGGATCCGAATATTGTTGGGCCGCGATCGACATAAATATAATAGGCACATAAACCAGGACCAGGAACGGTATCACAAAGAGCATCACGATAAGGGTATGCATAGCACCCTGTTGCCAAATTTTTAAGAACAGGTTATAACTCTGGGTTAGCACATCGCCAAAATCTATTTTCTTTGAGTTTTCAATTTTATTGAAGATAGGATGTTCCATGGTTGCAGTTTATTTGCCAATAGGTCGATAAATGTACAAAAAAGTAACCTGCCATTTTGACATAAAACAGATTTAAATCGTATCTTTGCACGTTCATTGATCTACCAAATTACAAGGATCCACAATGGCTATGATAGAAGAAAAGAAAATAGACGAGAACAAGCAGGGTGAGGCTCTTATGCTAGAATCACAGCAAGGCAATACTCGTAAATTATATATAGAAAGCTATGGTTGCCAGATGAATTTCTCCGACAGCGAAATCGTGGCGTCGATCCTGGCAAAGCAGGGGTATAATACCACACAGCACCTGGAAGAAGCCGACCTGGTTTTAGTGAACACATGCTCTATTAGAGACAAAGCCGAACAAACCGTAAGAAAACGACTGGAGAAATATAATGCCGTAAAACGAACCAACCCCAATATGAAGGTGGGGGTTCTGGGCTGTATGGCCGAACGCCTGAAAAGTAAATTCCTCGAAGAAGAGAAGATCGTCGATATGGTGGTGGGGCCGGATGCCTATAAGGACCTTCCAAACCTGCTTGAAGAAGTTGAAGCCGGAAGAGACGCAGTGAACGTGATCCTGTCCAAGGAAGAGACCTATGGCGATATTGCGCCTGTGCGTCTTGGAGGAAATGGCGTAACTGCATTTGTAAGCATTACACGTGGTTGTGATAATATGTGCACCTTTTGTGTTGTTCCGTTCACTCGTGGACGTGAACGCAGCAGGGACCCACAAAGTATCCTCGCCGAAGTAAACGACCTTGCTCAAAAAGGCTATAAGGAAATAACTCTATTAGGACAGAACGTTGATAGTTATCTCTGGTATGGTGGAGGCTTAAAGAAAGATTTCAAGAATGCCTCCGAAATGCAGAAAGCCACGGCTACCAATTTTGCGCAATTACTAGATATGGTCGCAACTGCCCAGCCACACATGAGAATTCGTTTCTCTACAAGCAATCCGCAGGATATGACCGAAGATGTGCTCCACAGTATGGCCAGACATAAAAATATCTGTAATTACATTCACCTTCCTGTGCAAAGTGGAAGCACCAGGATCCTGAAAGAAATGAACAGGCAGCATACGAGAGAGGAGTATATGGCCCTTATCGATAAGATATGGGAGATCATCCCGGATTGCGCCATTTCCCAGGACATGATCACTGGTTTCCCAACCGAAACCGAAGAAGATCACCAGGATACACTCTCCCTGATGGAGTATGTAAAGTATGATTTTGGTTTTATGTTCATGTATTCGGAAAGGCCGGGAACCATGGCTGCACGAAAACTGGAGGATGATATTCCTTTGGAAGTTAAGAAGCGTAGGTTGACAGAGATCGTCGATCTTCAGCAAAAACACTCCGCCTATCGAACGAAACAGTTTGTAGGCAGAACACTGGAAGTTTTAATTGAGAAAGAATCTAAGAAAAGTGACCAGCATTGGAGCGGCCGTACGCAATACAATACGGTAGCAGTTTTCCCGAAAGAGCATTATAAAGTAGGTGATTTGGTGACGGTGAAGGTAGAAGACTGTACCAGTGCTACTTTATTAGGTAAGGCTATAAATTATTCTGAAGCGATTTAATAATGGAAAACGTACAAGCAATAAAACAACGATTCGGAATTATAGGGAACGACCCTAAACTAAATCGTGCCGTGGAAAAAGCCATACAGGTAGCTCCTACGGATATCTCTGTGCTTGTAACTGGTGAGAGTGGTGTAGGTAAGGAAAGTATTCCAAAGATCATTCATTCACTTTCACATAGAAAGCATGGAAAATACATCGCTGTGAACTGTGGCGCTATTCCGGAAGGAACCATAGACAGCGAATTATTCGGCCATGAAAAAGGTGCTTTTACCGGTGCCACGGCAACGCGTAGTGGATATTTTGAAGTTGCCGACGGGGGAACGATCTTCCTGGATGAAGTGGGCGAGCTACCACTACCTACACAAGTTCGGTTACTTCGTGTGCTTGAAAATGGCGAGTTCTTGAAAGTGGGGTCTTCAAAAGCCCAAAAAACCGATGTTAGGATCGTCGCCGCTACCAACGTGAATATGATCGAGGCCATAGAGAAAGGAAAATTTAGAGAAGACCTCTATTATCGTTTAAGTACGGTGGATATACATCTGCCTCCATTGCGGGAACGATCGGAAGATATTCATTTGCTATTCAGAAAATTTGCTTCAGATTTTGCCCAGAAATACAAAATGCCAACCATACGGCTGGAAGACGATGCTGTATCCTTGCTGCTTCAATACCGGTGGAGCGGAAATATCCGTCAGCTGCGCAACGTGGCCGAACAAATCTCGGTATTGGAACAAAACAGGAATATCTCCTACCAGACCTTACGAAGTTATTTACCGGATATTGGCAGTAACCTGCCTGCGGTGATCAATAAAAAACGAGAAAGCGATTTTAGTAGTGAACGTGAGATATTGTATAAGGTTTTATTCGACATGCAGCGCGATGTGAATGACCTGAAGAAACTCACCCTGGAATTGATGAACAGCGGGAATGCTTCCGATGTGAAGGAAGAACAATCCACACTTATCAAGAAGATCTATCGTGAAGATAAAGATAACCAGGAAGCCCTGGCTTCTTTCGTTGAAGAAGAAGACGAAGACCAGCAGGACGTAGAAGTGTTGAGTATACCGGAATCCGTTTCAGAAACAAATAAGGCTAATTATGATTTTGCTGAAGAGATCCAGGAAGAAGAGAACTTATCCCTTCAGGAAAAAGAACTGGAACTCATCAAGAAATCTCTGGAAAAATACAACGGAAAACGAAAGGATGCTGCCGAAGAACTGGGTATCTCTGAAAGAACCTTGTATCGGAAAATAAAACAATATAACTTGTAGCCGGAACCCGCTACTACAAACCTTTATGAAAATAATCATTCGTCTATTCTTATTTGTTTTCTTTGCTGTCATTTTCATGCAGGGATGTAAGGTGAATTATTCGTTCACAGGAGCAGACACAGGTAATGCAAGGACCTTTCAGGTGAATTATTTTCAGAACAATGCACCCCTGGTAGAGCCCGGAGCGGCAAGGGATTTTACAATTCTCTTGCAGGACCTCATCCTAAATCAGACCAGTCTAGACCTGGTAAACAATAATGGCGACCTGATCTATGAAGGAGAGATCGTTCAATTTTACACCTCGCCTATAACGGCTACCTCCCAGAGTACGGCAGCACAAAACAGGCTTACAGTAGCCGTAAATGTTCGGTTTATCAATACCGACGACGACACCAAAGACTTTGAACAGCGCTTCTCTTTCTATTACGATTACGACGGTCAGTCTCAGCTCACAGGGTCGCAACTGGATGACGCGCTAACTATAATATTTGAACGCATAACCCAGGACGTATTTAATGCTTCCCTGGCGAACTGGTAAGAACGTGAACACCCAAACCTATACATACCTATTGGATAATCCCCAGCAAATTAGGGATGAACATCTGGATGAACTTCAGGGGGTGATCGAGGCCTATCCTTATTTTCAGAGTGCAAGGGCTTTACAGCTAAAAGCGTTAAAGAACAGGAACAGCTATCAATACAATGACGCTCTGCGTAAGACGGAGGCCTACACGACAAACAGGGATATATTGTTCGAATATATTACTTCGGAAGAGTTTGTACAGAATTCCATATCTGAACAGATAA
>QQUG01000145.1 GCA_008501705.1 Flavobacterium sp.
TACAAAACAATAATTCTGCTCTGTAATTACTTCCTTTATTTGTGCGGATGCTTTAGACATAGGGTACTATTCGCTATTAAGTTATAAAAGGCCGTTCTCCGATAGAAGAATTCTTACCTAAGTCTTCGTGATCACACTTTGGTAATTGTTCGTATCTTTGTGCCCGCCCGCTAAAATACACTAATGAACGCTAGCAAAAAAGTCGCATTTTATACTCTGGGGTGTAAGCTGAATTTCAGTGAGACTTCCACGATTGCCCGTGATTTTACTTCGGAAGGGTTTGAACGTGTGGACTTTAGCGAAAAGGCCGATATCTACGTGATCAATACCTGCAGTGTGACCGAGAATGCCGATAAAAGATTCCGTACCATTGTGAAGCAGGCGCAGAAAGTCAATCCTGAAGCATTTGTAGCGGCAATTGGCTGTTATGCGCAATTAAAACCACAAGAGCTGGCCGATGTAAACGGTGTTGACCTGGTGCTGGGCGCTACAGAAAAATTCAAGATCACAGGTTATATACATGATCTGTTGAACCAACCGGATCGAAATCGGACTTCCGGGGTGATCCATTCCTGTGAGATCGAGGAGGCCGATTTTTACGTAGGGTCCTATTCCATAGGAGACAGAACCCGGGCGTTTTTGAAAGTTCAGGATGGTTGTGATTATAAATGCACCTATTGTACCATTCCGCTGGCCAGGGGAATTTCCCGTAGCGATACGCTGGAGAATGTCTTGAAGAATGCGGCCGAGATCTCCGCCCGGGGGATCAAGGAGATCGTGCTAACCGGAGTGAATATTGGCGATTACGGAAAAGGGGAGTTTGGGAATAAGAAGCATGAGCATACCTTTTTCGAGTTATGCCAGGCCCTGGATGAAGTTCCAGGAATTGAGCGGCTTCGGATCTCTTCTATCGAGCCTAACCTGTTAAAGAATGAAACCATTGATTTTGTGGCTAATTCCAAAACTTTTGTGCCACATTTTCATATTCCGTTGCAAAGTGGTAGTAACGCACTGCTGAAATTGATGCGGAGACGCTACATGCGTGAACTCTATGTGGATAGGGTGAATAAGATCAGGGAAGTGATGCCTCATGCCTGTATTGGTGTTGATGTGATCGTTGGCTTTCCCGGCGAAACAGAGGAGAGATTCTTAGAGACCTATCATTTCCTGAATGAACTGGATATCTCCTACCTTCATGTTTTTACCTATTCGGAAAGGGATAATACTCCGGCTGCGGAAATGGATGGGGTGGTTCCTAAAAACGTAAGACATAAGCGGAGCAAGATGCTACGTGGATTGTCTGTTAAGAAGCGCAGGGCCTTTTACGAGCAACAGTTGGGAACAGAGAGAACCGTGCTTTTTGAGGGGGAGAACAAGGAAGGATACATACATGGTTTCACCGAAAACTATATAAAGGTAAAGGCTCCGTGGAATCCGGAGTTGATAAATACACTACATGATATTAGCCTAACGGATATCGATGAGGACGGCTTAGTACGATTCGAATTTGCGGAGGCAGAGGTATTGCGCCAGGGATAGAAATGGCATCCACGAACCGAAGGGAGTGATATAATGAATAGCCCGGTTCTACGGCGCGAAAGCGACGTAGAAGGCGCCCAAAAACCACTTAAATACTTATTCCAACAGGCAGCAGATCTTTGTATTTTCTACGATTTTTACGCATAAATCCGGCGATCTCGGGACTGGTGGGAACAAGACTTATCCCTCGATCTCTTACTTCATCGAATACTGCCTTGATAAAAATATCCCTGAAACCCTGTTCTTCCATATCGTCTGGCATGTCGAATTTGGTTAGGAATATTTTACGGTCCTGAAGGGCGTATTCTATGCGGGCCATGTTGTCGCCCACTTCAAGTTCGAATTGTCTTAAAAATTCGTTATCGGTAATTTCTACATCTTCAATCATAGGGAGTTTTTTTTTAATTCATTGGTACTTCTATAAGCAGGACACGGCTATCTTTTTCTGCCGTGATAGAGACCGAGTCGGTATCCCAGATACCTATGGCATCCCTCTTATTAAGTGTCTCATTGTCAACAACAATAGTGCCATCTATAACAAAGATGTATGCGCCATTGGTTGGGTTGTTTAACTTATAATCTGTTTGGGTTGTTTCTGAAAATTCACCAATATTGAACCAGGCCTGTTGGTGGACCCACAGCTCATCTGCAGCTGCTTGGGTACGGGGTTTTACCACAGTACTGAATTGATTGGCTTTGAGGAGAGGTGCGATCTTTTTCTGATCGTAGCGAGGGGATACGTTCTCTTCTTCCGGGAAGACCCAGATCTGGAATAATTTCACGGCTTGGGTGGTATTGGCATTTATTTCGCTGTGTTCAACACCGCTGCCGGCACTCATGATCTGTATGTCGCCAGATTCGATCACTCCTTCATTGCCCATAGAATCGCGATGTTTTAGGGCGCCTTCTTGAGGAATGGTGACGATCTCCATATTCTGATGCGGGTGTTTTCCGAATCCCATAGCAGGAGCTACGATGTCGTCGTTAAGCACGCGTAGCTTACCAAACTGAATTCTGTCCGGGTTAAAAAAATTAGCAAAACTAAAAGAATACCGGGCTTGTAACCAGCCATAATCCGCAGTGCCACGAGTGTCTGCCGGATGTAAAATCTTCTTCATAAAAACCCCAAATACGTGATGATAATTCTATCTTTGCATTACAAAGTTACGAAAAATCACTTGCCAAAATCGTTAGCTAGTTGTTAAAGCCCTATGTCTGAGCAAAAAACTCATGTTTATTTCGTTCCCGGGATGGCTGCGGGGAAGGAAATTTTTAAGAATATCCATCTGCCGGAAGACCGCTATGTGTTGCATATACTGGAGTGGTTGATTCCTGAGAGGAATGAATCCATTTCAAATTATGCCCGGCGAATGGCAGCCAGGATAACAGAAAAAGATGTGGTTTTGGCAGGGGTTTCATTTGGTGGAGTGGTTGCACAGGAGATGGCGGCATTTGTCAACCCCAGGAAATTAATAATTATCTCCAGTGTAAAATCGCGTGCCGAACTACCCAGGCGTCTTAAAATTGCCCGAAGGACCGCTGCCTATAAGCTGATGCCAACACGATTAATGTTAAGCGCGGACGATCTTACGAAGTTCGCTATTGGTCCCAGGTCTAAAAAACGACTGAAACTCTACCAGGAATTTCTACATGTGCGTGACAAGCGGTACCTGGACTGGGCCATCAAGAATATGGTGTGCTGGCAGCAAAAGGAACCTATAAGAAAGATCATTCACATTCACGGCGACAAGGATATTATCTTCCCTATTAAAAATATTAATGACTGTATTGTTCTGGAAGGTGGTACTCATATTATGCTTTTGGATAAAGGCCGGCAGGTATCGGAAAAAATATTATCCGCCATAGAAGAATAAGAGCGGTAAAACTTTAATTAGCACCTACCTTTTTTTATCTTTAATAAAAAATTTAAGTCATGAGTATTTTATCGAAAATTGGATTGGTAACTGTTCTCTTTGGGGTGAGCAGTTTGTGTGTGAATGCTGTGCAGCAGGAGCCTGTAAAACAGGAAGTAGTTAAAAAGGCGGTAAACGACTATAACGTTTATGCCATCCCCATCCCCGAAACGATGGATTTTGCAGGAGAGCCTGTTCCGCTTGACAATCCGGATATACGTGAAAGGCTGGACAGGGAACTACTCGTAAATACCTATTGGCAGTCTAATGGCCTGCTTATTTTTAAGCGTGCAAATAAATATTTCCCCATTATCGAGCCTTTGTTGGCAAAACACGGACTTCCGGATGATTTTAAATATCTGGCTGTGGCCGAAAGCGCTTTAGAGAACAATCGTTCTCCGGCAGGTGCAGCAGGATTCTGGCATTTTTTAAAAGGTACGGGCCGGGAATACGGACTTGAGATCAACGATTATGTAGACGAGCGATACAATCTTGAACTGGCAACAGAGGTTGCCGCAGAATACCTGAAGAAGTCGAAGCAGAAATTTGGATCCTGGACCATGGCTGCTGCTGCTTACAATGCCGGAAACGGAGGGGTTCAGAAACAAATAGACAGGCAGAAGGCTTCCAATAATTACTACGACCTCTTGTTGAATGACGAGACAAGCAGATATATTTTCAGGATACTGGCGTTTAAAGAAATTTTGAGCAATCCCGAGAAGTATGGATTTAATTTCCAACCAAGAGATCTGTACACGAACATTCCAACTTATAAGGTAAAAGTGGATACGGCTATTACGGATATACCCGGCTTCGCGAAGCAGTTTGGGATAAATTATAAGATACTGAAGCTGCACAATCCGTGGTTGCGGGAAACCTACCTGAAGAATGCCTCCGGGAAGGAATATTTCATAGAAATTCCGGAGAACGGATACTATAACACAGGACAATAAATGCGTATGACATTAGTACTTTCGTTGATCCTTATTGGTTTACTTGCCGGGATCCTGAGTGGTTTTATGGGTGTAGGTGGTGGTGTAGTTATGATTCCCTTAATGATTTTATTACTGGGCTACGATCAGCATCAGGCCCAGGGGATGAGTCTGGCCGTGCTGGCTGTTCCGGTTACCTTTGTAGCAGCGTATACCTACCATAAGGCAGGTCACACTATCGACTGGAAATACGCCTTGGTTATCGCGATTTTCTTTGTGGTTGGAGGATTTTTGGGGTCTAAGTTCGCTGTATCCCTAAATCAGCAGGTATTGAAAAAGATATTTGCCCTGATACTTGTGGTAGCGGCGGTGAAATTATTTTTATCGAAGTAGGCTTAGTCGTTGGTAAGTGGGTCGGCCGTTTTCCCGTTCTCTTTATTCAATATAAGTGACAGACCATTCATAAAGGTCTGGTAGTGCTCGTTATACGAAGTGGTGTAGTCCTTTTCGTAATGATGGTTCATATTTCTTCGCACATCCAGGATACGTTTAGTTTCGTCCATTATAAAAGTGGTTGGAAATCCCAGGCTGTGTTTCATGGTTTTAATGGTAAAGTCGTTGGTGTTCTCCAGTTCATCTACGTATAGCAAAGTGATGTTTTTGCTATAGTGTTTTTTTAGTTTCGCGATGGCCTCCCTGGGACCCCAGAAAAGTACAACGATATCCACTTCCTTATGATATTGATCTGCAATCGTATTCAGGGCCGGGATCTCACCGGAGCTTGTAGCAACCCAAAAGGCGGTGGTAATGAGATAAACCGGCTTATCGAAGGTATACATTTCAGATCTCTTCCCACTTACTTCACGTAGTTTGAAGTTATTCATATAACTATCTTTAATAACGTGATCCACCAGAGAATCGAATAAGAACTGTGCCCTTTCCAGATCGTCTTTTCGGTAGGCGTAATTGGCGAGGTTCTTATACTTTTTGATGTTATGCCCTATCACATCAGAAAACAGGGCTTTCTTCGCAAAATCCTGGGGGAATGCGGAAACAGATGCCGTTAAGAATAGGATACGTAAAATTTTCCCCATAGGTCGCGATTGGGTTAATCTGCCAAAGGTAACGAGGAAAGAAGGAATTTAGATTAAAATATCGATAAAGTGTACTAATATATCGATAAAATACATATTTGCGTACGAAAAATCGTATAAATTTTAAGAAAAAATAAACAGAAGCTTATCGTCTTCGGCCGCCCCGACCAAATTGCTGGCGAGGTTGCCCGGCGCGTTTCATCTGCTGCTTCATCATTTTTATCTGCTCGTCGAGCATGTTTTGTTTATCGAGTTTTTTCGCTTCTGTAAGGAGCATTTCGGCTTCTCGTTTTCTGTTCTTGGTCATTGCAATACCTGCCAGATTAAGTTTAACCATAGCCATATCTGTACTCATGGAGAGTCCCAGTTTTTCTGCCTTTCTGAAATATTTCTCCGCTTCGTTCATATTGGTCTGTGAGACCATGAGTCCGTTGAGGTAGTTGTAGTAACCCTGTTGTTTTGTGACCAAAGCAGCTTTCGGATTCTTGATACGGTCCAGCCATTTTTTTGCGCCTTCGAAGTTTTGTTTCCGAAGTTGCAAAAAAGCGAGTAAAATAAGTTCATTCTTGTAGTAGAGAAAAATAAAGATCAACGCAAGGAGGATCAGCATGATCCCGTTACCGATATTAGTCTCGTAAAACTGCCAAATTGCTACGCCAACCGAGGCTGCTGCTAATACGAGTTTGATGTATTTGTTAAACATAAATTATAATCTTTTGTAAGTAATTATTGCGTCCAGGGTAGTATCAACCTTCACTCCACCCATCTCATTCATTGTAGTGATACCTTTGGTTTGTTGTTCTACTTTCAGGGATCTAAGAAAACCGTTTTCGGTAGCAATAACAGCAAAACTATCCTGTGTGCCTTCCAATTCCATAACTATGGAATCATCGTTGGTTTTCATTTGTACCGTTGCGGCTCCGGAGAGGATATATTCTGAATCGTTATACGAATCCAGCGTCCAGGTATTTTGCGCTTTCAAATCGCCCGCATACTCATTTTGCCAGCTATCGGCTACTGCTACCTTTGAAGTAGGAAACAAATAGGTAAGTTGTTCTATGCTTTCGGATAGGCTTTCGGGGCCAAACTGTGATGAAACCCCTTCCTTTATTAATTCCTTCGTAAAATTATCTTCGATCCCTGCGTTCTGCACCATATTATCCAGCAAGGCATCAACGCCTTCGAGAGAAGTGATCTTACCATCCTTGCGAAGAGTTATATAAAAAGGCACATCGATCAATCCTTTAAAGACATTTGCTTCCATATCGTCTATGTCTGTCTCCCGGCTTGTATCCACATCATTGAGTACACCAAATATATCAGATTCGGTCTTGAACATAAATTCCTTGAATGAAGTCTGGATTACGTACGAGTCTTCCAAAATTTCCTGAACCTTGAAATCGAAAATCCCAGCAAGAGTATTGGTCATATTGTGATCCTCGCCTTCCATGGTCATCTTTATATTCTGAATGGCCTTTTGTGCAATCTTAAAACTATCTCCTAATTTAAGCTGGTAGGATAGTTCGTGTTGGGCTTGAATAGCCGTACTTCCGAAGATGAGCAGCGAAAGGAAAATGATAAAGGAATTTTTCACTTAGGTTTGTTTTTTGAAGGGTTCAAAGGTATGAAAAACTATCCTAAATATTTTTGTTCTTGTGTTTGGGAAAGTAAAAAATGATTGTATATTTGCACCCGACTTTCAGAGAAGGTCTATACAAAAGTATATTTCAGAAGATTTAAGCTAATTTACAATGAAAAGAACATTTCAACCGTCAAAGAGAAAGAGACGTAACAAGCATGGGTTTAGAGAGCGAATGGCATCTGTAAACGGTAGGAAGGTATTGGCTTCTCGCAGAGCGAAGGGCCGAAAGAAATTATCTGTTTCTTCTGAACCTCGTCACAAAAAATAATGTTGATAACTCATAAATAAAAAGGTGTTGTTTTAATAGCAACACCTTTTTTTTATACCCTGTCGCGCCGTAATTTTAGCGCGGTAAAAAAAGTTCAAGAAAAATGCCCAAAAACAACTCCTTAAAATCTATTTTAATTATCGGTTCGGGACCCATTATCATTGGTCAGGCCTGCGAATTTGATTACTCCGGATCTCAGTCGTTGCGATCGCTAAGGGAAGATGGAATAGAAACTATTCTTATCAATTCGAATCCGGCTACCATCATGACAGACCCCACTATGGCCGATCATGTGTACCTGCTTCCCCTCACTACAAAATCCATCGTTAAGATATTGAAGGATCACCCTCAGATAGATGCTGTACTCCCAACTATGGGTGGACAGACAGCTCTTAACTTGTGTATAGAGGCAGACGAAAAAGGTATATGGAAGGATTTTGGAGTAGAGATCATTGGAGTTGATATTGCAGCTATCAATATTACCGAAGACCGGGAGCAGTTTAAAAATCTAATGAACAAGATCGGGATACCCGTGGCACCCGCTAAAATTGCAAACTCCTTTCTGAAAGGAAAGGAGATCGCCCAGGAATTTGGATTCCCGGTGGTAATTCGCCCCTCCTTTACCCTGGGAGGTACAGGGGCTTCTTTTGTACATACCGAAGATCAGTTTGACGAACTGCTCACTCGCGGATTAGAGGCATCACCAATTCATGAGGTGCTCATCGATAAGGCACTACTGGGCTGGAAAGAATACGAGCTGGAATTATTGCGGGACAGTAACGATAATGTAGTGATTATTTGTACCATTGAAAATATGGACCCTATGGGAATTCACACTGGTGATTCTATTACTGTTGCCCCGGCCATGACACTAAGCGATACCTGTTTTCAGCGCATGCGGGATATGGCAATAAAAATGATGCGAAGCATAGGGGATTTTGCAGGAGGTTGTAATGTGCAGTTTGCTGTGAGTCCGGATGAGAAGGAAGAGATCATCGCCATCGAGATCAACCCAAGAGTTTCACGTTCGTCTGCGCTGGCTTCCAAAGCCACGGGATACCCTATAGCAAAGATCGCTTCCAAACTGGCCATTGGCTACCACCTGGATGAACTGGATAACCAGATCACCAAGTCTACCTCTGCCTTATTCGAACCTACCCTTGATTATGTGATCGTAAAGATCCCGCGATGGAATTTCGATAAGTTTGAAGGCTCCGAACGTACTCTTGGCCTTCAAATGAAGGCAGTAGGTGAGGTAATGGGTATTGGTAGATCTTTTCAGGAAGCTCTTCACAAGGCTACACAATCTCTGGAAATTAAGCGTAACGGTCTGGGAGCAGACGGGAAAAGCTATACCAATTACGATCAGATCATCGAAAAACTTACCTATGCCAGCTGGGACCGGGTATTTGTGATCTACGATGCTATCCAGATGGGGATCCCCTTAAGCAGGATACACGAGATCACTAAGATCGATATGTGGTTCCTAAAGCAATACGAGGAATTATATCAGTTGGAAAAAGAGATCTCCGGCTATACGCTGGACACGCTTCCAAGAGAATTGTTGCTGGAAGCCAAACAAAAGGGATATGGCGACAGGCAGATAGCACATATGCTGAAATGTCTTGAGAGCCAGGTGTACAACAAAAGGGACGAACTCAATATTCAACGGGTTTATAAACTGGTAGATACCTGTGCCGCCGAATTTAAAGCCGAAACACCCTATTATTACTCCACCTTCGAAAATGAAATGCTTACTACCGATGGGAAGGAATATGCCGAGAACGATAGCGTAGTTACAGACCGTAAGAAGATCATCGTACTGGGATCGGGACCCAATAGGATAGGACAGGGTATCGAGTTCGATTACTGCTGTGTTCACGGGGTCCTGGCCGCTAGCGAAGTGGGATACGAAACGATCATGATCAATTGTAACCCAGAGACTGTTTCTACAGATTTCGATGTGGCAGACAAACTTTATTTCGAACCTGTTTTCTGGGAACACATTTACGATATCATCCGTCATGAGAAACCGGAAGGGGTGATCGTACAACTTGGTGGACAAACTGCCCTTAAGCTTGCCGAAAAACTGGATCGTTACGGGATCAAGATCATGGGGACCAGTTACCAGGCTCTGGACCTGGCCGAGGACAGGGGAAGTTTTTCAACTTTACTGAAGGAGAACAATATCCCTTATCCCGAATTTGGAACTGCCGAAACCACCGAAGAAGCTTTGCAGCTTGCCGATGAACTGGATTTTCCATTACTTATTCGCCCGTCCTATGTGTTAGGTGGTCAAGGGATGAAGATCGTGATCAACAAGCAGGAACTGGAAGAACATGTGGTAGACCTGCTTAGGAAGATCCCTAATAACAAATTATTGCTGGACCACTATCTCGATGGAGCCATAGAAGCAGAGGCCGATGCTATCTGCGATGGTGAGAATGTTTATATTATCGGGATCATGGAGCATATAGAGCCTTGTGGAATTCATTCTGGCGACTCTAACGCTACTTTACCACCTTTCAACCTGGGTGAATTTGTGATGCAGCAAATAAAGGATCATACCAAAAAGATCGCATTGGCACTAAACACTGTGGGTCTTATCAATATACAATTCGCCATCAAGGACGACCAGGTGTATATCATTGAAGCCAATCCAAGAGCGTCCAGAACTGTTCCTTTTATAGCAAAGGCCTATGGGGAACCCTATGTAAATTACGCTACCAAAGTAATGCTGGGAGATAAGAAAGTAACCGATTTCGATTTCAATCCGAAACTGGAAGGATATGCCATCAAACAGCCGGTTTTTAGCTTTAATAAGTTCCCGAACGTAAATAAACAACTAGGTCCGGAAATGAAAAGTACCGGAGAGAGCATTCTCTTTATAGATAGCTTAAAGGATGACGAATTCTACGAATTGTATTCCCGAAGAAAGATGTATTTAACACGATAGAAATTAAATAAATACAATATTATTAACTCCGGCTCGCCCGGAGTTTTTTATTGCTATAAGTAGGAAATATTCGATTGGGGTTGTTTAATACATATAACCTTATTAACCTTTAAATAATCGATTATGAAAAAGTTTTTACTTGTCATTGCCCTCTTTGTTACTATTTCTCTTTCCGCACAAACCACCTTTGATATCGACTGGGAAGTTGGTGTAAGTGGGGTTCCGGCCAGCCCAACGGTGGAAATAGGGGATACAGTGCGCTGGACCTGGACCGACGGTCTTCCCCACAGTGTAACCAGTGATCCGGGGAGCCAGCAGGCATTCGACAGCGGTATTGTTACCGGTATGGGAACGCAATTCAGCTTTACTTTTACCGAACTGGGAACCAATGATTACGGTTGCAATGTACATGCCAATATGGTGGGTACGGTTACCGTTCAGGATATCTTGTCTGTAGAAGAAAAATTTATTAAAAGCTTAACCTTCTATCCTAACCCTGCCAGCGACCAATTACACATCTTCTCACTAATGAAGATAGATAGTTATAAAGTCCATAATCTGGCAGGTCAGCTTGTAATGCATAACATAGACGATGGAAATTTCAGCACCTTAGAGGTATCCACCTTACAGCCCGGTATCTACTTCGTACAGGTAAACTCCGGTGATCTGTCGCATACCAAAAAAGTTGTAATACAGTAAGCGAAGCCAGTAATGAGATCGCTTTATAGTATATTGATAGGAACAGCCATGTTCTTGCTACTGCATGGCTGTACTGCCAGGAATATCGACGAGCTAATTCCTGTACAGCAGGACGTGCCTGTAGAGCTGGTAACCTTCGAGGATGTTCGCTTTGTATTTGATAATATTTGTCAGCAATGCCATTCTAACCCACCGCAGAACGGAGCACCCATGCCGTTGGTTACTTATACGCAGGTAAAACAGGCCGTGGAAAACCGTGGATTACTGGACAGGATTAGTCGTCCGGATGGAGCCCAGGGACTTATGCCATTGGGTGGCCCCAGACTTCCTCAGGCTACTATCGATCTCATTGTACAATGGAATGAAGACGGACTCCCGGAAAACTAATCTCATCTTGATGAAGAAGTTATTATTCATATTCGGCCTATTCTTTTTGGTTTCGCTTTCAGCTATTGGCCAGTCGAAATTGAAAACCAAAAGTGGCACCATCAATTTCGAAGCTTCGGTTCCTGCCTTCGAGGAAGTTAAAGCCAGTCACATAGATGTGAGTGCCATCCTGAATACCGAAACCGGGGAGTTTGCTGCCTTGGCTTTAATGAAAGGCTTCCGATTTAAAATCGCTCTCATGGAAGAACACTTTAATGAGAACTATGTAGAATCCTCAACATTCCCGAAGGCTGTTTTTAAGGGTACCATTGCTAATTTCAATAGGGATGCTTTATTGGAAACTCCTAAGGAATTTACAATCAATGGCAGTATAACGCTTCACGGTGTAACCCAAGATATTAGTACCCCGGTGAAATTGTGGCTGGAAGACCAGCAAATCATTTTATCAACTGCTTTTAGCTTGAAACCGACCGACTTTAATATTAAAATTCCGGCGATTGTGAGTAATAAGATCGCCG
>QQUG01000094.1 GCA_008501705.1 Flavobacterium sp.
ATTTCCAGCCACACACACCACACCAGAACCTCTTACCATTAACAGCAATCTGCGAAAAATGGTAGACGCGGGAGTGGAGTATTGTTTTATGGAAGTGAGTTCGCATGGAATTCATCAGTAACGTACCGAGGGCTTGCAGTTTGCCGGTGGGATCTTCACCAATCTGTCTCACGATCATCTCGATTATCACAAGGACTTCAAAGAATACAGGGACGTAAAGAAATCATTTTTTGATCAGCTTCCGAAGTCGGCCTTCGCCCTTACCAATGCCGATGATAAGAACGGGCCGGTGATGTTTCAGAATACAAATGCCAGAACGTACACCTATGCCCTGAAGACCTACGCCGATTATAAAGGACAGATACTGGAGAACCAGTTCAACGGCTTATTGCTGAAGATAAACAACAACGAATTATGGGTGAAACTCATAGGTGCCTTCAATGCCTATAATATGCTAGCGATCTATGGAGCCGCCGATCTACTGGGGCTTGAAACCATTGAGGTGCTTCAGTTAATGAGTAACCTTGAAAGTGTGGCCGGCCGATTTCAATATGTGGTTTCCGAAGAGATGAATATAACGGCCATAGTGGATTATGCCCATACACCCGATGCGTTGAAGAATGTTTTACAAACTATCAATAGTATTCGTACCGGGAACGAAGAACTTATCACCGTGGTGGGTTGCGGAGGTGACAGGGATGCTGCAAAAAGGCCGAAGATGGGAAATATTGCCGCCAGTTTAAGTACCAAGGTGATCTTCACCAGTGATAACCCAAGGAGTGAAGACCCAGAAGCGATCATCCAACAAATAGAAGCAGGTGTTCCGCCGGAGCATTTTAAGCGAACCCTTTCCATAACAGACCGAAAACAGGCGATTAAAACGGCCTGTTCCATGGCCAACAGAAATGACATCATTTTGGTAGCAGGCAAGGGTCATGAGACTTACCAGGAGATCAATGGTGAGCGTTTCGATTTTAACGATCTGGAGATTGTAAGTGAATTTATAACCGCCCTAAAAAAGTAATACGCATGTTATACTACCTATTTGAATACTTAGAGAAGAATTTCGACATCCCGGGGGCGGGGTTGTTCGGGTTTATCACATTCCGGGCAGCATTGGCCGTTATCCTTTCTTTGGTGATCGCAACCTTCTTCGGAAAAAAGATCATCAGGTTTCTTCAGCGTAAGCAAATGGGTGAAACGATTCGCGACCTCGGACTTAAAGGTCAGAATGAAAAATCCGGAACACCTACCATGGGAGGGATCATCATCATCCTGGCAACCCTTGTACCGGTACTATTACTGGCGAAACTCGACAACATCTATGTGATCATGCTAATTGTAACCACTATATGGATGGGGGCCATAGGTTTTATAGATGATTATCTTAAAAAATTTAAGAACGATAAGAAGGGTTTGCCTGGAAAATTCAAGGTTATCGGACAGGTAGGCCTGGGCATCTTTGTAGGAGCGGTTATGTATATGCATCCCGAGGTAACTGTTCGCCTTGAAAAGGAGCATAGTACAACTTCAGGTGAACTCACCACCCAGACCAGTACCCGAGAATTCTATCCGGAGGAAAACTCACTACTCACTACTATTCCTTTCGTGAAGAAGAATGAATTCAACTATGAAAGCTTGATCAGTTGGGCCGGTGAAGATGCAAAGGACTTCATCTGGCTTATTTTCATCCCAATAGTAATTTTCATTATCACGGCTGTGTCTAATGGGGCAAATCTAACCGATGGTGTTGATGGACTGGCAGCCGGAACTTCGGCTATTATAGCGGTGACCCTCGCCTTGTTCGCATGGGTATCGGGTAACCTCATTTTCTCAGATTACCTCAATATCATGTACATCCCGAACACGGGTGAAATGACCATTTTCATCACTGCATTTGTAGGAGCACTTATAGGATTTTTATGGTATAACGCCTACCCGGCCCAAGTGTTTATGGGAGATACCGGAAGCCTTACTATTGGAGGCGTGATCGCAGTGATTGCCATTGCGATAAGGAAGGAATTATTAATACCCATACTCTGTGGAATATTCCTGATGGAGAATCTTTCGGTGGTGCTACAAGTGAGTTGGTTTAAATACACAAAAAAGAAATATGGAGAAGGAAGGCGCATATTCCGAATGTCGCCACTGCATCATCACTATCAGGTGAAGGGCTTTCATGAAAGTAAAATAGTGACTCGGTTCTGGATCGTTGGGATATTTCTTGCCATCCTCACCATAGTGACGCTAAAAATTAGATAGCATGCAGCGGCTGGTAGTTTTAGGAGCAGGAGAGAGTGGAGTTGGAAGCGCAATTTTGGGTAAAAAAGAAGGTTTCGAGGTTTTTGTTTCAGACTTCGGAAAAGTGAAAGAAACATATAAAGAAGTTCTTATACATCATGAGATCGAATGGGAAGAGGAAAAGCATTCCGAAGAAAAAATCCTGAATGCTGATCTCGTAATGAAGAGTCCCGGAATTCCGGATAAGGCGCCCATAGTAAAGAAACTGGTACAAGCCGGGATTAAGATAGTTTCCGAGATCGAATTTGCGGCCTGGTATACCGATGCACAGTTAATTGGGATCACAGGCACGAACGGAAAAACGACCACGGCTACTTTAACCTACCAATTGCTCCAACACGCTGGATTAAATGTGGGGTTGGGAGGTAACATAGGTAGAAGCTTTGCAGGAATGGTTGCCGAAGAGGCCTTCGAAAACTACGTGCTCGAACTAAGTAGCTTTCAATTGGACGGCATAGAGAAATATCGCAATCACATTGCCGTCATCCTGAATATCGTTCCGGATCATTTGGACCGCTATGATAATGACTTTAGTCGTTATGTCGCAGCTAAATTCAGAATAATAATGAATCAGACAGAGCAGGACTATTTTATTTACGACGCAGACGATGAAGTGATAGATAGATGGCTTGCAGACAACGAGATACGATCACAAAGAATGCCTTTTTCAGTAACTAAAAAGTTAGAAAAAGGCGCATGGATAGAAAACGAAAAATTAATAATTAAACTAAACAACACAGAAGAAATTATGCCAATCGCAACACTAGGATTACAAGGACAACACAATATTAAAAACGCCATGGCTGCCTCGACGGTAGCGACCTTATTAAAGATAAGGAAGGCGACCATTAGGGAGTCTTTAGAAAATTTTCAAGGAGTGGAACACCGCCTGGAACGGGTATTGAAGATCAATAATGTACTGTACATAAACGATTCCAAGGCCACCAATGTGAATGCCACTTTCTATGCACTGGACAGTATGGAAACGCCTACCGTATGGATCGTGGGAGGAGTAGATAAAGGAAACGATTACACCGAATTACTTCCATTGGTCAATGAAAAAGTAAAAGCTATCATCTGCCTGGGGATAGACAACGAGAAGATCATTGAACAATTTGGAAGCTGTGTGGATATGGTGGTTGAAACAGATTCGATGAAAAGTGCCGTACAGGTAGCATATCGCTTATCCGAAAAAGGAGATACCGTTTTGTTATCACCGGCGTGCGCTAGTTTCGATCTTTTTAAAAATTACGAAGACCGCGGGAGACAGTTTAAAGAAGCCGTAAGGAACCTATAGCAATATCTATGCAGGGAATATTCAAAAATATAAAAGGAGATAAAGCGATCTGGGCAGTTGCGGGCCTGTTGGCGCTATTTTCTTTCCTGCCTGTGTACAGCGCGAGTAGCAATTTGGCATATCTGTACGGTGATGGAAGTACCTTACCCTACTTGCTTAAGCATCTTGCGCATTTGCTTTTAGGATTTGCCATTCTGTATGGGGTACATAAAATACCATATCACTACTTCCGCGGGTTGTCCATTATAGCCCTGCCGGTTGTAATTGTGTTGTTATTAATTACCATTACCCAGGGAACTACTATTGAAGGCGCTAATGCCAGCCGTTGGATCCGGGTTCCATTTGTGGGGGTTACCTTTCAAACATCCACCCTGGCCGCCGTTGTGTTATTAACCTATGTGGCGAGATATCTCTCCAAGATCAAGGATAAAGAAATAACTTTTAAGGAATCCCTGTTGCCCTTATGGCTGCCAGTATTTATGGTGCTGGCCCTCATCCTGCCGGCAAACTTTTCTACTACCGCTATCATCTTTGCTATGGTAGTAATTCTGGTTTTTATTGGAGGATATCCGTTAAGGTATTTGGGGATCGTTCTCGGAGCAGGGGTGATCATGCTTACTTTATTTGTACTTACCGCCAAGGCCTTCCCGGATATGTTCGATAACAGGGTGGATACCTGGATGAGTAGAATAGAGAATTTTGCAGATAACACAGACACCGAAGCCGATTACCAGATCGAAAAAGCCAAGATCGCTATCGCATCCGGAGGTGTTACAGGATTAGGTCCGGGGAAAGGGGTTCAGAAGAATTTTTTACCGCAGTCATCATCAGATTTTATATATGCTATTATCGTGGAAGAGTTTGGTATGATGGGCGCCATGTCCATCATGTTCTTGTATTTACTGCTGCTATTCCGGTTGGTAATTGTTGCGTACAAGGCGAGCACGGTTTTCGGAAGGTTGCTGGTTGTTGGGGTAGGGCTTCCCATTGTTTTCCAGGCCCTGATCAATATGGCTGTGGCGGTGGAATTATTTCCTGTAACAGGGCAGACCTTACCGCTCATTAGTAGTGGAGGTACTTCAATTTGGATGACCTGTCTCGCGCTGGGAATGGTATTGAGTGTGAGTGCGAAAAGAGAAGCAAAACTAAAAGAAATGGAAGGGGTAGAAAACCCTTTAGATATATTAAGTGAGACCTTATAGATTTATCATATCAGGAGGAGGAACCGGTGGCCATATTTATCCGGCCATTGCGATCGCGAACGAACTGAAACGGCGGTACAGCGATGCCGAGTTTTTATTTGTTGGCGCAAAAGATCGTATGGAAATGGAGAAGGTTCCCCAGGCGGGATATAAGATAGAAGGTCTTTGGATCTCGGGCATTCAGCGTAACCTGAGCATGAAGAATCTTATGTTCCCGTTTAAACTTGCATCCAGTATTATCAAGGCTAAATCTATCGTGAGGAAATTTAAACCCGATGTGGCCATAGGTACCGGCGGGTACGCCAGTGCGCCTTTACTTCGGGTAGCTTCCATGCGTAGAGTTCCTTGTCTCATACAGGAGCAGAACAGTTATGCAGGGATCACAAATAAATGGTTAAAGAGCAAAGTGCAGAAGATCTGTGTGGCTTACGATGGAATGGATGCTTTTTTTCCTTCTGAAAAGATCGTATTCACAGGCAACCCGGTGCGAGAGGATCTGTTGGATATTTCGGAGAAAAGGAGTGAGGCATTGTCTTTCTTTAATCTTTCTTCTGAAAAGAAAACCTTATTAGTGTTAGGGGGCAGCCTTGGTGCGAGGAACATCAATACTCTGATCGATGATTCCCTTGATATGCTTATTTCTGAAGGAGTACAGCTCATCTGGCAGTGTGGAAAGTTCTACGAAGAAGAATATAAAGACAGAACAGGAGGTCTGGTACAGGTGCACGCATTCCTTAATCGAATGGATCTGGCCTATGCCGCAGCAGATATGATCATATCACGGGCGGGAGCCCTTTCGGTATCGGAACTCTGCCTGGTGGGCAAACCGGTGATATTTATTCCTTCACCTAATGTTGCAGAAGACCATCAAACCAAAAATGCTATGGCAATCTCCAAGAATGACGCAGCAATTTTATTGAAGGAAAGCGAATCCAGGGAAAAGTTCGAACCGGTGTTTACCCAATTATTGCATTCGACAAAAAGGCAGCAACAACTTTCAGAAAATATAAAAAAACTGGCACGCCCGGGGGCTACAGGCGAAATAGTGGACGAAATAGAGAAATTAATAAAGGTTAAGTGAACGAGTACAAACACATACAGATATTTTATTTCATCGGAATTGGCGGTATAGGAATGAGTGCCCTTGCACGTTTCGCCAATTTGGAAGGAAAGCGTGTGTATGGTTATGATAAAACTGAAACAAGTTTAACTCGTGAATTAGCTTCTGAAAACATTTCGGTGACCTACAACGATTCCGTTTCAGAGATTCCGGATTCGATAAAGAATAACCAGAATACGCTGGTAATATACACCCCGGCGATACCAAAAGATAACACCTTGCTTAATTGGTTCCTAACGGAAGGATACACGGTAATTAAGCGCGCCCATTTATTGGGCGAGGTGACACGGAACACTTTATGTTTGGCAGTGGCTGGCACGCATGGAAAGACAACAACTTCGGCTATTTTAGGTCATTTGTTGGCGGACTGTGACATGCCGGTCACCGCTTTTTTAGGAGGCATAACAGAAAATTACAACTCGAATTTTATAAGTAAGGGAACCGAGATCACGGTCGTAGAGGCCGATGAATTCGACAGGTCCTTTCTAACCTTAAATCCAGATATCGCCTGTGTAACCTCTATGGATGCAGATCATTTGGATATTTATGGGGATTCCACAGCGATGGAGGACGCTTTCCGTGATTTTGCTGCATTGTTACCGTCACCGGATAAATTATTACATAAAAAAGGATTGCCGCTCAATGGAAAAACGGTGGCTATAGAGGATCCGGCCGATTTCGAGGCTCGGAATGTTCGGATAGAGGACGGAAATTACATATTCGATTTGAAGACCCCGTCTACAATTATAAAAGATTTACAATGTTCTTTGCCGGGACATCATAACCTACAAAATGCTGTTACAGCTTTGGGCATGGCAATTCTAGCAGGTTCCCCAACCGATTGCCTTCCCAAAGCTTTAAGAAATTTCAAAGGTGTTCAACGTCGATTCTCATACAGGATCAAGAGGGCAGACCAGGTACTCATAGACGATTACGCGCATCACCCAACCGAGATAGACGCCTTGAGTCAGGCAGTTAACGAATTATATCCAAGAGACAGAAAACTCATAGTGTTTCAACCGCATTTGTATAGCCGCACCAGGGATTTTGCTGAAGGGTTTGCCAATAGCCTGTCCAAATTCGATGAGGTGATCCTGTTAGACATTTATCCTGCCCGGGAATTGCCGATCGAGGGTGTAACTGCCTCATGGTTAATGGATAAAATTGAAGGAAGCCGAGTGCAACTGATCGCTAAAAAGGACCTTCCGGCGGCAATAAAAGCCTCGTCTTGCCGTATAAAACTTATAGTAGGTGCCGGAGATATAGGCGCAGAAGTAGAACATATAACCAGATACCTGAACGATGAAGACTAATTGGTTGGTCATAAAATTTGCATGCTTAGCCATTGTGATGGTGTTGCTTCTGGGTTTTTCGAAGCGCCGTAACAAGGAGCGAAAACTGGAGAAGATCAGCATCGAATTTATTGATGAAAATGAACCATTTATAACCCTTTCGGCAGTTAATAAATTGTTAATACAAAATGCCGACAGTGTTACGAGTATAGTCAAAGAAACTTTAGTTTTGAATGAGATGGAGCAAAGGCTGGAGGGGAATCCGATGATTCGGGATGCGGAAGTTTTTGTAACTGTGGACGGAGCACTGGGAGCGCGAATCGAGCAACGAAATCCGATAGCCAGAGTAGCTTCAACCCCAGATTATTATCTGGATGAAGACGGAAAACAAATGCCGTTATCTGCAGTTTACACAGCAAGAGTTCCATTGATCACTGGAAAGTCTCAATCAGATTTAACGGAAGTCACAAAGCTACTGCTTGAAATAGAGAAGGACGAATTTATGAAGAGCAGTGTGGTAGGATTGCATATAGAACCAAATGGTATCATTGAATTGAGATTGCGAATGCATGATTTGATAGTTCGCTTTGGTAAACCGGAGGATATCGCTAGGAAGTTTCAAAATTTCAAGGCGTTCTATAAAAAAACAAATCAAGACAATCTGATTATCAATTATAAACTGGTAGACCTTCAATTTGGGAACCAGGTGGTAGCAACAAAAAAGTAAAGCCATGGAACACGAAAATATAGCTGTAGGATTAGACATAGGAACAACGAAGATCGTTGCTATGTTAGGAAGGCAGAATGAGTATGGCAAAATGGAGATCCTGGGAATAGGGAAATCCAAGAGTCTTGGCGTACACCGTGGGGTAGTAAATAACATCACTCAAACCATACAGTCGATACAACAGGCGGTGCAGGATGCAGAGGCTTCCTCCGGTATGAAGATTAGTGAAGTGGTTGTAGGGATAGCAGGACAGCATATCCGGAGCTTACAACACAGCGATTATATCACCAGGAACAATAGTGATGAGGTAATCGATGAAGATGATATAGACCGTTTATGTAATCAGGTCCATAAATTAGTGATGCTACCGGGAGAGGAAATAATCCATGTGCTTCCGCAGGATTTTAAGGTGGACGGGCAGGCGGAAATAAAGGAACCCATTGGGATGTACGGAGGCAGGCTGGAGGCTAATTTTCACGTAGTTGTTGGGCAGGTATCTTCCATCAGGAATATTGGCCGATGTGTAAAAAGTGCCGGATTAGAACTTTCTGGTATAACCCTGGAGCCATTGGCATCTGCAAATGCGGTATTAAGTCAGGAAGAAAAGGAAGCCGGCGTAGCACTTATCGATATTGGAGGTGGTACCACAGACCTGGCGATATTTAAAGATGGGATCATTCGGCATACCGCTGTGATACCTTTTGGTGGTAATGTGATTACTGAAGACATTAAAGAAGGTTGCAGCATCATAGAAAAGCAGGCAGAGCTTCTGAAGATAAAATTTGGTTCGGCCTGGCCGGGAGAGAATAAGGATAACGAAATTGTTTCCATTCCCGGATTACGAGGGCGTGAACCTAAGGAGATCACATTAAAGAATCTTTCAAAGATCATTCACGCGAGGGTTGTAGAGATCATCGAACAGGTATATCTGGAGATCAAGAATTACGGTCATGAAGAGCAAAAGAAGAAGCTCATTGCGGGAATTGTATTAACTGGTGGAGGTGCACAATTAAAACATCTGAAACAACTGGTAGAATATATTTCGGGGATGGATACCCGTATTGGTTATCCCAATGAACATCTGGCAGGTGACAGTGATTCGGAAACAACCAGCCCAATGTTCGCAACAGCGGTGGGACTGGTGCTGGACAGCCTGAACAGTCGTGATCATGCCACCCAGATTAAGGCAGTGGTCGAATCGGAAGCGAATTCCGGAGGAGATGGTATAGTTAGGCAAGAAGAAGAAAACGAAACCATGGATGAAACGCCTAAGGAAAGGAAACGCTTTTTCGATAAATGGGCGGAGAAGTTCAAAGAATTTTTAGACAACGCAGAATAGACGCGCTTAAAAGCGATACGATATAAAGACAATAAAAACCTCACAAAATTAATAGTATGAGCAGCAACACAGAATTTGATAACATTTCGTTCGATCTGCCTAAAAATCAATCCAATGTAATCAAGGTGATTGGAGTTGGGGGAGGCGGTAGTAACGCTATCAACCACATGTTTAGCCAGGGGATCAAAGGAGTGGATTTCGTGATTTGCAACACAGATTCCCAAGCCCTGGAAAATAGTCCGGTCCCTATCAAGATCCAGTTAGGTGTTTCCCTAACGGAAGGTCTGGGTGCCGGCGCCAATCCGAAGATCGGAGAGCAATCTGCAGTAGAGAGCATGGAAGAGATCAAGAATATGCTCACCATCAATACCAAGATGATCTTTATTACTGCAGGAATGGGTGGAGGAACCGGGACAGGAGCTGCTCCTATAATTGCGAAGATGGCAAAGGAAATGGATATCCTTACGGTTGGGATCGTTACTATACCGTTCCAATTTGAAGGTAAGATAAGGAATGACCAGGCGCAGATAGGAGTGGAGAATTTGCGTCAGAATGTAGATTCGCTTATCGTGATCAATAATAACAAACTGCGTGAGGTGTATGGAAATCTTGGGTTTAAAGCCGGTTTTTCCAAGGCAGATGAGGTATTAGCTACCGCCGCCAGAGGGATTGCCGAGGTGATCACACACCATTATACCCAGAATATTGACCTTAGAGATGCTAAAACTGTACTTGCCAATAGCGGAACTGCTATTATGGGAAGTGCCAGCGCATCTGGAGCGAACAGGGCAGGAGAGGCCATTACTAAGGCCCTGGATTCTCCATTACTTAACGATAACAAGATCAAAGGTGCGAAGAATGTGTTGCTTCTAATTGTTTCCGGAAGTGAGGAGATCACTATAGATGAAATAGGTGAGATAAGTGACCATATCCAGGATGAAGCCGGGCACAGCGCCAATATCATTATGGGAGTTGGTGAGGATGAATCTCTGGATGGAGCCATAGCTATTACTGTAATTGCTACCGGTTTCAATGCCGAGCAGCAGGATGAGATCGTCAATACAGAGACAAAGAAAATTATCCATACGCTGGAAGATGAGCAAAAAGCAGAACATGTGTTAACCCCTAAACCAACTGCAACACCTGTAGAGATCCCGGTCGCGGATAAGGCATCAAAAAGCAAAGTGGAATCGGCTCCGGTGATCCGCCATACCTTATTTGAGGAGGAAGAGGAGAAAGTTGTAAAAAAGCCGGAACCGACTAAGGGTAAAACTAACGAATTACCATTTGAGGATTACATAGAAACCTCTGAGCTGATACGAAATATTGAGGTGAATTATCAGGAGATCGACATTCATCACTTGATGGAATTTGAACAGGTCATTATTAACGAAATAGATGTTAATGATTTTGTGATCGTTGAAGAGAAGGAGGAGGTTCGTGTTACTTCGGAAGTAGAATCGGTTTCCGAGAGTACTACCGAGAAAGAAGAAGACCAGATATTAATGTTCGACTTGCCGGCTTTTGAAACGGAGGAAAATTCAGAAAAACCAAAAAAGAAAGAACCGGAATTCGAGGTTGCAACCTCGAGTGTTGAGGAGATCGAAGTAAAGGATGCTATCGAAGTAGTTCCTGTAACCGAGATTTCAGACGAAGGGGTAAAGCGCTATAGCCTGGACGATTACCAGGAAATGGAAACTATGCTTAATGAGGCAAAGCCTAAAGCAGGGGAAGAAGAGGATGAGGAAGTAGCGTTTTCAACGCGCACTGAAGAAGAGGTAGAAACCGATGAGGCTTCAGATGATGAACCGGCGGATCCCTTGAACACGCCTATTTCTAAGTTATTGAAGGACAGAACCGAGGAGCGAAAGAAGATGATGAAAGAATTTAATTACAAATTCAGGAACAGTGCTTCTAAGATAGAGGATATTGAAAAGCAACCCGCTTATAAACGTATGGGTATCGATCTTGATGAGACCGAAAGTTCTGATGAAACTAATATTTCAAGAACCTCGGTAAATACAGACGATGACGATATCGAACTGCGTTCAAACAACTCATTCCTTCATGATAATGTAGATTAATTGTTTAGATTAAATCGTTGCAGATTTGGCCCGTATGATTTTTAGATGCATACGGGTCTTTTCTTTTACGAATGTTAATTATTGTGTATCTTCGCGGTCTGATTTAACGAGAAGAAATGAGTTTACAATCACAGATTATGGATGCGATGAAAGTCGCGATGAAAGATAAGAACCAGGTTGCCTTACAGGCCTTGAGATCTGTAAAATCTGCTATCTTATTAGCTCAGACTGAGACAGGTGCAAAAGAAGAACTTTCGGAAGATGAGGAGATCAAGTTACTTCAGAAGTTAGTAAAACAGCGAAAGGACAGTGCGTCCATCTATACCCAGCAGGGTAGGGAGGATCTGGCCGCTCCGGAATTAGCAGAAGCAGAGGTGATCGAACAATTTTTACCCGAGCAGATGAGCGAGGAGGAAGTGGCAGCTGTTGTTGAAGAAATAATAAGAAAAACCGGAGCAGATTCCATGAAGGATATGGGAAAAGTGATGGGTATGGCAAATAAAGAGTTAGCAGGTCGCGCAGACGGTAAGACCATCTCTACCCTTGTAAAAGCAAGG
>QQUG01000009.1 GCA_008501705.1 Flavobacterium sp.
TTCGGTTATTCCATTCAATAGAACCAGTTCATCATCGGTGGTGACCACTCGTTTTAATTTATCGGTAGAATCTGTTCCCCATGGAAATTCATGTTCAAAAGGTTCTTCGGGGCCACGAGCCGCTTTGGTGAACTCAAATTCGGTCATAGGTCGTAACCCCGCCCAATCGGCAAAAGCCATACCGTCATCCCAGCTAATAAAATTTGCCGGTCGGTCGTAAGTATCGGCTCTATAGGTTCCGTTCTCAAAGCGGATACAGCCTTTTTTATCGTAATAATCTTCAACAGTATGCGGACTCAAAGCCGCGGCTAACTCCGGGTGAATAGCATTTAGGAAGTCGGAATACAATCCCTGGCTGGTCTCGTATTTCATCATATAAAAAGCCTGGTGGCCCTTCGGAAAATCGGCTGGGATAACACCAGATCGATCTCCCCTGTAGGGAGAACCACCCGTTTTATAGTAAAGATCCCCGGCCGATTTGCCCACCTTTATAGTTTGGTCTTCAGAAAAGATCTTATAGGGCCCAATCGGTTCCCCAGATGCATCCGATTCGTAAAAAGAGGCATAGTCTATAGCCTCTTGTTCTGTGGCACCAACATAAAATGCGCCTTCAGGAATATATACCATTTCGATGGCGTAGACACGAACTTCGTGTTCTTCACCTATTCTTTTCAGTAATTCGTTGTCGATCTTCAGTTTAAAATTTGCAATCACCGCTCCCCTATGATATTCAAGAGGAACAATAAAAGCCCCAACCCGATCCTTACTTACTTGTACCTCCATCGTGGGCCCAAAATTATTACTGGCCTCATGGTAAGAAGCGGCCAGATTACCGTGGATATAACTACCGTCTTTATGAATGAATTTCACAAAAACCCAAACAGCGTCGTGGTTCTTTTCATTCATCCAGGCATTTTCCCAGGTGAGATCGAATTGAACGATGCCCGTTTCTTTAGAATATGATACATTGGATAATTGAATGTTATTCGAAAAACAAACTGCGGGAAAGATAAGTGCAGCAAGCAGTAGCCTGTACAAGAATTTCATCGGTAATAGATTTTGATTGATGCAGAAAGTTAAGCAAAAATCACCACACTTTTAAAAGGCAAATTCGAGAAAATGTAAAGTGTTTAATTGCAATTAAGAAGGGGCTTTATTACTCCACCTCTAGCTTATACCCTACTCCGTGTACATTCACAATCTTAATGCTTTCATCCTCCTGAAGTTTCTTGCGCAGTTTAGAAATGTAAGTATCCAGGCTACGCCCAACGATCACTCCTTTGTCTTCCCACACTTTTTTGGTAAGTTCATCACGTTTTACCACTTTGTTGGGATTGGCAACGAATATTGCTAGTAATTCTCCTTCTTTTTTCGATAAGCTTATTTCGGTGGCTTGTTTCACAAGTATGTTTTGGTTGGGATAAAATCTGAAACTACCCAGAGTGGTATATTGGTCAATTCCATCGGCTATTAGCGGTCCGGTTTGATTTCGGTTAAAATACAATTCGATCAGCCCTATAATTCCGAAGAATAAAAGAAGATAGATCCAAATACTTGAAGCGGTTTTCGCAACTTTCCTGTCGGCAAAGCGAACGGTAATGGTATAGCAAGCCGGGGGTAATTTGCGTTCAGCGCAAGCAATGACCGTACGTTCTACCCCGGTATCCACCTCAAAGCTATAGGCCACTTCTTTATCTGCACACTGGATCACCTCCACCAGGTAGTTCTCGCTTAATTGTCGCGACCTGAAGCTACTGTCGATAGCGGCAACCAGGCTTTCCGGGTAAAACCCTAAGTTGTTCTGAAAGCTAAGTCGGAAAAGTGTTGGGTCATCTTCTGTGATAGGAAGAACCCGGGAAGTGGAATCCAGGTGTTCACGTAATAATTGATCCCCTACCTCCCGCAACGAGATCTTTACCTTTTCTGAAAAAATATCGGATGATTTTCTGTCTATTGATAGAAACCAAAGCGCAAGTAACAATACAAGTGAAATAATGTAGAAAATGATCCTTCTTTTCATAGAGCCTTAAATAACATATAATTTTCCAACTTTTTGCAATGCTTGACACTTCTTTTACACTCTTTTGACACTTTTAAGGCTGCAAACACCTAGTTTTACTTCATCATGAATCAAAATTCGGAAGTTATTCAACTGCATAAGTACAGAACACACGATCATCTGCTTCAGAATTCTAAAACACAAATCGTTATGAAATTTCTATTAACAATTTTTGCATCTCTCCTTCTATTTAACTGTAACCAGCCTGTTTCAGAAACAAAAAAAGATCTGGCACTTCTCAATAAAGATGAGATCTTAGAAGTTAACAGACCGGATTACACCTATTATTACGATACCATCACCCACGACCTTTATGAGATAAAATTAGGGGTGCTCGATCTTGGTGATGATGAATATGAGTTGGTTATCAATATGAGATTATTAAATGATTCCTTTTTTGTTTCTCCTAATGAAAAGCGAGACTTTAAGGGCAAATTCGCTGTATTTTACGACGATACAGCTCATCTCACTTTGAGCAGTGAAATGGAGGAAATCCCGAAGGCCATTGGCGAAATGGATCCACACGTCTTTATGGATGGTAAAGTAAAGGTGGTTCGAGATCAAACTCGTTATGTTCAGAAAGTAAAAAGAAACAGCAAGGAAGATTTCAACAGCAGTGCGAACCTGCAGTTCGTTATTGAACCTAGTTGCACTTTGGAAAAGATACCATTAAGTATTGTTAATCAAGGCGGATACCTCAAGTTTTACTTAAGAGGTTGTTAGTTTCATCACCCGGTTTCTAACCATATTCATAACATATTTCGCCAGTTAATTCAACCGAATTAAGCAGCGAACAGCATATTCTAAAAGAATTGCTTAACTGGAGACTTCCGCCTTTATGGCCCTGAATTCTGTTGTTAGTTTTTGCAATCTCGCCCTGGCATCGTTACCGGGTAACTGGTCGGCACCGCTTACCATATTCAGTAAGTAAGATATCTGTGAAACCAACATTTGCTGCGGATAGGCTCCTTCGTCATTCTTTAGTTTTTTTAATACTGAATTTACCTTTTGCAGACGTTCCTGCTTGGCCTTTGCTTTTTTTCCTTTCAGCTCATCGGCTTCTTCTTCCAGTTGAGCTTGCAATTTTCGAGCTTCCGAAAGCAGATCTATTACCTGATTCTGAAAGGCTAACTGCTGCTCGATATCTCCCTTTGTCATTCCCGACTCGGCTATGCGCGGGTCAATTAGGAGTTCGAAGCTTTGTTCTGAGGTTATTCCACCCACCTTAAGCCGCACCTTGTACTCTCCGGGAGCCACTAGTGGACCACCCCTGTAGCGCCTGTCTTCGTCTTTTCTCCAGGCACCTTTCTGGCGAAGATTCCAGCTAAAACGATGCAGACCGGGTTTGGAATCTAGTTTTTTATCAACATAGCGGAAGGTCTCGCTTAAATTCATATCCTCCACCACAACTTCCTTGCTTTGCAGTTGCGTACTATCGCTAAAGATCGTGGCCACCGGACGGTTTTGTTCATCCAGGATCTCAATTTGTACGCCACCCTCATGTCCTTCCGGTATATAATAATCGATAATCGCACTTGCTCCCGGGTACTCTGGGAAATCTGTATAGGTAGATTTCGGATTCCGATAGCGGATGGTATTATCTGGCTTGAACAATACGGCAGAATTTCCAAGGCTGTTCACCTGCTGCTGCCGTAGCGTGGTTATATTATCCAGTATCCAGAAGCCTCTTCCCATGGTGCTGAGTATGAGGTCTCCCCTGAATATTTTAATATCGGTGATGGGTGTTACAGGTAGATTTTGCTGAAATTCCTTCCAGGTTCTTCCATCGTTAAAAGACACGAACACGCCGTACTCTGTCCCGGCATACAAAAGGCCCGGCCTAACCGGATCTTCACGAAGGACTCTCGCGGTGAAATCTTCGGGAATTCCATTGGTTATTTTCTCCCAGCTAGCGCCATAATTGGTTGTTTTATAGAAATACGGCTTTTCATCACCCAGTAAATGTCGGTCTACGGCAATATAGGCCCGGGCCGGATCGAAATGAGAGGGAGCTACAGATTCTACGCGTCCACCTTTGGGCAGATTCTTAGGGGTGATAGTGCTCCAATTGGCTCCTCCATCTCTGGTTACAGATACTACTCCGTCGTTAGATCCCACCCATATTAGGCCTTTCACCAATGGAGATTCTCTTATGGAATACAGGGTACTGTAGTACTCCTCACCAGTTATATCGCGAGTTATCGGACTCCCCGAAATAACTTGCTTATCCGGTTCGAATGCTGTAAGATCGGGCGAGATGGTTTCCCAGGCTTCTCCGCCATTGGTAGTTTTATGCAGATATTGAGAACCGTGATAGACCACGTTAGGATCGTGGGGTGAAACATGAACCGGTGCTACCCGCTGAAAGCGGTATTCCAGGTCTTTTGGATTATGCCCGTAAATATTAGAGGCGCCAACATAGTATCCTTTCTCTGTTCCCGTACGCTTATCGAATACGCTAAACCGCCCTTTACAGTTGGCGTAAACTATATTATGGTCGCCGGGTTTAGGTACACCCGGGCCGGTTTCACAACCTCCGGTATTGATGATCCATCCCCTTCCGGGATACTGAATAGAAGACGGTGGATTGCTGGGAACAGCAATGGTGGACGAATTGTCCTGCATCCCTGCATACAGCCAATATGGGTACTGATCGTCCACTTCCACCTGGTACAATTCGGCGGTTGGCTGATTGAACTGGGTAGACCAGGTCTCACCTCCATTGTGAGAAACATTGGCTCCCCCATCGTTGCATTGTATAAGTAAATTGGGATTGTTGGGGTTTATCCAGATATCGTGATTGTCGCCATGCGGCACCCTCATCCGTTTCCAGGTCTTTCCGCCGTCTTCAGATTTTATTATTGGGTTTGCATTAGAATAAACGATATCCGGGTTGGTTGGGTCCAATTCTATATTCGTGTAATAAAAAGGTCGGTTTACCAGACGTTCATCACTGGAAACTTGTTTAAAGGATTTCCCCTGGTTTACAGATTTGTACAGGCCTCTTTCCTCTCCCGGGGCTTCGATCACAGCATATAAAATACTGGAATCCACCGCAGATACTGCCAGGTCGATCTTTCCAATAAGACCTTGTGGCAGGCCATCCTTTAGTTTTTCCCAGTCTTTTCCCCCGTTGATGGATTTGTATATGCCACCTTCTTCATTAGTTCCTCCGGAGATAATGGTCCATGGTTTCCGCTCTGCTTTCCAGGCAGCAGCATATACGATATTCGGATTTCCGGGCAGTAATTCCAGGTCGGAGAAACCGGTCTTGTCTGAAACAAATAATACCTTATTCCATGTTTTACCACCATCGGTAGTTTTGTACACACCTCTTTCAGGGTTCGCCCTGAAAGCGTTCCCGATTGCTGCCACCCAAACGATATTATGATTGGTGGGGTCGATCTCTACCGCCCCTATCTGACCCACATTAGATAGACCAATATGCTCCCATGTCTTACCGCCATCTATGGATTTATACATCCCTTTACCACTAATCACATTGCTTCGCAATCCGTCCGTTCCCGTGCCAACATACACAATATTAGGATCGTTAGAAGCAATTTCTATCGCGCCTATCGATGGAGTTTTAAAAAATCCGTCCGAAACATTTTTCCAACTGGTCCCATAGTCTTCAGATTTCCATACACCGCCTCCGGTGGCGCCAAGATAGAAGGTTCCCGGCTCATGTGGAGTTCCGGTTACCGAGGTTACACGACCACCGCGTTCGGGGCCTACAGTTCGATATTTTAATGCTGAAAAGTCTTGTGCAATTAGTGAGCCGGTTACGAAAAAAGACAGAGCAACTAGTAATTTACTTATGGATAGTTTCATAGAATTTAACTGGAATTGATAAAGCTTTAAAGGTAATTAAAATTGAAATTATTTTCAGCTTACGTATTATTTTCTAACTACCTGATTTACGGTCTAAAACGCAAATGTAAAATCTTCAATATCTGAATAGATGGGTAAATCGCTAAGGTAGAACAAGACCATAAAAAGTTAAAAACATGGATATATTCCTGCGATTATTCGATAGGTTAACCGGATCAGGATGTGTAGTTGAATTTTGTTTCCTCATGTTTTCTTCTGAAGCGTTTTCAGAATGGTGGAATGATATGGTAAATGAATTACAGCTTAATTTGTTTCTTATAATCTTCAACCATAAATAAGGGATCCTTGTTGAATGCTTTCCAGTGGGCAGATAATTGTTCATACAAGGCATCGATCGAACTCCAATCGAAATTGGGATCTTTAACGTCTTTTTTCAAGGCTAGTATATAGTCCATTAATTGATAACAACTGGTAAACTGTCCGCAGGCAATTAACGTATCCATGCGGTTTTTTGCTATATCTTTTTTGTCCCACCAGAGGGTGGTTGGTGTTTCGGAAGCAGTGAGACACACACTTTGTAGTAGTTTGGAAGGCGAAGGTTTTATGTCTTTATTGTAGTTCAGGTTATTAGAATAGGGTGTTTTCTTACCGTTCAGTGCATAGACGGTAGAGGTAATAAGTTTATTTTTCAAACTTTCTTTGGTATAAAGCAACTTGTAATTAAGGCGTCGTATTTGTTTCAGGAAAATATCATTTATCATTTTTTCTCCTGAAGTGAGCCTGTCTGTCAGCATTCGTTTCAGCAGGTCGATCCCAAGTTTCTCAAAACTCATCACATCATCCAGCAAGGGTTCCGGGATATTATCCTTCAGAAATTTCTTTAAACCGCTTAATCCGAAAACTTTAGCAACCCCCAAAACAATTCCCGTTATGGTAAGTGTTAGACCCACACCCGCGATCACACTCCCAACTATGTATAAAGAGGTCCAGGCCTGGCCTTTAAAGATCTCAAGAGAGTTAAGAATGATCATGAGAAGACCAATGATCAAGGTGATCCAGTAAAGCGGTTTCAGCCCAAAATAACTGAGCCATTTTGCTATACTTCTTTTAAGGGAACTACTTTTCATAACAGGGGTAGTATCCTGTTGCCAGGGGATCATTTTATAACTTCCCACATCATTTACCATAATGAGATCCAGCTCTCTATCGCGACTTTTCTGTTCGCTGATATTGATCATACTTCCTATTCCCTGGTTATCGGCTATCCCGCCATCCATGATCCCAACGCCATCGATAAACCGATCCAGGCCTTTTACAGCTTTATACGTTGCACTGTTGTGGTCTTTGAAATAATCGTCCGGAAACACCAAGGGTTCAAAGCCAATTGGAAAGCACGATGAAGAAGCTACGATATCGCCTAATTGCACTTCATATTTAATGGCGTCTACTTGCTTGCTGCTTAAGGGTTTGTTACCAAAAAGGCCCGTATTCTGAAATCTAAATGCGAGTCCGAAGGAAAAATCGGTAGCATTGAAACAAAGATGTTTTACATGTTCAGAAGCACAGGTCTCAAACATGCCTAATGAACCACTAAACAGGTCCATTTCGGCGTAAGTAAGGGCAAAGGCATTGATCAACGAGCGTTTTTTATAGCTATGTTCCTCCCATACCTTGTCGTCTTCAAGCTTTTTAACAGCAGTTTCTAAAAGTACATCGTTAGCGGGATCGAAAGTGGTGTAAAATTCAGAAAAGAACGATTGGAAGCTTCTGGAGGAGTCCTGCGCAGCCTTGGCGTAGGCAACACCCAACAGGGTTCCACCGCTCACTGTACTTACAGCTTCCACATTCTGCAATAAACTTTTGTTTTTATATGTTACCTTATTGAGATAAGAAATTGTTCCTAAAGCAAAAAAAGTGGCTCTGTACCCCCCTCCGCTAAAACAAAGGCCAATACTTTCGAAAGGTTTAAAATTTTGAGAATCCATGCTATCCAATTTTACACCAACTGCAACAGAAATAGAAGTTATACACAAGTGGTTTCTCCAAAGTTACAGTTAATTCCCGGAGAAGTAGATACGTATATTTACCTAAAACTTTAGCTAGAATAGTTTTACAACACAATTTTCAGATGTATTTTTTAGGTCATTGGCATATGGCCAGACCCTGTTTAACTATGGTAATACCTTCCTGTAGAAACATATCGCCATTAGGTAATTTAAACAATGGATAGAACTGTTGACCCCCGGTTGTAGCTAAATATTCAATTCCATTTTGCCCGTCACGGGTTGTAATTTTCCAGGTGCCGAACTCCTGCCAATTAGAACGTTGTTCGTTATCCAGTACCGTTCTCTTTACGGTTCGGCCGTACAGGCCGTAATAGCCATTCGGACAATAATGTACCTCCAGATAATAATAGGTTCCATACAGTACTTCCCCGTCGCGATAGGTGATGAGCAATTGCTGACCATTAAAAAAGTGCTGTAGTTCCTCAACCGATGGATTGGTTTGTGCATTTATAGTATTCATATTTATAGGACTGAAGAAACTAATTAGGGCGAGGACGATAATTGATCTCATGACAATAATATGATTGGTTTTATTCCAAGCATCTTCCGATACGATAAAACACTTGTTTATACACTCCTAAGTTACTAATATTTAGTTAGATAGATTCTGTACTTTAAAATTTTCACCTTTCATTTATGTGATATTAAAAATGTTGAGGCATGCTAATGAATAAGAATTTGAATTTTGTAAAATAGAAAAGTTTAAAAGCGTAACATTTTAAAAGTATCTGTACTAATATGTTAGTTCCTATAAAGAGGAATACAGCTTAAATTAAAAATTAAAGATCATGACAAAAGGAGGATTATTGGCCTTATTAGGGCTCGCAGGTGGTGCTTTCGCTTACTGGAAATACAAGAATCTCAGTCCTGAAGAGAAAGAGGAACTGAAACGCAAAGCCAAAAAAGTTGGTAGAGATGTGAAGGAGGCTGCCGTAGATGTAGAACATACCTTAAGCGAGGAGTTCAACAAACTATCGGGCAAAGCTTCGGAATTCTATAAAAAAGCAACCGAATAAACCTATTTCGGTTTGACATTAAGATCCTGCTTTATGCAGGATTTTTTATTCTGAAGGATCTAATCGATAACATAACATGATAATAAAGAGGGAGATATCTTCCTTTTTTTTTATCTCTTAATTGGGGAAATACCATTGAAAAATCCTAAATAATATTCCGTAACTTTATGTTCGGTTTTTTCAAATAATAAGTAAATCCTTAATATCAATTTTCATGAGAACATCCATATCACTTTTCATCAGCTTTTTACTAATTTTTACAGTATGTCTTACAGCCCAGGAAAATTCAGAAAAATCTGATAATATCTACAATGGTCTGGAACTTCGCAGCATAGGGCCTGCCTTTATGAGTGGGCGTATAGCCGATATCGATATTCATCCGGAAAACGAAAGCATTTGGTATGTGGCGGTTGGATCTGGTGGCGTATGGAAAACAGAGAATTCTGGTACCACCTGGACACCCGTATTCGATAAACAGTCTTCCTACTCTATTGGGGCTGTTACTATCGATCCTAATAACCCGGACACGGTTTGGGTTGGAACAGGTGAGGATTCAGGAGGACGTCATGTAGGCTATGGAGATGGGATCTATAAAAGTACCGATGGTGGGAAAACCTGGAAAAACATGGGGCTCGCCAATTCGCAGCATATATCACGTATACTTGTTCACCCTTTCGACAGCCAGGTGGTGTGGGTTACCGCACAGGGACCACTTTGGAGCAAAGGGGGCGATCGCGGGGTTTATAAAACAACCGATGGTGGGAAAACCTGGAACAAAACGCTGGGTGATAGCGAATGGACAGGTGCAACAGATATTGTAATGAACCCACAAGACCCAGATGTTTTATACGCGGCTACCTGGCAAAGACACAGAACGGTAGCTGCTTATATGGGTGGTGGACCGGGAACTGCTCTCTATAAAAGTACAGATGGCGGAGATACCTGGTCTAAATTAACCAACGGCATCCCAACTTCCTGGATGGGAAAGACCGGTCTGGCTATCTCCTATCATAATCCCGACGTGGTTTACGCAGCCATCGAACTGGACAGGCGCAAAGGTGGCCTGTATCGCTCCGATGACGCCGGAGCCTCATGGACCAAAATGTCTGAAACGATCTCCGGGGGAACCGGACCACATTATTACCAGGAACTCTACGCCTCACCACATCAGGAGGGACGGTTGTATCTCATGGATAACAATTTACAGATCTCTGAGGATGGCGGAAAGACCTTTTACCGCATGAACGAAAGAAATAAGCATGGTGATAACCACGCGATCGCTTTCAGAAAAAATGATCCTAACTATCTTATTGTAGGCTCAGACGGGGGCTTATATGAATCTTTCGACCTTACCAAAACCTGGAAATACATTGAGAATCTGCCAGTAACACAATTTTACAAAATGGCGGTAGACGATACAGAACCCTTCTACAATATTTATGGAGGCACACAGGATAACAGTACGCAGGGTGGACCTTCCCGTACCGATAATGTACACGGGATCCAGAACAGCGACTGGCGTGTGATCCTCAACTGGGACGGCCATCAACCTGCTACCGAACCGGGAAATCCTAATATCGTTTATGCCGAGCGGCAGGAAGGAACCTTATCGAGGATCGATATGAGTACGGGTGAAGTGGTAGATATTCAGCCGCAACCCGGAGAGAACGAGGATTATGAGCGATATAACTGGGACGCACCTATTTTGGTAAGTCCGCACTCGCCTACTACCATCTTCTTTGCATCGCAACGCGTGTGGAAATCGACCAATCGTGGTGACAGTTGGACGGCTATTTCGGGAGATCTCACTAAAGATGAGGAGCGAATTACCTTACCGATCATGGGTAAGCAACAGAGTTGGGATGCGCCCTGGGATGTGTATGCCATGTCGAATTACAATACAATAACATCGCTTGCAGAATCTCCAAAACAACAAGGATTGATCTATGCCGGGACAGATGATGGGCTCATACAGGTCACCGAAGACGGTGGAGCAAACTGGAGAAAGATCTATGTGGCTAATATGCCGGGCGTTCCGGCCACGGCATTTGTTAACGATATTAAAGCCGATCTGTTCGATGCCAATACGGTCTATGTAGCCTTAGACAATCATAAATACGGAGATTTCAATCCATATTTACTGAAAAGTACAGACAAAGGCAGAACCTGGCGATCCATCGCGAGCAATATCCCAAAACGCACATTAGTTTGGAGATTGGTACAGGATCATGTAAAACCAGGCCTTATGTTCCTCGCTACGGAGTTCGGACTCTATTTTACCGTAAATGGCGGAGGTGCATGGACCAAGCTGGAAGGTGGAGTTCCTACTATCTCTTTCCGTGATATCGCCATTCAGCGCAGGGAGAATGATCTTATCGGAGCTTCCTTCGGAAGAGGATTTTACATCCTGGACGATTATTCCGCTTTGCGGGATATTTCGGATGCCACGCTAAATAGGGAAGCGAAATTATTTAGTGTTCGTGATGCCTGGTGGTATGTACCCCGTTCGCACCTGAGTTTTGGACCCGGGAAAGGAAGTCAGGGCGATTCGCATTTTGTAGCCCCTAACCCGGATTTTGGCGCCACTTTTACCTATTATCTAAAAGACGCACCCAAAACGATGGAGCAGGTACGACAAGATTCAGAAAAAAATAAAAATACAACAACTGTACCTTTCCCCGGATGGGATGAGCTGGAAGATGAGATCAACGAAGCGGACCCAGTACTAACCTTTGCCATTAGCGATGCCAATGGAAACATAGTGCGCAAACTCAATACAAAACCTAATAAGGGAGTGAACAGAATTACCTGGGACCTTCGTTATCCCGATCTGGATGTTATTAAACTAAACGACAAAAAT
>QQUG01000133.1 GCA_008501705.1 Flavobacterium sp.
AAACGCATCATCAGTGTGACCACAGCCGAGAAGATAGCGCAGCAGTTGCATTATATCATCAATAAGGACCTAATCGATATTTTCCACCTGGCCAGTACCGATGTGGTGCATCACGACGATATCTTCAGAGAGATCGCTTTAAGAATTGGCGACAAGCTACCTGTTTTCAAGAAAGTATTCAGTAGCAATGAGGATGAATACCAGGCAATACTTCCGAAGGAAAATAAATTACCCGAAGCCTACAGAATTACTGTTGCTGAAGTCATTGAAAGTAGTACCTTACACGATGAAATAATCACGTTAAAAAAGTAAAGATGAAAAAACTTTCTGAAGCTGAAATCCAGGATGAACTTCAATCATTACCCAGCTGGGAATACGCAGACAATGCCATACATACGGGCTTCGAATTTGAAAACTTTAAAGAGGCCTTTACCATCATGACACGCATTGCTTTTGAAGCAGAAAAGCTGGATCACCATCCCGATTGGAGCAATGTATATAACCAGCTACATATTTCTTTGTACACCCACAGCGAGGACGGGGTTACCGATAAAGACATAACGCTCGCTTCTATTATTAATGCGCTTGTTAGTTAAATTTTTGTACTTTTCTTGTGACCTAATGCTATGATCAGGATTTTTTGTCTCATTAGTACTTGCTTTTTCAGCCTGTTGGCTTTTTCACAATCCGAACCTTCGTTCTGTGAACAAATGAATGCCCTTAAAACCCTGGTAGAATCTCAGCATTTTAATCCTAAACCCCTAAATGATGAGCTAAGTAGCGGCGTTTATAAATTATTCATTAAAAGGCTGGATGAAGACAAGGTGTTCTTGACCGATGCCGATATAGCAGTGTTCAGGAAGGATTCCCTGAAGCTTGATGACTACATCAGGGACAATAACTGCGATTTTATTCAGAAATATATAAAGACCCTTAGAGAACGCATCGCGGAGACCAAGCAGGTACTCGATTCGTATCGCAATACTAAGTTGGACTATAGCGGAATAGACACTCTTAAGTATTACAGAACCAAGGAATCCGGATATTTCGATGATACGGCCGCCATGAAAAAGTATTGGTCTAAACGATTGCGATTCGAGATCTTGTCTAAATTGAGCGAGGAAGATTCTCTTGTTGATAGACTGGAAAAGAATTTAAAAACACTTGAGGCAGAAGTAAGGCCGAAGGTATTTGAGAAAATGCTGTGCAAATTAGACGAGATGGAGAATGCAGAAGGAAGTATAGAGCGATTTACCACCGAAACATTCCTGAATTCATTTACAAACTACCAGGATCCTAATACCAACTTTTTTAATAACACCGATAAGACCATGTTTGAGAATTCGGTGTCCACAAGCATGATGACCTTTGGTGTATACACCGATAAGAATGATGAAGGAGAGATCGTTGTGAGTTATGTAACCCCAGGCAGTGCCGCTTATTTTGATGGCACCATAGAAGAAGGCGATGTGGTTCGTTCGTTGAGTTCGGGGGCGAGTATAGTTGAAACTACCTGCATTTCGAATGAGGAGATCACCGCATTTCTTTCAGACAATAATCATAGTAAAGTAACTTTCAGAATTAAAAAAAAGGATGGGGCAATTAAGCAGGTTAACCTATCGAAGAAAGCAGATAAAGCGGTTGAAAACCTAATTCGCGGGTATGTGGTAGAGAAGGAATTTCCGGTTGGCTATATTAATATACCAAGTTTTTATACAGATTTCGAATCGCCCAATGGCCTTGGAGTTGCTAACGACGTCGCCAAAGAGATCTATAAGCTCAAGAAAGAGAACATACAGGGTTTGATCATCGATCTGCGTTTTAACGGCGGTGGTAGTATGAAGGAAGCCTCGGACCTTAGCGGGATGTTCATCGACCGTGGTCCTGTTTCCATATTGAAGTATAAGGATGGCGAAACTTATACCATTAGAGATGCCAACCGCGGGACCGTATTTAACAAACCCATAGTGATCATACAAAATGGTTACAGCGCCTCTGCCTCGGAGTTCTTTGCCAGTTTGATGCAGGATTATAACCGGGCGATCATAGTGGGTGCCATAAGTTATGGGAAATCGAGTATGCAGGCCATCTTTCCTTTAAATGAGGAAAAGGAAGAATTAGGATATTGTAAGATTACTACCGATATGTTTTACAGGGTCACCGGACAGAGCAATCAGTCGCGTGGGGTGATCCCGGATATCATATTTCCCAGTATGTACGACGGTCTGGATACTAGTGAGAAGCACATAGATTTCGCATTACCAAATGATAGTGTGGCTGTTACTGTACCTCACAAACCCAAACGTAAGATCCCGATCAAATTCCTGAAAGAAAAGAGCGAATACCGCATGAGTATGGATGAAGGATTCCAGAAGATCAAAGACCTGAACAAGGAGTTGGTTAATAACTATATTAAGAGAGATACTAGCTATTCGTTAACACTTAGGAATGTGTATAGCCACCTTTCCGGATACAACCTTCTCTGGAGGGATTTCTTTACATATTTTGAAGAACGAAAAGGTGTTTTAACTGTTAAGAATACTGCTTCAACAGAAGAATTGCTCCAGTACAACGACGACGAGAAAAAGATCAACGCCTTTTCGATGGACGAAATAGGCAACGACATCTTTATCGAAGAAGCTTTTAATATTATTTCCGATATCAATGAAATTAAATAATATGATGAGACTATTACTGCTTTTTTTACTGCTATCTGTTTGCAGCTCACAGAACATGCTCTCCCAGCAATTTAAATCGGCCCTCGATTATCTCGAATTTGTTTCCAATGAACAACAGATCATAACCAAAAATACCTGGAAATATACCAAGGCCATTGCTCATAGCAAGAACGACCGTACTATTGCCAGTAAGAGAAATACCCTTATAAAATCTGTAGAGCGCGCCATGTTAAAAATTAAAAAAGCCAAAGGTTTTGATGGTGATGAGTTCAAGAATCAGGTATTACAGAACCTCGATCTAAATAAAAGTCTTTTAGAGCAGGATTACGCTAAGATCATCGACATGAAGGCAGTTGCAGAACAATCGTACGATGCGATGGAAGCCTATATGCTTGCCCAGGAAATGGCAGATAAGAAAATGACCGAAGCTCAGCAGGAATTCGAGATGAATTATTATGCCTATGCCAGAAAACATAATATAGATATCCTGGAGAACGATTCGGATCTGGGAAAGAAAATGAAGATCTCCGGGGAGGTTTTCGATCATTACAACCAGCTTTACCTCATTTTCTTTAAGGTATATATGAATGAAGTCTATCTGTACGACGCAATAAGCCGTGAAGACGTTAGTGGCATTGAGCAAAATGCTTCTGCCCTTTTGGAGAGTGCCCGGAACGGACTTACAAAACTTGATACCGTTACGCTCTATAAAAAAGATCGTATGCTGGTGGACGCCACGAGTAAAGTCTTCGAGTTTTTTGTTGATGAAGCCGAAAATAAGGTTCCGGTAATCACCGATTTCCTGGTTGCCAATGCAGATTTCGAAGCCATTAAGAAGTCGTTAGAATCTACACCGGAGCGCAAACGCACTAAGGCTCAGATCGATGCGTATAACGAAAAAGTTCCGCTCATTAATAAAGCAGTGGAAGAGTACAATAGAACCAATGCGAGCCTGAACAAAAAGCGAGAAACTGTAATTGGAAACTTAGACGCCTCCTACGAGAGGTTTTTGGCGAAACATATTCCTAAGGACTAACAGATTTTATAAATTTGCGCATTAATCAATAAACCTAAAGACGAATGGGAAGAGCATTTGAATTTCGAAAAGCACGTAAAATGAAGCGTTGGTCTGCTATGTCCAAAGCCTTTACTCGTATTGGTAAGGATATAGTAATGGCAGTAAAAGAGGGCGGTCCGGATCCGGATTCAAACTCTCGTTTGAGAGCTGTTATTCAGAATGCTAAGTCGGTAAACATGCCCAAAGATAATATCGAAAGAGCCATTAAAAGGGCGACCGATAAAAGTCAGGGCGACTACAAAGAAGTGATCTTCGAGGGCTATGCCCCGCACGGGATCGCAATTCTGGTGGAAACTGCAACCGACAATAACACGCGTACCGTGGCTAATGTTCGTTCCTACTTCAATAAATGTGATGGTAGTCTTGGAACATCGGGGTCTGTGGTATTTATGTTCGATCATGTTTGTAATTTCCGCATCAATGCAGAAGGCATCGATATGGAAGAATTAGAATTAGAATTAATAGATTTTGGTGTGGAGGAGATCTTCGAGGACGAAGATGGGGTACTCATTTATGCACCTTTCGAGAGTTTTGGAGCTATACAATCTTATCTTGAGGAGCGCTCTCTTGAAATACTTTCTTCCGGCTTCGAACGTATCCCACAGGTAACGAAGAAGATCACTGCAGAAGAGGCAGCTGATGTAGAAAAGCTATTAGAAAAACTTGAAGAGGATGACGATGTGCAGAATGTCTACCATACCATGGACGAAGCATCCTCCGAAGTAGAAGCTTAACAGGTTTTAGGTATATGCGGGAACCTTCCCCACAACTCCGCGGTAAAACCCATGTAGGACTTTAAGATCTTCATCAATATTACCCGTTGGGTAAAAGGCAGTACCCACTTTAACCGTTTTCGTTTTATAATCGAATGCAACCGGGATCACAGGCACTTCTGCCTTTAAAGCGATATAGTAAAATCCCGTCTTCCAGCGTTCTACTTTTTTACGTGTTCCTTCCGGTGCCAGGGCCATTCTGAATTCTTTTTTTTCTGAAAATATCTTCGCGATCGCATCCACTTTATTTAAGCCACCGGTCCTGTCGAGCGGGGTTCCTCCCATCCACCGAAAGTAAGCGCCAAATGGCCATTTGAAAAGTTCCTTTTTAGCCACGAAGTGAATTTTGGTACGTAGTAATCTCCTGGCAAAAACACCAATATAGAAATCGTGCCAGCTTGTGTGAGGAACCACGATGACAATGGATTTGCGTATATCCTTATTAAATTCACCGTCGATCTTCCAGCCTAACAGCTTGTGGAATATAAATTTGGTAAGTATCAAATAATTGTGATGTTGCTTTACATTTGAAGGTAAAGCGATCTTAATTTTTCTCGGGTGGCTATGGATTCCCAATTATCTCCCAGCGCATTCTCCCATAAAGGTACAAGACTTAATGCGATATCGATCATAGTATCCATTTCTTCTTCAGAAAGATCTTTACAAAGTCCCTTTGGGATATCGATATTATGGGATTTCACCATTTGTTTGAAAAGAGCTACGTCTTTTGGATAGAATTCCACCAGGTGATTAAAAACAATACAGTTTCCTATCCCGTGTTTTGTTCCTAAAACATATGAGAGGCCATAACTCATTGCGTGTGCAACACCCACCTGCGAATAAGCAATACTCATTCCTCCATGCCAGGAGGCCATCATCAATTTGGCGCGAGCCTCTTCGCAAGATAGCTCACCATCAACAAAGATCTCCTTACAAAGGTCGTAAGCCTTCTCTCCATAACTCTGGCTAAAGGCATTAAGGAAAGTCCCGTTCAGCGATTCAACACAATGTATAAAACAGTCCATTCCCGTATAGAACCACTGGTTTCTTGGGACACCAATAGTAAGATCCGGGTCGAGAACTACCTGGTCGAAAGGCGTATAATCACTATTGATCCCGAGTTTTTTTACCGGACCTGTAAGTACGGTTGTGCGCGAAACTTCGGCTCCTGTACCCGAAATAGTTGGAATACCAACGTGATAGATCGCTTTATTGGGTACCAGATCCCATCCCTGATAATCTGAAGCGCTACCCTTATTGGTTAGCATAATGGCCACAGCCTTTGCAAGGTCCAGGATGGTTCCCCCGCCAATACCAATGATCCCGGAGGGTTTATATGTGAATTCCTCTTTAATTTCTTTTACGATCTCGTCCACCTGGCTGGTTTTGGGCTCTTCATCGGCAGAAACAAATAGCAACTTATCGTTAAACCTGAGGTTTATGCGGTCTACAATATTTTCATCTCCCACAAATACATCATCTACCAGGAAAATAAATGGTGCTTTATCTTTTCTCTGGGGTGCCAGTATAGAAGACAATTGATCGAAGCTCCCCTCTCCGAAAACCACCTTTGGGACCATCGGGAAATTTCGGTACTTATTGTTTACCGTATCTTTTTTCTGTTCTTTTAAAATCTTATTTGCCCGTTTTAGATCTTCCGGGGTGTCAATTTCAATTCCTTGGGTTGCAGTTACAGCCATTTTAATGTTTTTTCCATATTCGAGGTATCGAATACATTCGATCTTTTCGGCAGCTTCAAGGGATCGCATCGGCAAGCGATAGAAATCCATGAGTGCTTCCTTACGGAATGCGTAAATACCTTTATGTTTATAATACTGTACTGCGGCGTTCTTGTCCCTGGGATACGGTATGGGAGAGCGCGAAAAATACTGTGCAAAATTGTCCTTGTCGACAATTACCTTAACACAATTTGGGTCGCTTATCTCCTTCCAGTCGTGAATTTCGGTCATTAAGGAAGCCAGATCTATTTTTTCGGCATCCGGACCGTTAAACACATTAAGAACCTGTTCCAGCCCATCTTTGCTGGTAAAAGGCTCGTCTCCCTGCACATTCACTACGATGTCGACATCCATATTCTCGGCAGCCTCTGCAATCCGGTCACTACCACTGTCGTGCTCCTTTTTGCTCATAATAGCCTTTCCTCCATGTAATTCGATCTCGTTGAAGATGATCTCACTATCTGTCACCACGTATACTTCGTCGAACAAGCCGGTATCTTTAGCGGCTTCATACGTACGAACGATCACGGGCTTTCCTCCCAGGTCCTGCATCAACTTTCCCGGAAATCGGGACGCGCCATATCGCGCGGGTATCATGGCTATTACTTTCAATTGAGAAATCTTTATTATTGGCCCCAAAAATAAGAGAATTCTACATTATCGCAGTACATTTCTACAGAATAGATGTAAGGAATGCAAAAAGGTTTACAGGGAATCGTCGAAAAAATCATTTTTAAACCCAATTAAATACACTCTTTCCTTCGCCCTGGTGATCGCGGTGTATAACCAACGAAGGTAGTCTTTGTTCACGCCTTCAGGCAGATAGGGCTGCTCTACGAAGACTGTATGCCACTGTCCACCCTGTGATTTATGGCAGGTTATGGCATATGAAAATTTTACCTGCAGGGCGTTAAAATATTTATTGTTCTTTACCGAAAGAAAGCGCTTATAGTTGGATTTCACATCTGCGTAATCCTTTACGACCTCCTGGTAAAGGCGATTGGACTCGTCGTAAGAAAGTGAGGGAGTTTCGGAAGTAAGCGTATCCAGGAGCAGCACTGTCTCGAAAGGAGCCATTTTCGGATAATCCACCATTTGGACTTTTACTTCAGCAAAGCGAAACCCATACAACTCTTTAAACCCAAATATTTCAAGCACCTGAATTATATCGCCGTTTGCTATGAAGCCCGCTTCGGTATGAGGTTTGATCCAGAAATAATTGTTCTTTACCACCATCAGAAAATCCCCGGCCGAAAGCTCCTCTTCCTGGAACAATATTCTGTTGCGGATATTCTGATTGTATAAATTTGCTCGCTTATTAGATCGAACTATGATCACAGTCTCCTCTTTTCCCAGTTCGGTATAACAATCGTTAATGGCATCCATGAGCTCCTGTCCGTCCTCGGGACGGATCACTTCCGGGAAGCCGTGATCCTTCAACTTGAATTCTTCGAACAGCGAATCCTCAATTCTGTCTCTAATACGGGTTGCGTTGTACAGGATTCCACTATCCTTCTCCTGTCGTACCACTTCGTCCAATTCGATCCCTATAACTTTTTTGTTGTAGTGGTTTTCCAACAATCTCTTATCAAGTGCAGGGCTCACATCCAATCTTACCGGGGGTAACTGAGCTGTATCCCCTATTAGCATTAGTCTGCAATTATGACCCGAATACACGTACTGCATAAGGTCGTCCAACAAGGAACCATTCTCAAACAGTTTCGACTCCTGATTCACGTCGGGGATCATTGAAGCCTCATCCACTATAAAGATCACGTTTCGGTGTTTGTTAGGTTGTAAGGTAAAAGACACACCCCCGCTCTTATTACTTTTAGGATAATATATTTTCTTATGGATGGTAAAGGCCTCTTTGGACGAATAGTTGCTTATTACTTTTGCGGCACGCCCAGTTGGAGCCAGTAAGACCGAAGAGCGTTTAACTTTCCAAAGATTCTTTACCAGCGTACCTACAATGGTAGTTTTTCCGGTACCGGCGTAACCTTTCAGCAGAAAAACTTCAGAATTATCCTCACTTAAAACAAATCTGGATAGCAGTTGGAGAGTGATATCCTGCTTTGAGGTTGCATTAAATTGAAAATCGCTTTTTAAAAGGCTGTAGAAACCGGAAACATCCATATGGTCATTACCAAACTGAGGGGTTAAAGATAGCCATGATTTTTTCGGAATATACTTTTGTGAACAAAAAAAAATTGTAGATTTGCGATAGACCGAAGTAACTAATATAACCTTCATATCATAAATTATGATTTTATACATTGTCATAGGCATTATTCTCAGTATTGGATTAGTGCTCTTACTGGAAAAGTTTGTTCCTAAAAAATTCAATCCGATCATATCTATAATCCTGTGGGTTATTATCGTTTATCTGGGTTATTTGCTCTATAAATCCATTCAAGGTCCTATTGAGTTCAACAAAGTGAAAGAGGCCCGATATGCAAAGGTTATCAAGAATCTTAAAGACATCAAGGCGGCTCAGCTTGCTTACCAGGAGATCAACGGTGGTTTCGTTGGAGATTGGGATAGTTTGGTCCGGTTTGTAGATACGGCACAATTTGCAGTGACACAGCGTCGTGATACCAGTTACCCGGATGTAGAGAAGAATAAGGCATTTGGACTAACAGATGGTTATTTTATTGAAGAAATTATTATAGATACCTTAAGCTTTAAGCCGGTGCGTGATTCTTTATTTCATGGAACCGATCGCTACAAAACCATGATGAATCTTCCCGTGGAAGGAGTTGATGGTAAATTTGAGCTGCGTGCAGGAAAACTGGATAAGAATGGAACCATCTATTCTGTTTTCGAAGCCAGGGTAGCTAAAGATGTTATCCTTTCCGATCTGGACAAAGACCTTCTTTCTCAAGAGAAGCAAGTTGTCTCGGTGGACGGTGTAAACGGAGCTTATATCAAGGTTGGATCTATGGACGAAGTTGACACTAGTGGAAACTGGCCGAAAATTTATGACACAGACGATAGGCAGCAATAGCTTACATACAATACCAAATAAAAGACTGTCCGTTCAAGTTTCATTGACCGGACTTTCTTTTTTATTGACTAATAGCAGCAGTTCCGAAATAATCCACTTCTCCTCTATGGTGTATCAGAAGGAACGCACCCCCGAGGAATTGTTATTAGACATCGACGCCTTTATACAAGAGCATATTACAGATGCATCCGAATTCGAATCGGTTCGTGTGATCTATTCCAACGCCGAATATACCGCGGTGCCTACTCCCCTTTTCGATGAGGCCAAGGCTAGTGATTATTTAAAGTTCAATGCCAAGATACTCGCAAACGATTTTATTGCCTGGGACGAAGTTGCTGCTAGGAATATGCATATCGTTTATGTTCCTTATGTGAATATCAATAATTTCCTGTTCGAAATCTTCGGAAGTTTTCAATATTTCCATGCAGCTTCAGTATTGCTGGAAATGATTCCCCTGGAATCCAGATTTACCGAAGAAACCTCGGTATTTATCAATGTAGAAAGATCAAATTTCCAGATTGTTATTCAATCTGCAGATCAGCTTAAACTCTGCAATTCCTATCACTTTGTTACTCCGGAGGATTTTATCTATTATATACTGTTTTGTTTTGAGCAATTAGACATCAATCCCGATAGCGCTAAGGTAGTAATGATGGGACAAATTAAAGCGGAAGACCCGCTGTACGAGATCGCATATACGTATATTCGGAATATAGAGTTCTTGCCGGAAAGTTTCCTGCAGCTACAATTAGAAGGTACCTTGGTCCACGAACATCCATTACTAAAATTTAAGTAAGTATGCGGATAGTTGCAGGGAAATTTAAAGGAAAGCGAATAATAGCGCCAAAGAAATTACCAGTACGCCCCACTACCGATTTTGGGAAGGAAGCTTTATTCAACATTCTCAATAACCGCTACGATTTTTGTGAAATAAGAGTGCTTGATCTGTTTGCCGGCACAGGAAATATAAGTTATGAATTTGCCTCACGTGGAACCGAAGATATAGTAAGTGTAGATACTCACTATGGATGTGTGCGGTTTATTCAGCGCACCGCTGAAGAGCTTGAAATAGAAATTAAAACAGTTAAAAGTGATGTGTTTAAATACCTGGACGTTTCACAACTACCATACGATATTATTTTTGCCGATCCCCCATACAATTTTGAGTTGTCAGAATTGGAAACCCTAATTACAAAATGTTTTGAAAATGATCTGCTTAAAGAAGGAGGATCACTTATCATTGAGCACAGCAAACATATCAATCTAGAGGAACAGGCTCATTTTAGTGAGTTCAGAAAGTATGGCGGCTCTGTTTTCAGCTTTTTCCAGTAACCATTTTCATTTTTTCTGAAGGCGGTTTCAATTTGATTTAAATTACTACTTTTATGTTTATTTTAAATTAACCAGCCAGAATTACATGAAGTCTCCGGAAAGTTCACTATTGGATTTAGGGTTTGCTGTTTTCGAATTTTACGATAAATATGTGATTGCAACCGTAAAAGAGGGAGTCGTCCTGGGGCAACAGGAAATGGCGAAGTTTCATGAAATATTCTCCCAATATTATGGCGATAAGCTCTTCGGATATATTTCGAACCGTAAGAACGACTACACAATAAATCCTCTTTATTACAAAGAAATAGAGAAGTACGACCTGAAGATCATTGGGGTAGCTACCTTGTGTTATTCGAAGGAATCGTACAACATGGCCTTGTTCGCCGAACAATTCTTCAATTGGCCACATAAAGCCTTTTACAAGCTGGAAGATTGCATATCGTTTATCAATCAACGGTACGATGAAGAAAAAAATGCAGGCCTGTAAGCCGGATTCTGTACTCTTTAATTTTCATTAAGGAGCCCTTATCATTTATCTGGACCATTTGTTACCAAACAGTTCTATCTACCTACCCTCTTACGTCGGGCGGGAACCCTCGAATGTAAGTTTACGTGGTATTTCACCGCATAGAGTTTACACGATTTCACTACAGCATTACCTGTACATCCTTTCTGTTGCACTAGTCCTGCCATATAGCAGGTGCTATACGGCGACGGCCGTTAGCCGCTATGCTTCCCTATGGTGTCCGGACTTTCCTCCCATCAACTAATTGATGCGCGATAAGGCGGCCTGCGCTGCAAAAATACTCCAATGTTAATAAATAGCGTAAAATAGGATAGTCTATTTTTTAAAAAGCGGAAGCAGGTTTTTATATTTGTTTGCATATGGAGCACTTCATAGTTTCGGCAAGAAAATACAGGCCTACCCAGTTTGAGGATGTTGTAGGACAACAGGCGATCACCAATACGCTGGACAATGCTATTGCAAACAACCATCTCGCCCAGGCCTTACTGTTTACCGGCCCAAGAGGCGTAGGTAAAACTAACTGTGCTCGTATCCTGGCTAAAAAGATAAACC
>QQUG01000228.1 GCA_008501705.1 Flavobacterium sp.
AGTCCTTGACCGGAAGTACCGCATTCTACGCTGGACTTACACCATCTTTGTGCTGGGCATAATAATTTCTATTATTGCGTTCGCCGTTTCTTTTTCTCTTTCAGAACAAACGGTAACCGTAGAAAATCTGGTTAATTAAGAGCTCAGTTGTTTCATGAGGTCATCATAGGTGTAGTATTCTTTTTTATTGTCGTCCAGTTTTTTAGAATATAACACACTAACCCTGATCGCTTTTAATCCGGTAACCCCCTGAAGATCTTCCAGTTTCAAGATTTCTGTATCCTTATCCAGCAGTTTTTTATGTTGGAGGAAACCGATATACTTTAAATACTCCTTTTCATCCGCCCGTTGCGAATAGATGATAGTGATCTTACCTGGTTGAGTGATACGCTCCTCTGTACCTTTTATATTGGCCTTGTCTACACGTTTTTTTACTACTTCATATCGGGCATTATAAGTACCATCCACATCAAAACGTTTCTCATCCATTCTAAAACGGAGCGAAAGTGATGTGTTGAAAACAAGGATCATGGAGGCAACATCTAAGGTCACCGGCAACTTTTCTTTAAGATGGTAAAAACTATTCTCCATTTCACACATGGCTTGTAACTGCCATAGTCTTAGGTTATAGAGGTAGATCTTATTGAAACTATCGTCTTTGGTGATAGATTCTCCTATATACATATTATGCTCCACCCCGTCTGTTTTGAAACGTTCGAAATAGTGCGGGTACATCGCCTGAGCATCTTTTTGCTTAACATCCAGAATGTTTGCCATGTGCTTGTTCACCTGCATAACAGAGTCGTCGTAATCTTTACGATGTTTATAAACGAAACCTTTGTCATTATCGATCTCCTTGTAATAATCGGCGATTAATTTGGCCAGCACCTCGTTCTTTTTACTTAGATGATCGTACAATGGGACGATCTCTACTTTCAGGAAGTTCAGAACCTTACGCTCTGTATCCACCTCAAGCTGGTCTTTGATCTCCTTTAGGAATTTATTGATTCTGAAATTGATCTGCTCATAAATTGGCAACTCCTCAACTTTGTAGATCTTTTCAATGATCTTCTTCACTAATTTAAGTTGCAGGACAAGATCGTGCTTTGTTGCATCATTTCTGGCGACTGAAGATCCCTTTATATCCATCTGGCCAAATAAAGGATAGACATTATCAAAAACGATCTCCCGGAACGATAACTCAGTATCATTATAATATTTGGAGCGTAACACTCGTTCGGCCTCTTTTTTAAATTTCCAGTGAACACTGGGGTGAATAGATGTACACTCTTCCTGTATGAGAAGTTCGATCTCATTTCGCTCACGTTCTACCGATAGCCGTACCGAATCCACAAGATAAGGCATGATATCATGTAACTTATTTGCATTCACCGAATTGAGCTCCTGAGCGTACGGCGAAACCAGTTCCATGACTCCTAAAAGCTGACCCCTACTTACTAATGGTGCCAAAATTGCACTTCCTATCTTCTGTTCGTGTAAAGTCTTATAGAGAATATTCTCAGGATACAACTCGTAAAACTTATCAACATCAGAGATAGAATAGAATTCATTCTTTACAAACAGCGCTTCATACGAATGAGGACACAAAGCTGTGGTGCAAGCTTCACTTTGCTTTCCGTTTAAAATGTAGCTTTTTGTCTCACCTAGTATAGGCGGAGTTTCAAACAGCCCTTCATCTGCATCAAACACAGCGTAACCAACATCCAGCGCTGCCAAATTAAAGATCGATCTCACAATATTGCGAAATTTCCTGGTAAAATCTTCATTTTTAGAATCCTTCGAAATCAAATTAGATTTAAATGAAGATAGAGACACATCCATGGTGGCATCGTACATATTCGCAATAACAAATCCTTTGAAAAGCCAGCTGTTGGGAGGGAACTTTTGCTTCCACAATTTAATATTGTCAAAATTATCGATCAATTCGGCTACGTCCTCTTTGGTAATGTCGATGGATCGATCGGTCTTCTCTATGTCTATAAAATCCCCGTTATACAAAACTTTGTAGTGCCTCATGATACCATTCTCATCAGGAATATCGTAATAAAATGGTCTTCGGAAATCTACTTTGTAACCATAATAGGAATTGAGTATCATGGCACAGCCCATTATATAAGCCTCATCATCATTGAAATTGGTTAGTTGGACTTTAAAGTCTTCGCCGGCATGTGCTACAATGTTCTTAAACCTCTCGCTGGATCTGAAGATCACGAACCTGTAGGGAATTGAGGCCATCTTTATTTCATTCTTCGCTAATATACCCGCAAAGAAATCTTCAAGCACAAGATGCACTTGCGACTGATATTTGGCTAATGACTCCTCATCATCAAATCCTTCGGACAGAATTGGATACTCTTCAGCAACCTTCAGAATCTTTTTAGCCCGCTCCTTTTGCAAACCACTCATGCTGTCCAAAGATTTTCGGTAAGAATCGAAAAGCTTACTAAAGCTTACCTTGATCTTTAAAGGAAATTGAGTTGTAGTAGTTTTATCTTTCATTTTCAGTTGTTTGACGCTTAAATTTAAGCAATTTCATTCTTGCACAGGATAATGCGTAAATAATTAACAATTATTTGAGTATTCAATTTTTGTCTGGTGAAAATTACAGCTATTTTTGTACACAAACTTATCTATATGAGACGATATTTAGCCCTTTTTATTACAGTTTTACTGTTTTCTTGTTCTACAGATTCAGATAACTACACCCTGGATGGGACAGCGCAAGGCTTCGCAGACGGTACCCAACTTGTTGTTTACTTCCTTGAAGACAACAACCAGCCTGTTCCGGCAGATACGCTTACCGTGGAAAATGAGAAATTCAGTGCCAGTTTTCCGAAGTCGGATAAACTACAACTGGGATACCTGGCATCTGAGGATCCAAGAGGTACAGTTGTCTTTTTCCCTGAAAATGAGAACTTAAAGGCCACATTATACAAGGACAGTATGATAGCGTCTTATGTTACCGGAAGCCGTCAAAATGAGATGTACTCTCAGTTTATGAAGCAGATCAAGGAATTTAATAAACGCAAGCAGGCTTATTCGCAACGATTCCAAGAGGCTCGTCGCCAGCAGGATAATATCTTAATTGCCCAAATACAACGTGAGAACGTTGATTTAGTTAATGAGGAAACCGCCTATAAAGTGAATTTCATCAAAGAGAACGGCAATTCCATCTTTTCTCTTATGCTAACTTCCGAACTGCTTCAGCGAAAAGAAATTGGTGTTGATGTGGCAGACGAGATCTTAAAAAATCTACCGCCTAAAACCGCTTCGTCTTTACTGGCCGGTGACATCATGCGAGATATCGAAAAGATGAAAAGAGCCGACATTGGTGGAGTTGCACCGGATTTCGCTGCTCCAACTCCTACCGGAGAAATGCTGTCTTTAAAAGAAACTCTAGGGAAATATACTATTATCGATTTCTGGGCGTCCTGGTGTAAGCCGTGTCGTCGTGAAAATCCCAATGTAGTTCGTGTTTACGAAAAATACCATGATAAAGGGCTCAATATTATAAGCGTGTCTCTTGATCGCGAAGGACAGAAAGAACGCTGGCTTCAAGCCATTAAAGATGATAATATGGATTGGTATCACGTGTCCAACCTCAAGTTCTGGCAAGATCCAATTGCGCGTTTGTACAATGTTAGATCGATACCGGCAACGTTCCTGCTGGATGAAAATGGTAAGATCATTGCCAAAAACTTAAGAGGTCAGGCCCTGGAAACTAAAATGGCTTCCTTGTTAGGACCTGAATTATAGGAGTTCGAAACTTATATAAATAACAACTCGCACTTCCATTTCACCAGGGGCCATGGTTTGCTCAGCGCCCCCCGAACTGTCCATTTGCATGGCAGATCGATATATAGGAGAAGGCGGTGAAAAACTTAAATTTTCACGAATTGAGACGGCTTTTCCCACACCCTGGTTAAGCTCTCCGGCATATTCCTTGGCTTTTTGCAGAGCGTTTGCCACCGCTTTTTTACGGGCCTCCGATTCTAGGGCTGATCTTTGTGATGAAGAGAATGAAATACCATCAATGCGGTTGATACCGCTCTCCATAAGACCATTCATTAATGCTTCGTATTTATCCAGATTGGTGAGTTTCACCGAAATGGACTGATTGGCGGCATAATTATACTTCTTAGTGTTATAGTCGTAATTCTTACTTAACCTAATATACTCGGTCTTTACGTATTTATCCTCTATCTTCTGAGAGCGTATAAACGACAAAACATCATTTACAATTCTATCGTTCTGCTGCTTTAATTCTTTTGCATTATTACCAGTATTTTCAACACGGAGGTTAATGGTCACTTCATCAGGGACTACCCGTACGATACCTTCTCCCGTTACTTCAACCATTGGTTTTATTGTTTCTTGTGCCATGAGGGTACATGTTATAGATATGATGATTATAGTTACAATATTTTTCATTTTTCAAAAAATTTTAAATTTTACCTAGCCTATGTAAGATAAACAATAATATGATTGGTACAGCAAGCAATCCAACAATCCATAAACTGCTTTCCAGTAAGGAAGGAACAAAGGCTATAGTAAGCAAATAGCCCGCGATAGCACCTCCAAAGTGGGCGTCATGCCCTATGTTTCCATGTCTGGAACGCATGCCATAGATGGAATATAACAGATAAAGGATCCCAAATATCCAGGCGGGTATTGCGATAGGGATAAAGAACAGGTACAACCCCATATCCGGATAAAATAAAATAGCCGCGTATAGCACGCCGGTTACAGCGCCGCTCGCTCCTACCGCACTGTAATGGTACTCATTCTTATGGAAGTAGAACGACAAAAGGTTTCCAACTAATAAGCTGGCCAGATAGATCAGAACAAACTTTGTGACCCCAACCGAACCAATAACCACATTGGCGAAAAAGTAGAGGGTGAGCATGTTGAACAGTAAGTGAGCATAATCTACATGTAAAAAACCCGATGAGAACATTCGTATTTGTTCTCCACGACGAATTCCGGCTATGTTGAATTTGTATTTCTCAAAAAACGAAAAATCGCTAAAGCCCTTTAATGAAATAATAATGTTCGCCGCAATTATAACAATTGTAGCCGGATGTATATTCTGCATAATAGTTTCTGAAGTAGATTCGTGATTACAATGCAATAAATTTAGTTAGTTTTGCTGTAAAATAACCTATGCGGCGACTGGTTTATCTCATTATCTATCCAATTTTATGGCTCACATCTGTCATGCCGATGCCGTTGCTGTATATTAAATCGGATATCTTATCATTTATTGCCTACAGGGTGGTTGGCTATCGTAAGAAAGTAGTTCTCGATAATCTTCGGCTGGTGTTCCCTCAAAAATCGGAAAGTGAACGCAAAGCGATCGCCAGGAAATTCTACCGCCATTTGTGCGACATCATATTCGAAACCATTAAAAATCTCACTATTTCGGAAAAAGAGATCAGGGAGAGATTTCAATTCGAAAACATGGAGCTGGTGCATGATCTCTACGAGAAAGACCGCAGCGTTCTACTACTATGTGGTCATTATGCCAGCTGGGAATGGAGTGGAATTCTCGGCAAACAAATGGAGTATAAAGGCCTGGCAGTCTATAAAAAACTGGGTAACGAGTCCTTCGACCGCCTTGTTAAAAAGATCCGCGGACGTTATGGTGCCGAAATCGTCACTAATAAAAAGATAGTACCTGTATTATTCCGGCTTGCCAAGGAAAATATCAGATCAATGACGCTAATCCTCGCCGATCAGACCCCTAAACCTGGTGCCTTTAAACATCGCGACACCTTTATGGGTATAAATGTACCTGTATTCACAGGTTCGGAAGAGCTGGCAAAAAAACTGGATTTCGCTTCGGTCTATTTAAAGGTCAATAAAGTAAAACGTGGTTATTACCGTGCTTCCTTTGTCCTTCTCGCCGAAGATCCCTCTCAATACCCTGATTATGAGATTACCCGTGCTTTCCTAAACGAAATTGAAGATCAGATAAAGGCTGCTCCCGAATTTTATCTGTGGTCGCATAAGCGATGGAAACTTAGGATTTAAAGTTCGAACCAACTGGAATCTAAGGGAGAATGTGGGGATTTAGATTCTAATTTATGAGTGAACGTTCCGTTGGTGAATTCGTAATCTGTAGATAATTCCTTATAATTCTTTGCCAGTTCTATCAGGCTATTACAAATATATTCTATCTCCTCATTGGTTGTGGTCGGATGAATTGATAGCCGAACCCATCCCGGTTTCATGAGGGGCTCTCCCGCATTTACCTTGCCAATGATCTCATCAGATTTCTGATGATCGATCTCAAGCAGATAATGTCCGTAAGTTCCCGCACAACTGCAGCCGCCTCTGGTCTGTATGCCGTAATGATCATTCAGCATCTTTACAGCCAGATCATGATGCAGGTCGCCAACGGTGAATGATATAACTCCCAGTCGGTTTTTGTGCTGTCCCGCCAGTATGGAGATTGCCGGTTCTGCCTCCAAACGATCGAAGATATATTCTAATAATTCTTCCTCTCGTTTCATAATATTTTCAACACCCATTTGCTCCTTGAGCTTAATCACTAGAGATGTTTTTATTACTTGAAGGAACCCTGGGGTACCACCGTCTTCTCGTGCTTCAATATTCTCGATATACTTATGTGTTCCCCAAGGAGTGGTCCAATCTACCGTTCCACCTCCGGGACAATCCGGAATAAGATTGCTGTATAATTTTTTATTGAAGATCAATACGCCGGTAGTACCCGGTCCACCAAGAAACTTATGGGGAGATAGGAATATTGCATCCAAAGACGCATGGGGATCGTCGGGATGCATATCAATGTCGATATAGGGAGCCGAACAAGCAAAATCAACAAAACAGAGTCCGTTATGGTTATGCATTAATTTGGCTACTTCGTGATAAGGGGTTCTTAACCCGGTAACATTAGAACAACTGGTTATGGAGGCGATCTTAATGTCTCTCGAACTGTATTTCTCCAGAAGTTTCTTTAGATTGTCCAGGCAAAACAACCCGGTCTCATCACAAGGAATAACCTCTACCGTAGCAATGGTCTCCAACCATGAAGTCTGGTTGCTGTGATGCTCCATATGAGAAACAAAAACCACTGGCCTGTCCTCATCTTTTATACGCAACTGATCTTTAACCTGCTCGGGGATCTTAATTCCAAGGATTCGCTGAAATTTATTCACGGCTCCAGTCATGCCTGTTCCGGTAGTGATGAGTACATCGTCCTCCCCGGCATTGACATGCTCTTTAATTATGGAACGCGCTTCGTGATAAGCGTGCGTCATTGTAGTACCGGTCACCGTGGTTTCGGTATGCGTATTCGCCACAAATGGTCCGAAGGTATGGATCATTTTGTCCTCTATGGGCCCGTATAACCTGCCACTGGCGGTCCAATCGGTATAGATTATAGTTTTAGTGCCAAATGGCGAATCGAAGGTTTGATCAATGCCAAGAATATTCTCTCTGAAGGAAGCGAAATAGGCCTCCAACTTAGTTCCTAATATTTCCGTCGTCTTAAGCATTGAACTTGATGTTTTATGTAAAAGTACTAAATCTTAACTATTCGCGATCGCTTCTATTTCAGCGATGAACCTGTCGGCAAGAACATCGGCTTCTTGTTGCGATTTTGCCTCTGTATAGATCCTAATTATGGGCTCGGTGTTTGACTTCCGAAGATGCACCCAGTTTTCCTTAAAATCTATTTTCACACCGTCTATCGTATTTATTTCTTCGGAAGCGTATTTAGCTTCCATCATTCTTAAGATCTTATCTACATCGAGTTCGGGTGTAAGCTGAATCTTCTTTTTGCTCGAAAAATAAGCCGGGTACTCCTTCCGAAGTTCACTCACAGAAACATTACTTTCGGCCAAATGACTTAAAAATAAGGCGATCCCTACCAGGCTATCTCGACCGTAATGAAGGTCCGGATAAATGATCCCTCCATTTCCTTCTCCACCGATCACCGCATTGGTATCTTTCATCATCTGCACCACGTTTACCTCCCCCACTGCACTGGCAAAATAGTTTCCTCCGTGTTTTTCGGATACGTCCCTCAGGGCACGCGAGGAAGACATATTAGATACGGTATTTCCTTTTTTGTGTTTCAGTATATAATCTGCAACTGCCACCAGGGTATATTCTTCCCCAAACATTTCACCTTTTTCATCCACAAATGCCAGTCGATCCACATCCGGGTCCACGACGATCCCAAAATCGGCTTTTTCGGCCACTACCTTCTCCATGAGGTCTGTTAAATGCTCCTTTAAAGGCTCGGGATTATGTGGAAAGTGACCCGTAGGCTCACAAAATAATTTTACAGCATGTACGCCCAGGGCTTCCAGTAAAAGTGGTACGGCTATCCCACCGGTTGAATTCACACCATCTACAACCACCCGGAAGTTTGCCTTATCTATGGCTGCCTTATTTACCAGAGGCAGATCCAGGATCTCATCGATATGCATATCGATATAGGCATCGTTCACGGTGATCCGGCCAAGCTCATCTACTTCAGAAAAACTAATATCCCCGGAAGCAGCCAGGTCCAGGATCTGCTGACCTGCACTGGCATTTAAAAATTCTCCGTTGTGATCCAGTAATTTAAGTGCATTCCATTGTTTTGGATTATGACTTGCAGTAAGAATGATACCACCATCTGCATGTTCAAGAGTAACTGCCATTTCTACCGTAGGAGTTGTAGAAAGGCCGAGATCGATCACATGAATTCCCAGCCCTACCAGGGTATTCATTACCAATTGCTGGATCATTTCTCCGGAGATACGGGCATCTCGTCCCACTACTACCCTGTAATTCTCCTTATTGCGTTGTTTCTTTATGTAAACTCCATAGGCTGCTGCATACATTACGGCATCTAAGGGAGTAAGATTCTCGCCCTGTTTTCCACCGATCGTACCTCGAATTCCTGATATAGATTTAATTAGGGTCATGCTTCAAATAAATTTCCCACAAAGATACTTTTTATACCTAATATTCATTGTCCGTTTTTGTAAATTGTGCTAATGAATTTTCTCGCACATATTTATCTTTCAGGTGATGATGAAGGAATTACGCTTGGCAATTTTATAGCCGATGGGATAAAGGGAAAACGCTATCTTAAATATCCGCCTAAGATTCAGAAAGGTATATTACTACACCGCGCTATAGACAGTTATACAGATGCACATCCCACTGTGCGGCAGAGTACCAAAAGACTCCACGAGAATTACGGACATTACAGCGGAGTGATCGTCGACATATTGTACGATCATTTCCTTGCTAAAAACTGGGTAAAATATCATGATCTACCCCTGGAAGAGTACGTGAACAATTTCTATAACCTGCTTCGGGATAATTTTGAGATTCTCCCCGCGCGAATTCAGCGGATGATGCCCTATATGATATCCGATAACTGGTTGTTAAGTTATGCCAGCATACAAGGCATAAGCACAATACTATCTCAAATGAACGTGCGTACCAAAAATCGGTCTAAAATGAATTTGGCTGTCTTGGAACTTGAGGAATTCTATGATGAATTTGAAGCAGAGTTCACCTCCTTTTTCGACGACCTTATAACCTATACTAAAAATAAACTACAAGAACTATGAACAAACTCTTGTACTTATTTCTGTTACTTTTTGTAGTAAGCTGCAAAACAGAACCCAAACAGGAAACGCCCAATGCCATCATTGAAGGAGTTATAGCAGAGAATGCTATGGTAGTTTCGGCCCGGGAAGAAGCTTCACAAATTGGTGTTGAAATTCTGAAAATGGGCGGCAATGCCTACGATGCTGCTATCGCAGTAGAACTGGCACTCGCCGTTTCTTATCCTTACGCCGGAAACCTGGGCGGCGGCGGATTTTTAGTATACCGCACCCAGTATGGTGAAATTGGCAGTATCGATTTTCGAGAAAAAGCTCCGATAAAGGCGCATAGGGATATGTACCTGGACGCTGAAGGAAATTTTATGAAGGATAAGAGTAAGAAGGGAGCTCTTTCGGTTGGGGTTCCGGGAACTATTTCAGGATTATTCGCCATTCATGATAAATTGGGATCCTTACCCATGGAAATTCTTATAGAACCTGCAATAGAACTGGCCACAAAAGGTGTTCTACTAACCGAGAAACAGGCAGATCGATTCAAGAAATACGGACCGGAGATCCTGGAGGTAACAGGAGAGGAGACTATATATTCGTCTACAGTAAAAGCCGGTGATGTATTTGCAAATACCGCCCTGGCGGAAACACTAAGCCGTATCTCGGAAAATGGCCTGTACGAATTCTACCATGGCGAAACAGCCAGAATTATGGTGGATTTTATCCAATCGAGAGGAGGTATTATTACTATGAGAGACCTGGCCGCCTACGAATCGGAATGGCGGGAAGTAATAGAGTTTAGCTATAAAGATCTAAATATAATCTCTATGGCACCGCCTTCCAGCGGTGGAATATGCCTGGCACAAGCCATGAAAATGCTGGAACCCTACCCACTGCAGGAGTACGGACATAACAGCAGGAAATACATCCAAATTCTGGCTGAAGTGGAACGCAGGGCTTACGCAGACAGGAGTGATTTTCTCGGCGACCCCGATTTTGTGGATATCCCTGTGGATTCATTGCTTTCGGACTATTATTTAAACAGAAGAATGGAAAATTTTTCTTTTGAAGCAGCCACCCCTTCAGAAATTATAAAACCAGGGACCTTAACGATCCGGGAAGGCACCGAGACCACGCACTTCTCTATAGTCGATGAATACGGCAATGCCGCTTCACTCACTACTACACTTAATTCGGCCTATGGTTCGAAACTCTATGTAAAAGAACTGGGCTTCTTTTTGAATAATGAAATGGACGATTTTAGTGCGAAACCCGGGGTTCCCAATGAGTACGGACTTACAGGCGGCGCGGCCAATGCCATAGCGCCACATAAACGAATGTTAAGCTCGATGACGCCTACCATAGTAGAGAAGGACGGTAAGCTATGGATGGTGGTTGGCACACCGGGAGGAGCTACAATTATCACCTCCGTATTGCAAACTATCCTGAATGTTAAAGAATTCGGGATGAGTATGCAGCAAGCAGTTTCCGTACCCAGGTTCCATCATCAGTGGCTTCCAGATGCAATTCGCTATGAGAAAGGTGAATTTCCGAAGGAATTAATTAAAGAGCTGGAAAGCCTGGGATACCCCGAAAACACTCAGGTGGACCCAATTATTGGTAAAGTAGATGCGATCCTGGTTCGTCCGGACGGTAAATTGGAAGGTGGAGCCGACCCGAGAGGAGACGATACAGCAATAGGTTATTAGTAAAATGTAAGAAAAATCCTTCCGTTAATCGATGTTCTTATCCCACTTATCGAATTGTAGGTAAATTACTACATTCTGCCAATTAAATGGCTATTTTTGGTATAGTTATTAATGTAATAAATAACATCGCAAACCTCATAGCGCATAGGGAGTTATAAACCAACAGGCGCTTCAAATTCCTTATTGATGGCTGTAACCCCCGCTATACCGCCCCATTGCGATACTTATGTATGAGAAAAAAATCTTTCTATAAGGATTTGTATTCGATACTTCCGCTTAGATTCAGTGGTCTGCTTAGTATTGCCTTAATTTTGCTCCAGCAACAGGAGGTGCAAGCCACACCAACCTTTGTTCAAAATCTCGCC
>QQUG01000219.1 GCA_008501705.1 Flavobacterium sp.
AACGTCTTTCCAAGTAATAGTCTCGATCTTCCTCGGCCAGGTCTACAGGTTTAAGTTTCCCCTGTTGTATAGCTATGGCATCTTCTTTTTTCTTCGGAACCCAAATCCTACCGTCATTTCGAAGCGACTCAGACATTAAGGTAAGTTTAGATTGATGATCCCCCGAAACAGGGATACAGGTTGGATGTATCTGAGTGTAGCATGGATTTGCAAAATAAGCTCCTCGTTTATGGATCTTCCAGGAGGCCGTTACATTACTTCCCATTGCATTGGTAGAGAGGTAGAATACATTTCCGTATCCTCCGCTGGCAATTACCACGGCATGGGCTGAATGTCGTTCAAGTTCCCCTGTGACCATATCTCGTGCAATGATCCCCCTGGCTTTTCCGTCAACGATCACAAGATCAAGCATCTCATGACGGTTATAAGGTTTTATCTTGCCACGGTTAATTTGCCGGTTCATCGCCGAATAAGCTCCTAAAAGTAGTTGTTGTCCAGTTTGACCTTTGGCATAAAATGTTCTGGACACTAATACACCCCCGAAGGAACGATTATCGAGCAAACCTCCGTACTCGCGTGCAAAAGGCACTCCCTGAGCAACGCATTGGTCTATTATATTGGCAGAAACTTCTGCCAGGCGATACACATTGGCTTCTCTGGATCTGTAGTCACCACCTTTTATGGTATCGTAAAATAATCTGTAAGTAGAATCGCCATCACCCTGATAGTTTTTAGCTGCGTTGATCCCTCCCTGTGCAGCAATAGAGTGTGCCCTGCGCGGAGAATCCTGATAGCAGAAGGTCTTTACATTATAGCCAAGTTCTGCCAGTGTAGCAGCGGCACTACCACCGGCCAGCCCGGTCCCCACCACGATCACATCTATATTACGTTTATTCGCCGGGTTAACCAGATTTATTTCATTTTTGTGTTTTGTCCACTTTTCACTTAAAGGTCCTTTAGGTACTTTTGAATTCAATTTCGACATATCTTCTGCTTTTTAGTGGGGTAATTGATTGAAATGATGGTAAAGGGCTATAAATACAAAACCTAACGGAATTAGTACAGCGTAAAGTCTAGTAAAGCCTTTAAGTGCCCGGGAATACTTGTTGTTGAATCCAACACTCTGAAATGACGAAGAAAATCCGTGCCACAAGTGGAAGATGAGCAGTATAAAGGCCAGGGTGTATAGTCCAACTCTCACCGGACTTTCAAACTTATGCACCAGTTCCGGAAAATAACGGCCAGGGTCTTCCGGGTGAGATTCGATGTATTTATGAACGATCTCCGGCACCCAAAAATCGTAAAAATGTAAACCGAGGAAGGCCAGGATAACCACCCCGGAGATAAGCATATTCCGTGAGGCCCAACTGGAATTACTGTTCCCTTTGAAGGACTTATAATTAATGGCTCTTGCCTTGCGGTTTTGATATTCCAGAATGAATCCCATTATAAAATGGAATATCACCCCGAAGATCAAAACCGGCTGGAGCAGGAATTGCACCAGGCCATTTGTTCCCATAAAATGCGACCAGGAATTAAAGGTGTCCGGATCAATCACCGATAAAATATTTATTACAAAATGCTGTCCAATGAAAAAGACGAGAAACAGACCGGAAAGTGCCATGGCAACCTTACGGGCAACAGAAGAAGATATAAATCCCATTATGGTATTCTTTTCGAAGATTTAAGATGTACAAAAATACGGCTGAAAAAAGTCAAAGCCAAAAAATATGGTTAGATATACGAACAAAAAAGCCACATCTTATCGATGTGGCTCTTTGGTTTTCAATTCAAGTGGCAATTACTTTACAACTAATTTCTTAACAGCTGTACTTCCTTGCTGAGTAACCTGTACCATATAAACTCCGGCATTAAGTCCTTCAACACTTAATTCGTTATTAGTAAGAACTGTGTTAATCACTTGCTTTCCAAGAACATCAAATACAGCAACCTGCATTTCAGCCTGGATACCAGTGTTAATAGTTACAGTACTTCCGTTTGCTGGGTTAGGAGCAATTGAAAAATCTGTAAGTGCGTTGTCTCCAACACCTGCGATAGGAAGTAACTCAAGTCCGAAGATCAAGTTAGAAGGAGTACACTGACAAAGACCGATCATCTGCCACATAGCAGGATCAACTTCGTTTGTGATAAACAATCCACCCGCAAGAACATCGGTTGCACCTGCGCTGGCACCATCTGCTGTAAAGTCGTAAACAACTCCAGTTGGTGTTCCAGCAGGAAGCTCTAACTGAACAATGAAGTCACGGCTAGGAGCTACACCATTCTGATCATGGATCCATAGGAATGGCCCACCTGCAGAAACGTTATCAATAGCTCCACCATAGATAGTAGTTCCGTGAGTTGCTGCAGTAATTACAGAAAGCTCATTTCCACTCATGTCTACAGAAGCGATGTCTGAACCAAAGTTACCGATCCAGAAACCACCATTACCACCATCAAGAGTTTCATCATATGTTACCATTCTGGCAGACGCAGATGAACCTGTTGTGATATTGATAGTATTGGAAACCGTCATAGCTACAGGGTCTACCTCGTAGATACTAAGTCCCGCAGTTCCTAAATAAAGGTTTGTTCCGTCTGTGGTTAAAGAACGTGTTCCAGTTACTCCAGGAACAACAATTGTTTGAATAAATGCTCCGGCGGCATCAAGAATGTGAATCTGATCTGTGTTCCAGGTAGACACCCACCATTCGTTGTTGATAAATGCAACACCCGCTTGAGACTGTGCTCCAATACTTCCATTAACTCCAACGTCGATAATGTACTGAAGATCAAATAATGCATCAGGTGTATTACCATTAGGAGCTGGTCCGGCAGGCCCAGCTTCGGCTACCTGTGCAAATGCACCAACAGTACCTACAGCCAACGCCATAATAAATAGTCGTAGTTTTTTCATAATTAATTAAGTTTTAGATTAATGAT
>QQUG01000212.1 GCA_008501705.1 Flavobacterium sp.
ATCGAATCGGCTCAGGGGAGGCTGAAGTATCTAACCAATCAGGTTGCGTACAGTACGATTCAGATCGATCTGTACGAAACGGTAGAATACAAAGAAGAACCTACTTCTTATAAAAAGCCCTTTGGAGATAAAGCTAAGGATGCCTTGTTATTTGGTTGGAAGATGATAGAGTCCATTCTATTATTCTTCATCCACATTTGGCCACTGCTACTATTGGCAATTGTGCTCATCCTGCTACTTAGAAGATGGTTGAAGAAATAATAAAAAAAGCCGCGGTAGATCACCGCGGCTTTTTTCATTCAAACCGAATTAATCACTAGTATCGGTTACATCTGTTTCATCTTCAGCTGCTTCGGCGGCAGCCGCAGCTGCTTCCATGGCTTTCATCAATGGAGCGTTATCCCAGTATCCGTATTCTTTAACTACCATGCCATCCACAAACTGAGCGGTAACATGGACGGGGATCATTAATTTCTGACCGTTGGATGCGATGGTCGCATTCCAAACCCCCCAAAAATTAACCCAGGTCTCACCTTTATCGGTTACCACCATTTCCACATCTCCCTTTTCATCATCAAAACCGTAAGACGAGAGTGCTGCTGTGTTTTGCTTATGTGTCTCCACCGTTTCAGCTGCGGTCATTGCCTTGTCATCAGTATTGTGATATACTTTGGCCGAATCTGCAAACTTAGAGGTATAGGTTTGCCAGTCGGCAGCTTCGTAAGCATCTATTATAGCTTTAAACGAATCAATTTCTGCAGAGCTTTGTGTGTATCTCATCTCACCCTGTTTGCAGGCAAAGAGTAACAATCCAACTACTGCTAATAATGCTAATTTTTTCATATCTTATCTTATTTGGTTTAGTTGATTTAATTAATTTCCCATATAACTTAGGTCGGTACGCATCCAGCCCTGCATTTCGTCCATTTTGGAGATAATACCCATAAGCTCCTGGTTTAATTTAGCTCCGGCTTCCCCGAGAAGTTTATTGTTATCGGCCGACATGCGCTCATAAGCTTCAGGACTTTCAGCAGCAATAGCCACCATAAAGAAGGTTCCTTCTGCACCAAAGCCACTTCGATAAACTCGGTAATACATTTTAGACCCTTTCTCCGAGAATAACTTTTTGTATTTCTTGGCTATTTCATATCCCTTATCATAGTTTTCCGGGGTGACGAAATACCGTACATTATTTCGATAGTATTTACCTTCCGGCATTTGGTCGATACCCGACGGTTGATAAGACAGATCCTTATCCAGGGTAATGATATAATCTACGTGGTCCGAATAGCATTTGTCCATTCTATCGAACAGGCCGGAGAATGCTTCTTTCCCCATCTTCTCGTAAAGTCCAGCGAAGATATTCTCGTCCAGGTCGCCCATTTTATCTATTTCACCTACATAGATATAGTTGAAATTATCGGATGCAAGGGTGATCCATTTGGCGTCTTCCACACTGTGCTTTTTACAGGCTGCTACGAGTTCTTTCGATACAGCCTCGTATTCCCCTACCATGGAGGGCTTTACATGATCTTCATGTATCCAGTACATCTGGGCAGATTTTTCCTGAGATATTCCACTGAACATAGAAAGCAGGAAAATCATTAATAGCGAATTGATAAAGTGTTTGGTTTTCATTTTATATTGGTTTAGTTAATAACAAATCTGTCACCGATCTTAATTCTGAAGATCGATTTAACCTAACACCAGTATGGATAGAAAAATGGGGAGAGAAGAATAAATTACTGAAATACAATTAATTAAAGGTACGACATTTTACTATATCAGGTCTGAATGAATTTTCTTTCATTATTTTTTCTGAAGCGAATGATGCTTAATGAATGCGTACTTAATATGAAGTCATAGTTTGTAACAACCCCCTCAATTTGTATCTTTGCAATTCTTAAAACCGAAGCACGCAAATGTTCAATAATTTAACCGATAAACTCGATAAGGCCTTACACGTATTAAAAGGGCATGGCAGTATCACAGAAGTAAATGTAGCCGAAACCCTGAAGGAAGTTCGCCGCGCATTACTGGATGCCGATGTGAATTTTAAAACGGCCAAGGAATTCACCAATCGCGTTAAAGAAAAAGCACTGGGTCAAAATGTATTGACCACCTTGCAACCGGGACAGTTAATGGTGAAGATCGTTAAGGACGAACTCACCGAGCTTATGGGTGGCGACACCGCGGGTATAGACCTAAGTGGTACTCCCAGCGTGATTCTAATGTCGGGTCTGCAGGGTAGCGGTAAAACAACCTTCTCCGGGAAACTTGCAAATTTCCTGAAAACAAAGAAATCCAAAAATCCTCTTCTCGTAGCTTGTGATGTTTACAGACCTGCCGCAATAAATCAATTGCATGTTGTAGGTGAGCAGATCGGGGTGGAAGTATTTTCTGAAGAAGGAAATATGGACCCGGTTGAGATTGCCACCAAAGCAATCGCGCATGCCAAACAAAATGGCTTTAATGTGGTGATCGTCGATACGGCAGGGCGATTGGCAGTGGACGAGGAAATGATGACGGAGATCGCAAATATCCACTCCGCCATCAAGCCCAATGAAACCTTGTTTGTGGTGGATTCCATGACAGGGCAGGATGCAGTTAACACGGCCAAGACCTTTAACGACCGACTTAATTTTGAAGGGGTAGTACTTACAAAATTAGATGGTGATACTCGAGGAGGTGCAGCCATCTCCATTAAGAGCGTAGTAGATAAACCTATAAAATTTATAGGGACCGGGGAAAAAATGGATGCTATAGATGTATTTCATCCGTCTCGTATGGCAGACAGGATCCTGGGTATGGGAGCTGTTGTTTCCCTTGTGGAACGTGCACAGGAGCAGTTCGATGAGGAAGAGGCCAGAAAACTTCAGAAGAAAATTGCAAAGAACCAATTTGGTTTCGACGATTTCATGAAACAGATCCAGCAGGTGAA
>QQUG01000235.1 GCA_008501705.1 Flavobacterium sp.
GTCGGGCACAAGGATACCCATACCTGCCTGGACAAAAATAAAATTCAGAAAAAATAAAAATACGATAGCTAACAATGAAGATTTCATAATACACTTAATTTAAACAAAGCGAGATAAGTGCAAGATTATATGGTATATACATTGATATATAATAACAATTGGGCCTCCCGCTTTTGGTTGTGCAAAAGACCTTTTTTGTCTCATTTGCCAATGCAAATACAAAATCGTAACATTACAAGTCGAAAAAAGTACATAAATGAAAGACGAAGAGAACATTTCAGAAATTAAAATACAAGACCAAAAAATTGTTGAGAATATTGAGTTAAATATATGGGAAGCACTTATTCCGGTAATAGCTTTGGTTGGTATGTTGTTCTACAATGTTTATGTCTTTGGAGATGATGCCCTTAGTGGTAGTAATCAGTTTATTCTTCTCTTAGGTGGTGCTGTGGCTGCGATCGTTGGAACTTTTAACAAGGTTAGTTACAAGAGAATGGTAGAAGAAGTAGCCGAAAATGTAAAATCTACTACCGGAGCGCTACTTATTCTTCTTATGGTAGGCGCGTTGGCCGGAACCTGGCTTATAAGTGGCGTAATTCCAACTATGATCTACTACGGTTTACAAATCCTTAATCCCACCATATTTCTTGCCTCCTGCGTGATCATTTGTGCAGTGATTTCGATTGCCACGGGGAGCAGTTGGACCACTTCAGCAACTGTAGGTATTGCATTGATAGGAATAGCCGAAGCTTTAGGAATTTCGCTGGGAATGACTGCCGGTGCTGTGCTCTCTGGAGCTTATTTTGGAGATAAGATGTCACCTCTTAGTGACACAACTAATCTTGCACCTGCTATGGCTGGAACCGATCTTTTTACGCATATAAAATATATGACATATACTACGGTACCTACCATTCTGATCACCTTAGTCGTCTTTATTTTTATAGGTTTTGGCCTGGAGCCGGAAGGTGTAGCAGATACAGCCTCAATTCTAAGTTCTATAGATGCTTCGTTCAATATAAATCCCTGGCTCTTTATAGTTCCGGTGCTGGTAATTATAATGATCATAAAAAAAACACCTCCATTAATCGCTTTACTGGCAGGAACAATATTTGGCGCCATTGCTGCACTTATTTTCCAGCCTGACATCGTCGCAACCATAGGGGGCGGTACTTCCATGAATTTCACCAATGCATATAAGGGAATTTTAAATGCGATCACTGTAGATACGGCTGTGGCCACAGATAATGCTGCACTTAACGATCTTTTCTCAGCTGGAGGGATGAGTGGAATGCTGGGTACCATATGGTTAATAATTTGTGCCATGGTATTTGGCGGCGTTATGGATGCTATTGGTGCGCTTGCACGAATTAGCAGGGGGTTATTGTCATTATTTCACACCACATTCGGCTTGTTTGCCAGTACGGTGTTTAGTTGTCTTGCCTTAAACCTAACTGCTTCAGATCAATATCTTGCGATCGTTGTTCCCGGAAAGATGTACAGCAAAGCATTTAAAGATAAAGGCCTGGCCCCGGAGAACCTTTCAAGAACCCTGGAAGATAGTGGTACGGTAACCTCGGTACTTGTGCCATGGAATACCTGTGGGGCGTACCAGAGCGGCGTACTAGGTGTGCCGGTACTGGATTACTTCGGATATGCGGTATTTAACTGGTTGAGTCCGTTTATGACCTTGATCTTTGCCGCGTTCAGGATAAAGATCCGGGAGCTTACCAATAAAAATTCTAACTAAAGAATGATATAAGGATAAAATCCGGTTCAAATAATTACCTGGGCCTGCGATCCATATATGCTTTTTAGTAAGGTGTTCGTCAAGCAATGACCTTTTAAAGGATATAAAGTTTTAAAAATGGGGGAAAGACTTTGTAACAGATTTTTGGCTATCCTTATAGCCTATGGCCCATGTTTGCTAGCCCAGACCCCTGTTGGTTCTTTTAGCCATTTAACTATTGATGACGGACTCTCACAAAATTCGGTGAATGTTGTCTATCAGGACAGTAAAGGGTTTATGTGGCTTGGTACTCAGGACGGACTCAACCGATACGATGGATACGATTTTCTACAATACAGGGTTGAACGATCCAATCCCAACAGTATAAGCAATAACTATATATGGGATCTATATGAAGACTCACAAAATAGGCTGTGGATCGCAACTTTTGGTGGAGGATTGAATTGTTTACACCTCGATAGTGGTAAGATTCAATATTTTAAAAAAAACTCTGAGAATTCGGAAGGATTTCCTAGCGATCGCCTGTTTTCCATACTTGAAACTCCAGACGGTAATTTATGGATAGGCAGTAATGAGGGCCTTATTAGATTCAACAAAGAAACCCACAAAAGTGAAATATTTCTTTCCGAGAATTCAACAGATGATCACCTAAAAGATAATTATATCGGCATTGTTGAAGCGGATGATAATGCTAATCTCTGGCTACGAAGTTCGGAAGGCCTTACCTATTTCAATACCCAAACACTGCAGGCCGAACATTTTCGATCCAGCCCCTTTACTAATCAAGTGGAGATAGAGGATATTTCAGATATTCAAAACTTAAACGGGCTCATCTACGTGCTTACCACCAATGCCGTGATTGAGATAGATCCAAGTTCTAAAACCGACCGTCTGCTATTTACTTCCAAAGAGATCACCATTAAGGAACGTGTCCCATCGCTTAGAAAACTCCTGGTACTTAATAACCGTGATTTGATTATAGGATCAAATATTGGGATTATAAGGTATAACCCGGATACTGATAAAATTGAGATCTACCAGAGTGATCCTGAAGACAATAAGGGCCTAACGCATGGTTACATTACTTCTTTATTCCAATCTGAAGACAAGGTGATCTGGATAGGTACCCGAAATGGCCTCAATATCCTGGAAACACTTCATCCGGATTTCATCCATATTAGAAATATTCCGGGAAAGCCCGGATTAAGTAGTAAGAATGTAAATTCCTTTATACAGGAAAATGACAGCTTATTCTGGATAGGCACCACAGATGGCCTAAACCTCTATAACAAGAATACAAACCAGTTTAAAGTCTTCAGAAAAAGTGAAGGAAAAAACAATCTGCATTCCAACTATATTCTATGTCTATACAAGGATAGCGAGGGTAATAAATGGATTGGTACCCGTTCTGATGGATTATACAAAATAGAAACTAATGAGCAGTTCAATAAAATAAATCCCTACAATGAGACTGCAACCGGAAGATCCATTCATTTTATTGAAGAATCCAAGACAGGAAATTTGTGGCTGGGAACTGGCGGCGCTGGTTTATGGATGTATAATCCCGTAAAAAACACTATTAGAAAATATCCTGCTAACAAAGACGGATCGGGGCCTGCTCATTCTTATGTGTTTACCATACTCGAAGATAGTTATGGAAATGTCTGGCTGGGTACAGCTACAGGGGGTTTAAACTTATTTGATCCGGATAGCGAGCAATTTATCTACTTTCAGCACAGTTCGAACAATCTCAATAGTCTGAGTAACGATCTGGTGCTTTCGCTTCATGAGGATAATGAACACCAACTCTGGGTTGGAACCAATGGAGGACTGAATAAATTTATTCCCAATTTACAAAAGGATATGTTTAAACTCCTTCAAAACAGTTCATCCGAAAAGGATTCCTTATTTCTCAATTTCAGTAAAGAAGAAGGATTCCCAAATGATGTAATCTACGGAATACTGGAAGACGATCACAATGCCTTATGGACCTCCACAAATAAAGGAATTGTAGAATTCGATAAGCAAACAGGCAGGGTGAATAAAGCCTACGATATAAGTCATGGTCTCCAAAGCAACGAATTTAATCAGAACGGATATTTCAAAGATGATAAGGGTAATTTTTACTTTGGTGGAGTAGACGGACTAAATATTTTCAATCCGGATAGTATTGCAGGAAATAGCTATCCTCCCAAAGTAGTTATTACTAACCTTTTATTGAGTAATAAGCCGGTACCGGTAGGAATTAGTTCCCGAGCCGATAATTTTACCCTACCTAAAACCTTGGCAAGCCTCGATGACATTTTTCTATCCTGGAAGCACGATATGATCACTCTCGATTATGTGGGATTGAGTTATGTAAGCCCGGAAATGAACAAATATCGATATAAGCTAGAGGGTTTGAAGGACGAATGGATAGAAGCTGGAGATCTTCGTTCTGTGACCTTCACTAACCTTGCGCCAGGTGATTACACCTTTCATGTTCAAGCTGCCAATAATAATGGTATATGGAACACAAAGGGTGCCTCTCTGGGGATTCATATAAGTACCCCGCCATGGTCGAGCTGGTATGCCTATTTGTTCTATGCACTGTTGTTAGGAACGCTATTCTACCTATTTATGAAATACCGAATCTATCGCGCCACTGAAAAATTAAGACTTCTTACAGAGATCGAAAAGGCCAGGGTTGAGGAGCGTGAATCATTCCGAAAACGAAGCTCTAAGGACTTCCACGATGAAGCGGGTACGAAGATCACCAGGATCGCCCTTATCACCGAATTGGTAAAACAACAAACCCAGGGTGACCCTCAGATTCAGGAACAGATCAGGCAACTAAGTGATAATCTGCAGGATCTTAATACCGGAATGCGCGACTTTATCTGGGCTTTGGACCCTTCTCAGGATAATGTGTATGACACCCTCCTTAGATTTACCGATTTCGCAGGGAAATTCTGCGAACTTGCCGGAGTTCAATTTAACTCCAATGAATTCTCTCCCGAATTACGGCATGAGCAGCTAAATATGGCCCAACGCAGGCATATGCTGTTAATCCTGAAAGAGTCTGTTCACAATAGTATCAAGCACGGGAACCCCTTACTAATTAGTTTTACGGCTGAAATTGTCTCGGCAACACTACTTCTATCATTAAAGGATGATGGCTGTGGCTTTGATAACACAAACACATCCGGAGGCAACGGACTTAAAAACATGAAGGAAAGAGCCGAGGAGATCCATGCACAAATTGAGATTCGAACCCGGGCCGGGAAAGGGTGCGAATTAATACTTGAGATACCAATTACCCAATTGGGTGAGTAACGAGAGCTGTTTTTTACACTATATTTATTCTGAATATGTCACAAACTCGGAATATATGTGTAAGTATCGTTGAGGACGACGGGTTAATTAGATCGTCTCTAACCCAGATCATCAATAATTCTGAAGGTTTTAAAGTAACCGGAGCTTATACCTCTGCAGAAAATGCAATAGATGGCTTAAGCGAGAATTTACCCGATGTATTGTTACTCGACATCGATCTTCCGGGAATCTCGGGTATAGAAGCCTTACCACAGCTAACTAAGTTAGCACCCGATCTTAACATTGTAATGTTAACCGTTCATGAAGATTCAACCTCTGTCTTTAACTCACTTCAAAGTGGTGCTGTTGGTTATCTTGTTAAAAGCAATGATCCGCAATTGATCCTCTCGGGTATACGCGAAGTATATGAAGGCGGGGCACCTATGAGTCCGTCCATAGCAAGAAAGATCATCGATTCGTTTAGACCGAGATCGTCCACACCACTCTCGGAGCGTGAGATCGAAGTGCTTGAGAAACTATGCGGTGGGGCTAATAATAAGAAGATCGCCGAAGATCTCTTTGTTTCAACCAACACCGTGAAAGCACATATTAAGAATATCTACAAAAAATTACACGTACATAACAGAGCCGAAGCTGTATCTACAGCTATCAGGAAAAAACTTATTTAGCCCAGCCTGTTTCAAACTTTGTCTTTTTTTACTGAAATTTGCAGCCCAATAAACTAATAGTTCCGTCGTGATCTACGCCAGGAGTATTGTTTGGTGCCGGGTACGGATAATTCTGAAATCGTAACCCGTTTATTGTGATTGGTCCACCACCTCGTATCTTGATGGCATACTTTCTTGTTGAGATCTCTATGTTGGTTAGATTGTTCATATCGTCAACACCTTGGGGCGCCCCTACTGTAATTTGAGTGGTTCCGAAGGAATAAAACCCTTTGGCTTGCGGAGGCAACGCGGCTAGATGAAATAGCATCTTATCATTAATGCTTAGCACGGGTGCCGGGTTGCTCATTGGATTTCCACCCGGCGTATAGGTCCATTGTTCCTGATGCAGTGGTAAGGGTGCTGTCCACCCCCCTATTTCCTTATTCAGGTTTGGAGTCCAATGCACAGATGGGTCTACTGGTTCCGAGCCAATGAAGATGGCACTATGCTTGTTGGCGGCTTGTATATTAAGCGGTGGTAATCCTAAAGATGTGGTCCAGTCTACTTCGGCCGACTGACGGTAAACCCCATCGGCTACATAAATAGTGACTGCTTTTTTATTTTGTCTGTGCACCAGGGATTCCTCCAGAGCGCGTTGCATGGTTGCGAACGGAGCCTCTTCAGTTCCCGGGTTGGAATCGTTGCCATCTACTGCCAGATACAACTTTTTTGATTTTGGTTTCTCAGTTTCATCATTCGATCCTCCTGTAAAAATCGTATTAGCAGTAAACCAGTCTACCGTAGTAGCCTCATTAGGGCTGCTAACCGCGAATATGATCAAATAATTCTGAATTTTATTTCCCTGTATGTTCACGGTATGTGTGGTAGACATTATTCCATTGAGCAGAGGTGCCTCGAGGTCAATGTCAATTTTCCCATTAGCTCCGGCCTGTGCCTTCTCTAGCATGGCATCAATATCCATATTCAGGATCTCTTCCGGAATATCGTATCCCATATCTTTCAATTCGTTAAGCATTTGCGGGCTCGCCATCGCTTTACTTTCTTCAAGTGCAGTCGAATTTGCAATAGTGATAACAGGTTGACCTTCTATTTTCCAGCTTGTAATGTTCTGATTTAATCCGGGACCGTAGATCTTACCACTCACAGCCCCTTCCGGATATTTTATGGCAGCTAGTTCCTCTTCAGCAGCATCCAGGTCATTGAACATATCGTTTAACTGATATAACATTCTACCTGTGTCCACTGCTTCTTTATAATAGCGTTTGTCATTTACCGGTATTTTCGATTTACGTTCCAATTCACTGGCAACCGCATTTCCATTATTAGCATATTTCTCATTATTCTTTGCATAAGCAGCTACCATCATATCTATGGTTTGATAGATATGTTCCTCACTCATTGAGTTCACATCCAGGCCTGCAAGATTAGCTGCAGATGCTACTACATCCAACGCTGCCTTTTTAACGCTACCTCCGTATTTCAAAGCAGCTCCAAATAACTTAGCACCATTACCCGCCAGATCGATCGCATCTATACTCGTAGACAGGGCGTCTATGGCATGCTTTGCGATGGCAAAACCATCACGTTGCGAAAACCATCCCTCTTCTTCTCCATCCTCTGTTCCTGCTTTAACCGGTTCCCTTTGGGCCGGTGGCGGTGGTGGTGGCGGTTGGTTGCCGTTACCTCCTATTCTGCTAATATGTGGTTTTGCTTTATATTCTTTCATATACTTCAGATAGCCCATAATATTGGCTCGCCAAAACGCCTGTACCGCCTTAAGTTGTTTCATCTTTTCGCTCTGGTATGATGCCTGTTCCAAAACCTGAAACTGACGGGGAGACGTATGTAAATATGTACTGAAGTTAACAGACATTGCACCCAGACCCGATTCCACTTTTACCATCTCCAGGTTTTCACAAAAATTTGGACCAGGTTCATATCTATCCATCGTACCACGGATCTGCAGTGACGCTTTTTTGTCTTTCTTTGAAGCCTTGAACGAGTTAAATGGATTGGTTTCATCCAGGTACATCACCCACATGTTCAATCCTGTTTTCGCCTGTTTGCCATTAGTACAGCGTTCTTCAAAATCTTCTTCAATAACAAGTACTGTACCCCCATCACTTTTAAAACTTTCTATCAATGGTGCAGGAATCTTTTGCCCGGCCAGCCCAAAGATCCCCGCCCCTATTGTACTTTCAGACTTTAGCACATCGAATTCTAAAAACCCTGAATTATTTCGGTTAATAAGATCTTGCATCTCCGGTGAAAGTGATCCCATATCCTGAGCAAAACCAGAAAATAAACAGAGTAATAGTGCGGTGTAAAGTAATTTGTTCATGACTAATATTTAGTGAATGAAAAGGCTTTACATTAAACCAAAAACGATCCCTAAACTTCTGGTTTTATTACCTTTACATATAATTCTACCAAATATATAAGCTAGGGGGTTTCTAATCAATCACCCGGATGGGTAGTTTCTTTACCGCATTGAAACCGCTATCGCCTTTCATCACTTTTGTCCTGAATATTTAAATCTGAATATGTATTTTTATAGCCAATAAAAAAACTATGGCAAAAATAACTTTAGGCGGTAATCCCGCAGAAACAATTGGTGATCTTCCCGCGGTTGGGAGTCAGGCACCGGATTTTAAATTAGTAGCAACCGATATGAGCGAGAAGACCATGAAGGATTTTTCGGGTCATAAACTCTTACTCAATATCTTCCCTAGTGTGAATACTGGAGTATGCTCGGCTTCGGTACGCAGGTTCAATTCTGAAGCTGCAAAAGCTGCCAACACTAAGGTATTATGTATCTCTAAAGATCTTCCATTCACACAACAGCAATTCTGCGCAGCTGAAGGGCTTGATAATGTAGTGATGTTATCCGATTTTAAAACTGGGAAGTTTGGTATTGATTATGGCGTTACGGCAGTAGGAAGTGCATTCGACGGGCTCCTTTCTAGAGCCGTGGTGGTACTTGACGACACCGGAAAAGTGATTTACACAGAACAAGTACCGGAAATAGGACAGGAACCCGATTACGAAGCCGCGTTAAACGCACTTTAACATGTGGGGCACCTATCTTGGTAAACGCCTGCTGGGCTTTAAATATGCGGCTAAAGGAGCCTGGATGCTGATCAAAAATGAAGCCAGCATCCAGGTTCAGCTGGTCGTTGCAATTGTAATTACCGCTGCCGGCTTCTACTTTCACATTTCTACCACCGAATGGATCGCACAAACCCTCGCTATTGGCTTGGTGATGAGTATAGAAGGCCTAAACACTGCGGCAGAGGAGATCGCGAATTTTGTGCACCCAGATTTTCACAATAAGATAGGATATATTAAAGATGTAGCGGCAGGAGCCGTATTCTTCTCTGCCATAGTAGCCATAATAATAGCTTGCCTTATTTATATTCCGAAATTCTAAAATCACCCAAACGGGCGATTGACTCTCTAACTTACTGGTTGTAAGTTTATTCCTTATTAAACATTTTAATTAATTTTATAAGGACTCCTCCTAACCAATACTTTCAACATGAAAAGAATAGCCATTCTCCTGAGCCTGTTATTCATGGTTCAGACCGCTCTTACTCAAACTACAACCGAACCATCACCCATCATCTTTATTTACGACGCCAGCGGCTCTATGTGGGGACAAATGGATGGGAAGACCAAAATGGAGATCGCCTCCAGTGTTCTATCGTCATCACTCACCGAACTTCCTGCCAATCAAAATGTGGGGCTAGTTGCCTATGGACATCGTAAGAAGGGAGATTGTAAGGATGTGGAGTTCCTTGTGGATGTTTCTAATGGTTCTGCTTCGGAAGTGTCCACAGCTATAAAGGCAATCAAACCTTTGGGGAAAACGCCTCTGGCGTATTCGGCGACCTTGGTGATCAATACACTGCGCACTTCAAAAGAAAAAGCTACGATCATCCTCATTACCGATGGAATCGAATCCTGCAACGGAAATATTTGCGACGTAGTTAAGGCCGCCAAAGCCGAAGGCATAGATTTTAAATTACATATCATTGGTTTCGGACTTAAAAAAGGAGAAACCGAACAGTTGAAATGCGCTGCCACCGCAGGCGAAGGAAATTATTACGATGCGGCTGACGCCGGCGGACTGGGAGACGTATTGGATGAAGCCGTGGAACAGAATGTCGATAAGCCCAAAGGGAATTTTGGGGTGCTTGCTGTAAAGAATGGTATTCCCATAGATGCCTATGTAAAAGCTTATAAAGCAGGAACCGATGAAGAAATGGGAACTCTGAGAACTTATGGGGAAACACGTTATATGTACTTGCCAACCGGAACCTACGACCTGGTCGCTAAACCATTAGGTAGTGATGTTACTAGTGTTCGTGTTACAAACGTTGAAAATGTAGAAGAAGAAATGACGGTGAAGCAGATTAGTTTCGACGGTGGTAAATTAAAGGTAACCGGCTATAATAATAAAGAAGGCTGGGATTGTATGGTAAAAGTTATGGATACCGAAGGTAAGGTAGTTGCAAGCACCAGAACCTACGGTGTCACCAAAGAAATGGAAGTGAACCCGGGAGTTTATACCCTAAGCTTTCAGGCACTGGTTATAAAAGGCCTCGAAACATTTGCCGAGACAAATCAATACACTGTGGAAGCCGGTACGGTTTCAGAGGTAGATCACACATTCCAAACAGGAGTCTTACAGGTATATCCTAAACTTGGTGGTGAGATTATAGATTGTGTGGTTAAGGTTAATGAAGTGAATACAGGAACCAGTGTTGCAGGCAGTAGGAGTTATACCAAAGGAAACGAGTTCAAAATAAATCCCGGTACTTACACAATAAAGGTGGTTCCGCTAGGCCCCAACAAAGACAAGGCATCTCAAACGATCACAATTGAGGTGAAGCAAGGTGAAACAGTTACCAAAACTCTGAACTTTTAATTATGAAGAAATTACTGAAACCGGCCTGTATAGGGTTCTACTTCTTAATGCTGCTAAGTTTTTTTATAGTAGGCTTGTTCTATGCCGGAGCCATCGATGCTGGTAAGAATCAGGGACTGGCGGGAGGCGCCATCGTCGTGGGATATGGAGTGCTTTTTGGCGGGATCGCCTTTGTGGCTTCCTTCTTTATCGCATATCACCTCAACTTAAAGATCATTAAGATAATAAACTGGGTGCTGCTTGTTCTCATACTTACTACCTGGAGCATAAAATTTTACGAATTCCGACAATGGGACAAACTACAGGAAGAAAAAAGCAAAGAAATTAAACAGCGATCTAAAACTCCTACCAAAGTGACTCCTTCCGCTATGCTGCGATTTCCTGGGAGAAAACAACCGGCACCAGTAATAAATGAATCCATTAGTGTCGATTCCGGGATGGGATTTTTTACACCTAACTATTATGAGAATCCCACGCTTTATTTCTACGGAAACCTGAACCTGGAGAAGTCCCTTATGGATCACTCGCCCTACGATAGCATTACTTTTAAACGAAACCAGTATAATCAGTATGAGATCGCTACTGCCCCACCCTGGCTGGTCCCAGACCACCTGAAGCTGGATTACGACATGCTGTATTTCAGGATCGTAAGCGTAACAGAAGAATTTGTTGAAGTACTTGTAAACACCCAAAACGGCCAGACTTCATGGGTAGCAAAACGAGCGGGGAATATGCTATTATGGCCAGATTTTCTTTTGAGGATTCATTCGGTGGAATTTTTACCTGGGA
>QQUG01000236.1 GCA_008501705.1 Flavobacterium sp.
GTCTCTACACCTTATTTGTATACCGGACTTACCTATTTCTGGTACAAGGCTTTATATAGAGTTGGGGATGAAATTAGAGATTATGATGGCGCCTCTGCTCCGGCAATCCCAATGGTTGTTGGTTACAAAACAACAATTGGCACGAAAATGGTGCTGGGTTTTGAGATTGGAGCCCGGTATGCCTTTACAGACGATCTCGATGGCAGCAACCCTGTAAAAGGGCTTGCAGATGCCGAAGAATTTAAATTTGGTAATACAAATAGCGACGATTGGTATGTGTTTACAGGTGTAACCCTTACCTTTAGCTTTGGTAGGAAACCATGCTACTGCAATTTTTAACATGTCTTTACAAAGTAAAATAGATCTTAACAAACTTCCACAGCACCTTGCCGTAATTATGGATGGCAATGGCCGTTGGGCTAAACAAAAGGGATTGTTTAGATCTATAGGCCATGAAAATGGCACCAAAGCCGTACGCGAAATTGTAGAAGCTTCTGCCGAAATAAACATCCCATATCTTACACTATACGCCTTTTCTACCGAAAACTGGAATCGACCCAAAATGGAAGTTGAATTACTCATGAAACTTCTGGTCAACTCGTTGAAGAAAGAGATAAAAACTCTTCAGGATAACAATATCAGGCTTAATGCTATTGGAAATCTTAGCGCCTTACCCAAGAAGGCTCATACCGAATTATTAGACGTGATTGAGAAGACCCGGGAAAATACCAGAATGACCTTAACCCTTGCTCTTAGCTATGGCTCGCGTGAAGAAATCACAAAAACAATCAAAGAGATTAGCCTTAAAGTTAAAAATAACCTAATTTCGCCGTCAGCTATTGACGAATCACTTATTAATAACCATCTTTACACCCGAAATTTACCGGATGTAGATCTATTAATACGTACAAGTGGTGAGCAGCGTATTAGTAATTTTTTATTATGGCAAATCGCTTATGCCGAGTTGTATTTTACTGAAACTCTTTGGCCCGATTACACAAAAGACCATCTTTTTGAAGCCATAATAAATTATCAAAACAGAGAAAGAAGATTTGGAAAAACGAGTGAGCAACTTCAAAATTAGTCTATTATCACATACTTCTAAAACCCTGTATTGTATTCTTCTTTGTACAATACTTTCGGTGTTTTCTGTTTCTGCACAGGATAATGAACTCGATAAGAATAAACGATACACAATTAATAGTATTTCGGTTACCGGAGAACAAAATTTCAATGAACAAACGGTACTTGCTTTTACCGGACTCAAAGTAGGAGATCGAATCTATGTTCCGGGTGAAAAACTAAGCGATGTCACTAAAAAATTGTGGGAACAAAACCTATTTAGTGATATTGCCTTTTATGTAACCAATATCGATGGAGACCTCATCGATCTGGAACTTTACATCGTAGAACTTCCTAAAATGTACGATGTGACCGTGGAAGGTATCCGCAAGGGAAAGAAAAAGGATATTATTAAAGATAATGGCCTGAAACGAGGCGTTAAGATAACTAAGAACCTTCTTACCACAACCAAAAATTACATTACTAATAAATTTAAAAAGGAAGGGTTTTTTAATACAAAAGTAATTATTAGTACCCGACCTCACCTCGATTCTACCGGTACCGAGATCGCCCAGGATATGATCATTAACATAGACAAAGGCGAACGCGTAAAGGTCTCGAGCATCAATATTGAAGGCAACGAACAACTTTCAGATAAAAAAGTACGTTCGGCTATGAAGAATACCAAACGCAAGAATCCACTGCGTTTTTACAAGAGATCGAAATATACCGAGGACGGATTTACAGAGGACAAGGCTAACATCATTAAAAAATACAAGACCAATGGGTACAGAGACGCGAGAATTATTGGCGATACTCTTATTATAAAGGATGAAAAGAATATAGCCCTGAACATCGAGGTTGAGGAAGGAAACAAATATTACTTCGGAAATATAGATTTTATAGGTAACAGTAAATATACCGACGGGCAACTGCGACAGATCCTGGGGATACAAAAAGGTGAAACTTACAACGGAACCCTGCTTCAGGAACGAATCGCAGACGAGTCTGATCCCGACGCTGCCGATCTTACCAACTTATATCAGAATAATGGTTACCTGGCCGTACAGATAAATCCTGTGGAAGTAGCTGTTCGAAACGATACCATCGATTTCGAGATCAGGATCATAGAACGTAACGAGTTCTTTTTCGACCATGTTACCGTAATAGGAAATACCAAGACCAACGACCATGTGATCTATCGGGAACTTAGAACCAAACCGGGACAAAAATACAGTAAGCGTAATGTGATCCGTACACTTCGTGAATTGGGTCAGTTAGGATACTTCGACCCCGAACAGCTCACTCCTAATTTTAAAAAGGTAGATGAGGCCAATGGCCTGGTAGACCTGGAATACTCGGTGATCGAAAAAGGAGCCAGCCAGATCGAACTACAAGGTGGATACGGTGGTGGTGGCTTTGTGGGAACACTCGGGCTCTCGTTCAATAATTTCTCACTTCGGAATATATTTAATAAAGAAGCGTACAAACCTCTGCCAATGGGAGATGGACAGAAATTATCCCTTAGGGCCCAGGCAAGTAGTTTTTACCAAACCTATAGCCTATCCCTGGTAGAGCCATGGCTGGGAGGAAAGAAACCAATTCAGTTTAGCACCTCATTTTCACACACGGTGCAGTACCTGTACGATTTTGTTAGTCGTGATGTAGATAAAACAAGACGATTCCTAATTACAGGAGGTTCAGTTGGGTTTGCTAAAAGGCTGAAATGGCCTGACGATTATTTCCAGTTCTCACAGGCTGTTAGTTTTCAGCATTACAACCTTAAAAATTACAATACCGGTCTTTTTACCTTCGGGGACGGTTACTCCAATAACCTGGCTTATACCATCGGTTTGAGTAGAAATAGTACCTCGGCAAACCCGATATATCCCAGAAGTGGTTCAGATTTTAGCTTATCGGCTAAACTAACCCCACCTTATTCCGCCCTGGGAAGTACAGACTATAATGCTTTAATCGAAGAACGATCCATGCTGGATGCCTCTACGGTAGATGGTAACGAACGAATTGCAGAGATCGACCAGGAGCGTTTTAAATGGCTGGAATATTATAAAGTTAAGTTTAAAGGTACCTGGTATACCAGTTTATATAAAGACCTGGTGTTGCGAACGAATGCAGAATTTGGTTTCCTTGGAGCCTACAACCAGGATCGTGGCGTACCACCTTTCGAACGGTTTTTTGTGGGTGGTGATGGCCTTGGATCCTTCTCACTAGACGGAAGGGAAGTTATACAATTGCGTGGTTATCCTAACCAATCCCTATCAAATAACGATGGAAATACCATTTACAATAAATTTTCGTTAGAATTACGGTATCCGGTTACTTTGAAGCAATTGGCATCCATTTATGTGCTCACCTTTATAGAGGGTGGAGGGGCTTACGACGGGTTCAGAAATTATAATCCGTTCAGTTTAAATAGGTCTGCTGGCGCAGGAATACGTATATTTATGCCTGCGTTTGGATTATTGGGGATAGATTTTGGTTATGGTTTCGACCCAATTTTAAACGGTACCGAGAGAAATGGATGGGAAACTCACTTCATAATCGGACAACAATTTTAACTTTGGCACGATATTTTCTTAAAAACAACCAGCAATTATGAAAGCAAAAAAAATACTTCTTTTCGCGCTTGCAGTTTTCGGCCTTTCTTTGGTGGCAAACGCTCAAAGAGGAGTTCGGATAGGATATATTGATATGGAATATATTCTTGAGAATGTTCCCGAATACAAAGAGTCTGAAATTCAACTTGAAGGAAAAGTTCAGCGTTGGAAATCAGACATCGAAAAGAAACAGAAGGCGATAGACCAGATGAAGCTAAACCTGGCAAACGAAAGAGTCCTTCTAACGAAAGAACTAATTGAAGAAAGGGAAGAAGAGATACAGATACTGGAAGATGAGATGCTGAAATACCAACAGGACAGGTTTGGACCTAACGGTGACCTGATGATTCAGAAAAGACAGTTGGTACAGCCTATACAGGACCAGGTCTTTAACATAGTGCAGGAAATTGCCGTAAACAGAAAGTACGATTTCATCTTCGATAAATCTGCAGATATCGTTATGCTGTTTGCTGCTGAAAGAAACGATATAAGCGACCAGGTTGTACGAAGTATAAATCGAGCAGCCAAGCGTGAAGAGGCAACAAATAAAAGAGAAAAGAAAGAGATCGAAAAACGTGAGGAACTAACTGAAGAGGAAGAAGAAGCAGTTACCGAACGAGAAAAAGCGGTTGAGGAAAAAAAGAATGAACGCGAGCGAATTATGGAAGAACGCAGAAGAGTTCGTGATTCAGTAAAAGAAGCCAAACGAATTGAATTTGAAGAAAGAAGAAAAAGATTGCTTGAAGAGAGACAAGCCAAAAGAGACTCTACTTTAAAAGCCCGTTCGGGAGGAAACACACCCCCGCCTGAAGGTGGAAATGGCAACGGTGGCCTTTAAAACGTAATAAAAATCTAATTTATAACACAAATAATCTATTATTACAATGAAAACATTTAAACTATTATTCGTAGCTATAGTGCTGTTTATGGGAGCTACATCCTTAACACATGCGCAATCTAAAATTGCTCATATCAACACCTCTGAACTTGTTCAGGCCATGCCGGCAATGAAACAGGCTCAAAGTCAGTTGGAAAAACTTCAGAAAACATACGATACAGAACTTCGCGCAATGGCTAAGGAGTTAGACGCAAAAAGAACTCAATACGGAGCGGAAGCAGAATCTAAGACTGATGAAGAGAATAGAAAACGCGTTGAAGAAGTACAGGGAATGCAGAATAACATTACTGCATACCAGCAACAAGCGCTTCAGGACCTTCAGAAAAAAGAAAGAGATATCCTGCAACCCATTCTGGATAATGCAAAGGCTGCGATCCAAAAAGTTGCCCGTGCTAAAGGATACCAGTATGTGATCGACTCTACCGAGGGTAGTGGTTTACTATTGGCCGAAGGATACGACCTTCTTGCCGATGTAAAGAAAGAACTTGGAATTTAATCCGAAGACTCACAAATAATTGATAAAACTGCCCACTCTTTGGTGGGCAGTTTTTATTTTTATAAGTATGAAGGCAGATAACCCCATAGGTATTTTCGATTCGGGCGTAGGCGGTACTTCCATTTGGAAGGAGATACACCAGTTACTCCCCAATGAACATACGCTGTATCTGGCCGACAGTAAAAATGCACCTTATGGAAATAGGTCGGCCGAAGAAATAAGAGCCCTTAGTACAAAAAATACAGAGAAACTGCTGGAGATGGGAGCTAAGATCATCGTGGTAGCCTGTAACACTGCTACCACTAATGCCATTTCCATACTCAGAAAAAATTACGACATTCCTTTTATAGGTATAGAACCGGCCATAAAACCTGCTGCCTTGCAAAGTAAGACTGGTAAAATTGGGATCCTTGCAACCCGAGGGACGCTTAGTAGTTCACTTTTCTCTGAAACAAGTGACACTTTTACCAAGGATATATCGGTAGTGGAAGTAATAGGAGAAGGCCTCGTACCGCTTATAGAAAATGGCGACTTCAACAATCCGGAGCTCGACAGATTACTTAAGAAATACATAAAACCCATGATCGATGCCAATGTGGATTACCTCGTTCTTGGTTGTAGCCATTACCCCTACCTGATCCCAAAACTTTCAAAAATTCTCCCTGCACATATAAAGATCATCGATTCGGGAATCGCAGTCGCAAAACAGACGAAATTCCTCCTGGAAAAACACCATCTTATTGGGAAAGACACTTCAACTCCAAAGCTTCAATTTTACTCTAATTCCGGAGTTAATACCTTGAGATCCCTGTTGGGGGAGTTTGATGACTTAGAAATCGAGACCTTAGATTTCTAACTGAAATACGCCAAGAGCGCCTTCTTTTTAGCCGGGCTCACCATGATCTGTTTTCCGCTGGAAAGGACCACACTACCTCCCTTACCCTTTCTGTATTCCACCACGGCACTTACATTTACAAGATAAGATTTATGAACCCTGGCAAAGCCATTATCGGCTAAAGCGTCCTCGAAATACTTCAGGGTCTTACTCACTAGCTTTTTTCCTTCTTTTAGAAAGATCTGAGTATAGTTGTCGTCGGCCTGACAATAGAGAATATCCGATATGCTAAGCACTTCAAAACCATTTTGCTGCGGAATTGTGATCTTCCCGACAACCTGCTGATGTACGGGCCGAAGTACAGTATTTTGCAGGCTGTTCTCTTTTTCTTTTATTTCTGAAACGTAATCGACTGCCTCAATAAGTTTATCGATCGAGATTGGCTTTAACAGGTAATACGAAGCATGAGCATTCAACGCATCGATGGCATAATGGTTATAGGCAGTTACGAACACCGTCTCGAATTGGCGATCACCCACCTTATCCAATAGATCGAAGGCGTTTCCATACGGCATTTCTACATCGAGGAACACAAGGTCCAGATCGTTATTGCGTATCAGTACCAACGCCTCATCAACATTAGCGGCTTCACCCTTTAGTGTTACCGAGGGGCAATATTTACTGAGATAGTTCTTCAGGATCTCCCTGCTTGTCTCCTCATCCTCTACTATGATCGCTCTTAATTCCATTAGTCTTTCTTTAATTTCAATATTACACGGGTTCCTTCCTCATTCTCAAACACATTCTCCACCATCACCTCTACTTTATCGTCGTACATTTCGTTCAGGATGGCTATTCGCTTTTGGATATTTCCCATGCCCTTGGATTTCTGTTTCTTTTGATTTTCGGTCTTGATCGCCTTAGACTTGCTTCTGCCTATCCCATTGTCTTCAATGACAATCCTTACAGTATCTTCGGAAATAAATTCGAAACTAATATCTAGCTTTCCTTTCTCCTCCTTATACCTAAGACCATGCCATACCGCGTTTTCCACGTAGGGTTGTAACAACATTGGCGGAATAACGAATTCGTTCATATTGATCTTTTCATCGACCTTAAATTCGTATTCAAATTTATCCTTAAATCTGAAATGTTCCAGTTTGGTATACATTTTCAGCAGTTCAATTTCGTTAGCCAAAGGGATGAAATCTTCTTCGCTATTCTCCAATACCGAACGCATTAACTGAGAGAAATCACTCAGGTACTTATTTGCGGTTCGTTCGTCATTACTGGCAATAAAGCTGTTTACGGAGTTGAGAGCATTGAAGATAAAATGAGGGTTCATCTGTGTTCTGAGAGATTTCAGAGCCAGGAGATTGTTGGCGTACTTTTGTTGCCTTACATTCTTGTACTGGTAATAAGCCGTGAGCAGAAGGAGTATTGCTATAAGAATTAATGATCCTATGATCCATTTTTGGATACGGTTATTCTTTTGGATCAACTCCTGGTTCTCGAACGCAAGTTTGTACCTACTCTCGTTGAGCACCCTTTCATTTTCAAGACTGGTGATCCTATTTTGTTTTAAGGCAATTTCCCGGCTAAATCTGGCCGCCTGCGATAATTCCTGTTCTTTCTTTACGTAAAGTTCGTCTACCACCTCTACGTATTTCTCGTAATTCTCTGCCGCTTTTCCAAAATCTCCTATTCCTTTGTATACTTCCGAGAGTTTTCTTGTAGCGTCCTTTTGTACCAACAAATCCTCTTTCTTGTCTGCCTCTTCTATACTTTTCTTTAAAAACGGAATCGCATCCTCGTATTTATCCTGTGCCACATAGGCATTGGCGATCTTGTAATTTTGGCGCTGCGGACTAATAGCCTCGGCTTCTTCATCTTCCAGACTCTCTTCATCCAGGCCTTTCAGCTCTTCCAGCAAACCGGATCTAAGTTGGATCTCCTTATCAAAATCCCGATTCTGATTGTAAAAATCGGCCACCTTATTCTTTTCTACCACCGCACGCTTCTTGTTTTCCTGCTTGGCAAGATTTAATGAGTTGTCGAAGTACTGTTCTGCCTCCTTGGGTGCCCCGCTTTTGGCATAGGCCTCTCCGATCTTCGAATTTAAGTCGGTTATTTTAGGAGTAATACTATGCTGCCCGGCAATACGCAACGCTTGTTGGTAGTTAAATACACTCTTTTCCTGATCGTTGATCGCCCTGTAGGTGTCGCCCAGACCTTCGTAAACTTCTACTTCCTGGTAGTTGGACAGTTTCTCTTTAAGCAGTTTTTCGAATAAGCTTATACTTTCCTGGTAATTATTATTTGCGATGAAAGCTCGTCCTAATTTTATTCTAACATCGGTACGGGATTGTGAAGCAATGCTACTTTTATAGTTATCTACCGCGAGGTCCGGTTGATCCCAAAAGAGGTTAATATCCCCCAAGGTCTCAAAAGCTACGCTATTATGCCGTCTTGAAATGGTTTTTGTCTGAACTGATTGCAGGCTACGGGTAACATATTCTATACTTTTCTTTGCGTCTTTCTTCAAATAGAATCTTGCAGAATCGATCAACTTATTGAAGGTATTCTCTGTTTCATTTCTAGTCGAATTCGTTACCGGCAAGCTCTCTTCAACAATACTTGCGTCTTTTACACGTATGGTGACATTTTGCTTATCCTTAATGGTGTAATATACCGTTTCGAAATTGTCGCTTTTTACGATTAATTCGTCCCCTATTTCTGCAGAAATGGCAAACTCTCCCGCACCATTTGTAGTGGTATAGCTTCCTCCTGGGATCTCTACGTTAACCCTGGCCACCGGATCGTTGGTTTCATCCTCAAGCACGACGCCTTTCAGTACAAAAGCATTCGCAGATCGCTTCTGTACCTGCGAAACTATGGGCTGTGCAGCCAATGTTAGAACAAATAATAAAATAGTTAACCGTTTCATCTATTCCTTAAAAAGGTAAACTTACATACTTTAAGCGGGTTTCTAAAACGAAGATCCTCTCATTTTCATTCAATTACCTTACCAAAATGCAGCTTCCCTAATTAGATGGTACTATTACCTAACTGTACCTCACAGTTCCCTCAAAGTACATTTTATAGTAGAAATGTTGACCCTAAGTTTACGCTAAATTAAAAACAGTTTACCCTGAAAGTATTACCTAAATTAAAAATGATGAAAACATTAAAAATCTTTACCATCCTAATTGTACTTGGTTTTTCCGTCTCGTGTAAAGCCGATGTAAAATCCAATGAACCTGTAGCCGAAATCGCCATGAACAATACTCCAATGGTGAGTGAACACTACATCAAGGTAGCCTTATTACTTGATACCAGTAATAGTATGGACGGATTGATCGATCAGGCCAAAGCACAGCTTTGGGAGATCGTGAACGAGCTTTCCTATGCGAAATGCCGTAATCAACGGCCCAATTTGCAAATCGCATTGTACGAGTACGGAAACGACAATCTAAATGCAAATGACGGATATATTAGAAAGATCCTGGGTTTTACCGAGGATTTAGACGATATATCCAAGGAACTCTTTTCACTTACAACTAACGGAGGTAGTGAATACTGCGGTACCGTTATACAATCATCCATAAAGCAACTGGACTGGGGTAACGATGCAGACGATCTTAAAATGATCTTCATAGCAGGGAATGAGCCCTTTACGCAAGGTAAGATCAATTATAAGGACGCAGCCGCCGAAGCAAAAGAAAAAGATATTGTTGTAAATACTATCTTCTGTGGAGATTACAATCATGGTATTTCTTCCAAATGGCAACACGGGGCGCAATTAACCTTTGGAGATTATATGGCTATTAATCACAACCAGCATACGGTACATATCGCATCCCCATACGACGATCTTATTTTGCAACTCAATGTAAAGCTAAACGGAACTTATATTCCTTATGGCAGTAGAGGAAGGATGAAAGTTGCTATCCAGGAAGAGCAGGACGCGAATGCTGCCGAGTACAACAAGGCTAACGCGGTAAGCCGTACAGTCTCTAAAGGATCGCATCTATACAAGAATAGTTCCTGGGATCTGGTTGATGCCGAAAAGGAAAAGGATTTTAGCTATGACAAGTTGAAAAAAGCAGATCTTCCAGATAATTTGAAAGGTAAATCCACAGCCGAGATCAAAACATACGTAGCCAAGCAGCGTAAGGAACGCGAGGCAATCCAAATGGAAATTGCGTCACTAAACGAAAAGCGTCGTCAGTTTTTAGCTGATAAGAAGAAGGAAGGAGACAACGGCCTTGAAAGTGCGATGATACAGGCACTAAAGAAACAAGCCGAAAAGAAAGATTATAATTGGGATTAAACAAAAAGCCCTGCAAATTGCAGGGCTTTTTTTATTAGTTGATCGCAGGACAATTACAATTATATGGCTCTGGCCTGTTTCCTAAGAAATCATAACCCAGGGTGATCTGGTGAAAGCCTCCACTTTGGAAACGAACATTGCCTGCCTGGTATGAATAGTTATAGGCGAACATCCAGTTATTGTAATTCACTCCAATGATTGGTGTCCAGTATTGTAGTTTTTGTGTATTAACTTCGGTTCCGTCTAGAAATTCGGATCCATCGAAGCTTCTTCGATAGGAGATTCCTCCCCACAACTTTCCAAAATCCATCGTGCGATATACTTTAAAATTGATATCGATGGCTTGCTCCCCGGTACGTTCTCTCCACTGGAAAAGGAAAGAGGGTTCGTAAGACCAGGTTGAATAAACGCCACTCCCGATTGCATAAGCTGCGGAAATTAAATATTGCCTCTGATTGTTGGGTTCAAATTTTTCCGAAAAAAGATTTCTGTTCTGAAATATGATGTTCTTAACTGTAAAATGTCCCGAGAAATTTAGAAAATTATAGGATACCCCGGCGTCCAGGTTAAAATAGGAACTACTCTGAATGATTCCGGCGATCACCGGGTCGAAATCATTGGGGTCGAATTGGGTTTCGTCAAGTCTGGATTGCACCAACCCGGCGCTCAACCCGAATGACAACTGATTGAGATCAGCCTCGGTGCGTGAGAACATGATATGGTGAGCGTAAGTTAGATAACCTCCCGTTTGAGAATGATAACCGTTTCTGTCATTAAAGATAATGGCTCCAACTCCCGAACGATCTCCTAATCGCGCATTAAAACTAAGTGTTTGCAAGTTTGGCGCTTCATCCTGATCAAACCACTGCTGCCTGGCTGTAAGTCTTAATTGGTTATGAGAAGCGGCTCCCGCCATGGAAGGATGTATAAGATATAGGTTGTCTGCAAAATAATCTGAATATACCGGGATACCGTCCTGTGCAAATGTATATGAACCAATAAGCAGGAACAGTATTAAGTAGGTTTTTCTAATCTTCATAGTAAATTATGTCTATCGTTTTAGGGTAAAGTGTCCTTTAAACTCTTTTCGGGTTTCATCTTCGGTGTATTCCACCAAAAACCAGTAATCGCTCGAAGGCATCGGGTTCCCGTTATAGGTGCCGTCCCAGCCCTCTCCCA
>QQUG01000046.1 GCA_008501705.1 Flavobacterium sp.
AATAAAGCAAGAAACCACTGGCAGAGTGATGAATATATACAAGCATGAGGGATGGAGAAAGGTAAATAAGGAACGTCATATTAGGCATTCCCGGTTGTTGCTGTGCCTGCATATTCTGCCCCATCGTCATCATCATATAGACAAAAATAGCAATAGAGGCGAGAATAGGGAACAAACTTATGTGGTCTCCATAAAAAGGTATGTACGGGATCTCTGCGATGGTATCGAAACTCGAAAGATCGTCAGCCCACAGGAAACTCTTCTGCCTCAGGTCGAAGGCAGTGGGGAAGAATGTAAACAGGGCATAGAAAACCGGAATTTGTAACAAGGCCGGCAAACATCCTGTTTTCAGCGGATTGGCCCCCGCCACATTTTGCAACTTCATGGTTTCCTGCTGCACCTTCATTTTGTTGTCCTTGTATTTCTCGCGGATCTCATCCAGTTCCGGTTTCAGGATCTTCATCTTCATTTGAGAGAGATACTGTTTGTACTGTACGGGTGACAATACTAATTTGATCAGGATGGTTAATACGATAATCGCAATTCCGGCAGGTAGGAATCCACTTAGAAATCCAAATAGTGGGATAATGATGTATTTATTGATCATTCCAAAGATACCCCATCCCAGAGGCATAGCCTCGTCCAGATTTCGGTCGTATCTTTTGAATATCTTGTAATCGGTAGGACCATAATACATATTCATATTATAGTCCAGGGAGCCACCTTTAGGAGATAACAACATCTTCGCACCGTATTGTTTGGTAAATACAGTATCCACCTCTTCGTCCTCCACCAGGTCTACCGATGATAGCGCAACTTCATCGAAAGGTGTATCGGTAAGAAGCATAGAAGAGAAGAAATGCTGACGGAAATTCATCCAGCTAACATCTTTTTCTAACTCCTCGTCTTCACCGGTAGGTGATAATTTAGAGTGCTTATCCCCTTCGTATTCGTAGGTAAGTCTGGTATATCTGTTCTCGTAGGATATGCTTTTGGCATGGCGATATCCTTTCAGGTTCCAGTCCAGATAAACCGGTTGTGAAGTATTCATTACTCCGTCCAGTCCTTGTGTTCTAAGACTGAATCCCAGCATATGTTCACCCGGTGTTAATTCGTAGCGATATTCAATGTACGCATTTTCCGAGGCTTTAAGACGCATACTCAGCACCTTGTTCTCTCCATCGGTTGATAATTTGGGTTCGAAGAAAAGGTCCTTAGTATTTAGCAGTCTATTTTCGGCAGTAAATTGCAGATTAAAGGAATTATTTCCGTCTTTTATCAGGTAGATGGGATCACCTTTAATGGTGGTGTGATCTTTCAGGCGAGCCATCGTAATTTGCCCTCCTTTGTTACTTACGTGAAGTTCGAGTACATCATTCTCTATCACAGTGGTCGATTCGATCGCAGATGGCAGGGTAGCCGAATATGCAAAAGAGCCCAGCCTGTTTTTTAGATTTTCCAATGCAAGGGAATCCCCTGTCTGTACCGCGGCGATCTCCGGAATACCCTCTTCAAGTTCTATGGTATCCTTAACTGCCTCCTCTTTTTTCGTTTCAGCCTCTTTGCTAAGCTGTTCGGTCTTTTGTTTTTCTGCCTCGATCTCCTCCGGAGTGGGTTGTTGCAGATAAAGCATGTAAACGAGGATCCCTCCTATCAGTATAAAACCAATTAGTGAATTGAGGTCAAACTTCTTTTCTTCCATATGTTCAAATTCCGAAGCCAAAAGTCTATTTGCTCCGAACTTAATTAAGTTGTCAATTTATATTTTCAGAATAATGTCTGATGGCGAAACAGCCGACTTCTCATTACCAACAATCCCGCCGCGGCTGCAAATTACGCCAAATTGTCTTATTTCTCCGAATGTTCACGTGCTGCTTTCACAAAAGCAACGAATAAAGGATGTGGATTTGCGACCGTACTTTTATATTCCGGGTGGTACTGAACCCCTACAAACCAAGGATGAGAAGGCAATTCTATGATCTCCACCAGCCCAGTATCCGGATTGAAACCAGTAGCGGTCATTCCCGCTGCCTCCAGTTGGTCACGGTAACGGTCATTGTACTCATAACGATGACGATGCCGCTCTTTCACAACTTTGGTCTTGTAGACATCACTAACAATAGATCCTTCCTTTAATTCACAGGCCCAGGATCCAAGTCGCATGGTCCCTCCTTTATGCGTAATATTTTTTTGTTCTTCCATTAGGTCGATAACCGGGTGTGGGGTGTCCGGATCCATTTCGGTGGAATTAGCTCCTTCCAGTCCCAGTACGTTTCGGCTATATTCTATCACCGCCATTTGCATCCCCAGGCATATTCCGAAGAAAGGTAAATTGTTCTCACGTGCATAACGAACCGCATCTATCTTACCTTCCACGCCTCTTTCTCCAAAACCAGGGGCCACCAGGATCCCGTCCAGATGCGAAACCACATCCTTGATGGTATTAGAATCTATATGTTCTGAATGGATATATTCCACGTCTACTTTTACCTCATTCTCGGCACCTGCGTGTATAAAAGACTCTAAGATCGACTTATAGCTATCCTGTAATTCTACATATTTCCCTATCAAACCGATCTTCACATGGCTCTTCGGATTTTTATGTCGATTTAGGAATTCGTTCCATTGATCCAGATTAGGTTCCGGAGCATTTTCCAGATTTAATTTCTTCAGCGTAACATCGTCCAGGCCTTCTTCCAGCATCATATTGGGAACATCGTAAATGGTGGATGCATCTATAGACTGAATAACGGCCTCCTCTTTCACATTACAGAATAAAGCCAATTTCTGGCGCAATTCCTGACTCAAATGATGTTCGGTTCTACAAACGAGGATGTAAGCCCTGATCCCACTTTCCATGAGTGTTTTTACCGAATG
>QQUG01000227.1 GCA_008501705.1 Flavobacterium sp.
ACGAGCGGATGCGAGTTAATCCTGGCGCACGTTTTTCTGGGAAGGATTATCGAAGTGGAATGGATCGTTGGGTACGGAAACATTTGCGGCAGGTCCAAGGAGCGGATGGAAAAATTAGGTTCGCGACGACAATTATTCCGAAGTGTTTAAAATTCTTCCCTGTAAATTTGAAAGCATTACATCGGTCATTTCCTTTAGGTCGTAGGTATGAGCCCATCCCCAGTCTTCACGAGCCTGGGAATCGTTTATACTATTGGGCCATGAATCTGCAATAGCCTGTCTGAAATCCGGTTCATACACGATCTCGAATTCGGGGATATGTTTCCTAATACTTTCTGCCAGATCTTCCGGAGCGAAACTAATGGCAGCCAGATTATAACTACTTCTAAGTTTGATCTCATGTGGTTTTGCCTCCATGATCCCGATGGTAGCATTAATGGCATCATCGATAAACATCATGGGGAGGGTGGTTCCTTTATCGAGAAATGAAATATATTTCTTGTGCTTTATCGCCTTGTGGTAGATCTCCACGGCGTAATCTGTGGTTCCACCACCCGGTAGGGTCTTATAACTAATCAATCCGGGGTATCTAATACTGCGCACATCCACACCAAATTTCTTGTGGTAATATTCGCACCAGCGCTCACCGGTAAGCTTGCTTATTCCATAAACTGTTGTAGGCTCGGCTATGGTGTGCTGAGGGGTATTAAGTTTTGGAGTGGTAGGTCCAAATACCGCAATACTTGAGGGCCAGAACACTTTTTCTATCTTGCCTTCCTTGGCGAGATTCAGCACGTTAAAAAGAGAGTTCATGTTAAGGCTCCATGCCTTCATGGGAAATTTTTCTGCGGTAGCAGAAAGCATGGCTGCCATCAGGTAGACCTCGGATATCTCGTAATTTATCACAATATCTTCCAGAGCTTCATAATCCATAGCATCCAGCACTTCAAAAGGCCCACTTTCCATTAACTCTGTATCCCCTTCCCTTATATCACTTGCAATCACTTTATGTGGGGCGTATATCCGACGAAGTCTTTCTGTAAGTTCGGTGCCAATCTGGCCGCATGCACCTATGATAAGGATTCGTTTCTTCATTTTTAGAATTGAATTTACAGGGTAAATATATGGATAATAGCTGCTAGATCTTTTAAAAGTATATTAATGTTTTTTGTAGCGAGAAGATTTATATTTGCTGAACAATGAAGAATATCCTCATAATCATTTCGATGGCAACTTTATCCCTGTTCGTCTCCTGCGGGTCTTCCGAAGAAGATCCTGTGGAAGATAGTTTAATTGCCCAGAATGTGAACAACCGATATGGGGATACAAATATCACCTTCCCAAAACTATCCCCAGAAGCTGAAGCCGAAATTTCTAATTGGTCTGTTTTCGATGATTTTCAACGTGAAATGAAATCCTTAAATGGTGCTACTATTTCCGAGATCAGAAACAAGACCGAAAGGTTAAAATTATTTACCGATTCCCTTAGCAAAAAGATACCGGTACCCCTGGCAACTCAGCCTATCACTTCCAGGCTACTGGTTGTGAAATCACGAGTATATTTGCTCGATCAGGCAGCAAATAAAGCAAAGGTAGACTCACTGTCTCTGGAAGAACATTTAAAAGAATTAACTTCGGCCAGCATAAATTTCTATCGTCAGATCGATGAGAAATTCCATAAGGCCAGGATAGATCAGGAGCGTGAAGACGATGAAAAAAATGAGCTGGAAAAGCAAAAACGCTTCCTGGATTCGGTATACCAGGCCGAACTTCGCGATCAGCAGAATTAAGACTGTAACAAATTATTAATTTTGATACTTATACACCAGGCGTTTACGCCTGAAACAATTAAAAACATAATCTTAAACAATGAAAACCAACTATTTTAAACCTCTGATTGCCGCTATTTGTATTGCATTTGCAATGTCGGCTTGTGCAGACAAGGACGGCAATATGGCCGGTTACGATGACGGACCTCATGGTCTTATCCTGGCCAATATGGATACCACGGTAAGTCCTAAGAATGATTTTTACAATTATGTAAACGGAACCTGGATGAAGAACACGGAGATCCCGGACGACCAGGTACGGTGGGGAGGATTTATGGTACTTAGAAAAAGCACCGATATGGATGTGCTCGAAATCATTGCCGAAGCCAAAGAGAGCGATAAATATGCGCCCGATACAGATCAGGCCAAAGCGATTATGATCTTCGAATCTGAGCTGGACACCATAGCCCGTAATGAAGCGGGAATAGAACCCCTTAAACCCATACTGGATAAGATAGACGCGATCACTACTGTGGATGAATTTCAGAAATTGATCACTAAGAACGCTGTTACGGTTTCACAACCTTTTATGGGATTTGCGGCTTTTTCGAACCCAAGCAATAGCTCGATGAATTCGGGATATGTACTTCCCGGTGGTCTGGGCCTTCCCGATCGTGATTACTACACAAATACAGATGAAGCCTCTAAAACCATACGTAAAGAGTACAAGGATCATATTACCCGTATGCTTCAATTCCTGGGTGATTCAGAAGAGGAGGCAAAAGCACAAGCGGAGACCATTTTAGCTTTCGAAACCAGATTGGCTATCCCAAGACTGGATAAGGTTGCCCGCCGCGACTTCAGAAATTTTAATAATCCGAGATCTATGGAACAACTTCAAAATATGGTTCCTCAGATTACGTGGAAAGAGGCCTTACAAGACCTGGGAGTAACCAAAGATATAGATACTGTTTTGGTGATGCAGCCGGCATATATGGATGTGCTGAAGCAGGTTCTTGCGGAAGAGGATATTGAAACCTGGAAAACAGTACTGCGCTGGTCAACGCTTAATAATTCGGCTGGTATGCTAACTACCGAGATCGAAAAAGCAAATTGGGATTTTTATTCCAAGACCTTGAGAGGTGCCAAAAAACAAAGACCAGCAGACGAACGAGCTTTAAGTACTGTAAACAATACGGTAGGGGAAGCGCTGGGTAAACTTTACGTGGATGCAAAATTCCCACCTGAAGCCAAGGAGAAAGCAGAACTCATGATCGATAATATAATCGCTGCCTATAAGGACAGGATCCAGGCTCTGGAATGGATGAGTGATAGTACAAAGACCAAAGCGATTCAGAAACTGGATAAGTTTACAGTGAAGATCGGCTACCCGGACAAATGGAAAGATTATTCAACCATGAACGTAAAACCGGAGAATGGTTATTTCGAGAATATGGTGGCTGTGGGTGAATGGGAATTAAAGGACAACCTGGATCGTGTTAACGAGCCTGTAGACCGTACCGAATGGGGAATGTCTCCTCAAACTGTGAATGCGTATTTCCAACCGTTCAATAACGAGATCGTATTCCCAGCGGCGATACTACAACCTCCTTTCTACGATTACAAAGCCGATGAAGCTGTAAATTACGGTGGGATTGGTGCTGTGATCGGCCATGAGATCTCGCATGCCTTCGACGATAGTGGGTCCAGATTCGATGGTGATGGAAATCTGGTGAACTGGTGGTCAGAAAACGATTTGAAAGAATTCACCGAAAGAGGTAGTAAGCTGGCAGAGCAGTACGATAATATCGAGGTGCTCGACAGTGTATTTATCAATGGAAAATTTACCCTGGGTGAAAATATTGGAGACCTTGGCGGGATCCTGGGAGCCTATGATGGTTTACAGCGTTTCTTTAAGGAAAACGGCAGGCCAGATAATATTGATGGTTTTACACCAGAGCAACGTTTTTTTATGAGCTGGGCGACGGTATGGAGAACCAAGCAAACCGAGAAATATACCCGTGAGCAGGTAAAAACAGATCCTCACTCTCCGGGAAGATACAGGGCAACACAACCCCTTTTAAATGTGGATGCATTCTACGAGGCTTTCGATATACAGGAAGGTGATGGTATGTGGCTGGCCCCGGAAGACAGGGTAAGAATTTGGTAACACATAAAAGGAGCTTTCGAGCTCCTTTTTTTATAGGTCGTGTTTAAAACTGTAGTTAAGGACTTCTGAAAGATTCACAGAATCCACTTGCTTGAACATCTCTTCCACATTTCCATCTGAATATTGCGGCGGAACCATATCCAGTTGTGAGGCAACTTTCACATAGTATTCCCTTTTACTGGGGTGGGAAGGTAATACCGCATTGAATATATGTCCGAAGGCCTGTTGCTTAATGATCTCTGTTAGAATCCCAATGCAATCTGAACGATGGATCAGATTTACGGGTGCATCCCCATTGCTAAGATCGGTTCGGCCTGCAAGATAACGAACGGGCTGCCTGCTTCCCCCGAAGAGTCCCCCAAATCTAACAATGGTAGTTTTTATTTTTTCTGAAGTAAAGAAAAGCTGCTCCACCTGAAGCAGTTGTTTCCCGGCCTGTGTCTCTGGCTTTGGGATTTGCTGTTCGGTTACCTTTCCCTGCTTATCTCCGTACACCGAAGTACTGCTTACAAGGATCACATTTTGCACCGAAGATCTTTCAATTTCCGAAAGCAGATAAGACATTTTGAGCACATGATCTGCTCCCGAATGCCTTCTTAATCCCGGCGGAATCATGATCACAAGATAGTCTGCGTCTTCCAGTAATAATTCTACGGGACCACTTACGCCTCCTTCGGTTACCACAATAGTTATGGCATGAAATCCACTCTTCCGCAGCGCATCTGCTTTTTCATCACTGGTAACCGAGCCTTTTACATCATATCCCAGGGTTTTAAGGTGTCGGGCTAAAGAAAGCCCCAACCAGCCCATTCCAGCTATGGCTACTTTTTTATTCATTCGCTGCCAGTTAAATCTTCTATCGAATCGCCAAGTGTGTCTTGTTTCTGTTTACGAAGTTCATCAATGGTAAAAGAACGTCTCACTACAATGGCATCGGTGTTGATAAAGGGTTTCGGCATCATGTGGCGCGGCCTCTTGTTGATGGTAAATTGGGGATGTGACAATAGATCGTACGAATATTCCAGAACCGTAAATTTTAGATCATCTTTTTGTGTGTTTACAAAGGAAATATTGAGCGAATCATCTTTGCCTAAATAATAGCGTAACAGTCTTTTATTCGCGAGATTAGCATGGACATTCCCTTTCTCGTCCGTAAGTGCTTCATTTCCGTTAAAACTTAATTTAGAATATACATTGGTGGTATCGGCATAAATAAATAATTCTGTAACCTCTCGTTTGGGGAGAATTGTAAAGGAGATCTCTCGTCCGTCTGTAGTAAGGGAATCGATGTCTAATCTAACTTCAAATGGTGTAATATCTTTTAGAGGTGCCTCAGCAGCATAACGAAAAGAGGTATTATACTTACTTCCTGCGGCAGGTTCTATAAATTTTGAAGCAGGTTCGGGATCTTCACCCAAATATCCTCTGGTCCAATCGTCCAGGATCTTGTCGTAGGTGACCCAATAGGCCACTCCCTCATCGGTATTCTGATAATAAACCAGACTGTTTGGTTTCTGGCGATCTTCGGTAAAATCGCTGCGGTTATGTGCCTGTATAAAATATCCGATCCCAACCAGCAGGCAAACAATGGCAATAAGACGTTTCGAACTGTAATATCCGAAGACTGTATATACCAGGCCAAATAACAATACTGTAAATACACAACTAATAAAAACATGATCCGATCCCAGACCCACAGGAAAGAACTGAACCAATGGAGCAAATAAAAATATTGCCGGAGCTGCGAGAAGGGCGAGTAACAGGAGATTGGGTTTTTCCTGGCGGATCATAACCCAGAGTGAAACAAGTGCGAAGAAAACAGGAATAATAAAATATCCTGCTCCTTTTAAAAACATAAATACCACTACATTGAGAAGTAACCATATAAATAGCGGTGCTACTAACATCCCGGCTACTTTCTGGCCCTTCCCAAATCTTCTAAAGACCCAGAAACTTATGGCGATGGAGAACAATACAAAGAAGGCAACGTAACTATGGCCATTGTACTTAAATCCGTGTTGGATCTCGTTGTATTCGGGGTAGAGATAAACAATTAGTTCCCAGCCAAAATATCCTGTTAATCCGCACACCACCAGTGTGATCAAGCTAGCTGCAAATCCTCTGGTAATTGATTTGCCGTTCACTTCTCCTTGTTTAAATCCGTAGAAAACGAGAATTACAAATAGTAGGATGGCGATTATAAGCATGGGTAGAATCCAGCTAAAGGGATAATGGATCATTTTAAAAAGCGGAAAATTCACATAGACATAATCCTCGCCGGCTTTCAGGTTTTCCAGGTCTGCATCTGCAAAATAATGAAGAAGTGGCAGGAGATAACTCCCTTGATGTCGTAAAGTTTCCACATCCAGATTTTCAACGGTATCATTGGCGGTATGGTAATCGAAATGATCGTCGATAAAGGCAAAAAAGAAACTGTCTATGTCTCCATCCTCCCTAAAGATCGTAGAGTCTGTATCGTTAGGAAGCATCTTATAGATACTGTACATAAGGGAGGAGGCAACCGGATACTCAGTATCTGCCTCCACAAAGGCCTTCACCAGATTTTTGTTTCCCCCGTTGGTTTCAAGTATCATATTGCTGGGGCCACCACTACCCCTTGCTTCAAAATTGAGCACAAGGCCAGCATCTTTTGCCCAGGGGTGCTTATTCACAAAAAGGGATGCGCCGTCCAGCCCGATCTCCTCGGCATCGGTAAACAGCACAATAATATCATTTACAGGTGTTTTTCCGCTCGCCTGGTAAGCCCGGAGACTTTCCAGGATGGTCACAATACCACTGCCGGCATCGCTTGCTCCCGGGGAGGGAACCTTAGCGCTGTCGTAATGCGACAACAAGACCACCGCTTTTCCATTACCACTGCCTTTTATCCGGGCCATGATATTGGCAGGTTGGTCCATATGATAACCAGCCGAGATCGAAACGGCCGTATCTCCAGTCTTTACCGTACTCCAGTGCGGCGAAAGCACATACCCTTTCTGTGTTTCAACTTCCAGTCCCATTTTTTGCATTTCGGCTACCAGAAATTCCCGGACACGGGTATGTTCCTGATTAGCGTGATAATGGGGTGCTTTACTAATTTCTTTTAAGGTAGAAAGTGCGCGAGCAGTTGAGAATTCGGTTTCCGGGGTGTCTTCAGGGGTTCCGCCGGAGGGCATTAAACTTGAAAAACTGAAGTAAACCAGCCCTAATATAAGAAGAAAAGAGGCCAGGGCCATTAACTGTTTCATTGGCTCGATTTTATTGTCTTAAAGGTACAATTTTAATGTAAGAATTTATTGCGGACCTAATTCACTGGAATTTAGTATATTTAAGAGAAACAAACGCCTAACATCATGAGTATAAAAAGTTATATTGGGAAGCGCGCCAAACCCACAAAGGGCTCTTCCGAGAATATCAAGGTCTCCGATTACATGACCACAAACCTTATTACCTTCCGGCCCAATCAATCGGTTCTTGAGGTAATGAACATGCTTATCAAGAAGAGAATTTCCGGGGGCCCTGTTGTAAATGATAAGAACGAACTGGTTGGAATTATTTCTGAAGGGGACTGTATGAAACAGATCAGTAACAGCCGTTATTACAATCAGCCGCTACAGGATTTCAAAGTGGAACAGCACATGGCTACCAATGTGGATACTATTGATGGAAACATGAACGTATTCGACGCCGCCGATAAATTCCTTACGTCCAAGCACCGCCGGTTTCCAATCGTGGAGAACGGCAAACTGGTAGGACAGATTAGCCAGAAGGATGTATTAAAAGCAGCACTTCAGCTGAAGGGAAGAAGTTGGAAATAAACGCCTTTATCAAGAATCTCTTTTCACGAGTAAATACCAATCGTTGTCTAATGATAAATAACCCTGGTCGTACACATAGTTGTATACCGAGCCCGATTTAGTTACATACTGGCTGGTGAAATAATCGAAACTAAATCCATGCCTTAGGAGGGTCTCTTTATTAACCTTTGTCTTGTCTTTGGAGTTTAGCTGCTCAAGAATTCGGTAATTCTTTCTCAGGCGGTTGTTGATATTTCGCAACAGGTTCTTGTTGTCCTTATTCAAGGCATTGTTGTACGAATTTCTACAGGCATCGCTGCAAAACTTCTTATCGGCTCTGCCAATGATCTTTTCTCCACATTCTGGACATAATCGTTCCATACTGTCATTTTTATTCTGAAGGGGAGTTAGATTGGTCGTTTTCCTGTTTCAGGTGAAAACGATAGATTGCTTCAAATTTAAGAAATAATCCGCCGCGAACATTTGGATTAAGCTGAGTACGGTCGTCACCAAAACTAAAGGCCGAAAGTCCGAAATCGATTTCCTGCCCCTGCGGGTACACTTCATAATCATTACTGGAATAGCCAAATTTGGCCCTTAAAAGAACACTGTTGTTCAGGGCGTTAAATTGTATATAGCTGGCAAATTCCAGCGAACTGAGGTCCACATACACCGCGGGGCTATTGTCTTCCGTGATATTGAAGCTTCTGCCAATTCCGAAGTAATCCATACCTATAGTCGTCGCTCCCAGGCAATAATTTATATCGGCAGAAATAGGCAGGCTCATGTCCATTTCGAAACGGCCATTCGCACCCTGGTAATACCAGCCTATAATTGGTGTGGAAAAAATACCGAAAGCTTCGGCAGAAGCATAAGCCCCAAACCTGTAGATCAACCTGTCGGATTTTTTCAGTTTCAGAAGTGCAAATCCGCCCAGGTAGAAATCGTCTCCCGAAATATTTTTATAATCTGAAGCTACCTTCGGTAAAAGGACAACGGTTGTGCTCCATTTTTCGTTAAAGGTGGTAGCCAGACCCAGTTTCAGGGTGGTACTCAACAAACTGCTGAAAGCTGCTTCAGGGAAGAGTTGCAGATTATTTCTGCTGAAGGATCCACCGGTAATTAAAACATTATTCTCGCTTAAAGGGACAGGGAATGTTAGATCTGCTTCGAAGGATCGTACCTGCGTACTGCTGCCCGAATTCTCAAAATCGTTATTGAATGTTTGTCCGTAACCAATTCGCAATAGATCCACATAATTTTGTGAGCTACAAACTGCGGGTAGAAATAGGAATAGAAGAAGTAATTTTTTCAATCGAATAGCGGTTGGTTGAGATAAAGATATAACTTTTTGAAATTGGGAGTACAACTCCAGTAAAGCCTTAGAATTTTATAACAAAATTCCGTAATTTCGCGTCCTTATTTGACGGCAACAGGTTATGAGCAAGAATTTTAAAGAACACAGCGGACTAAACCTTCCTCAACTGGCGGAGGATATACTTACTTTTTGGAAAGACGAGAAGATCTTCGAAAAGAGTATTTCCATTCGTGAGGGTGCCGAGCCTTTTGTGTTCTTTGAAGGACCGCCATCGGCCAACGGATTACCTGGAATACACCATGTTATGGCCCGGGCTATCAAAGATATATTTTGTCGTTACAAAACCCAAAAAGGATATAAAGTAGACAGAAAGGCGGGATGGGATACGCACGGACTTCCCATCGAGCTGGGTGTTGAAAAGGAGTTGGGAATAACCAAAGAAGATATAGGCAAAAAGATCTCGGTAGAAGCCTACAACGAGGCTTGTAAAAAAGCCGTTATGCGCTACACCGATGTATGGAACAAAGTAACCGAAAGCTACGGTTACTGGGTAGACATGGACGATCCCTATATTACTTACAAGAGTAAGTATATGGAGACGGTATGGTGGATACTCAGGCAGATCTGGGATAAGGATCTGCTGTATAAGGGATATACCATACAACCGTATTCACCAAAAGCAGGTACCGGCCTCAGCTCGCATGAGTTAAACCAGCCAGGAACCTACCAGGATGTTACGGACACCACCGTGGTGGCTCAGTTTAAAGCAGTTCATAATTCCTTACCCGAATTTCTCAATGGTTACGGTGACGTGCATTTCCTGGCATGGACCACAACTCCCTGGACACTGCCGAGTAACACCGCACTTACAGTTGGTGCTAAGATAGATTACGTGCTTGTTAAGACCTTTAACCAATACACTTTCGAGCCAGTTAATGTAATACTCGCCAAGAATTTGGTGGGATATCAGTTTAGTGGTAAATATGAAGAGGCAGAGGCCGTAGGGGATCTTGATACCTATGAGGAAGGAGCTAAGAAAATCCCATATTTTATTTTGAAAGAATTCAAAGGTGTAGAACTGGAGGGCATTCGCTATGAGCAATTATTGCCTTATGCATTGCCTAATGACAAGCCTGAGAACGCCTTTAGAGTGATCACGGGAGATTTTGTGACAACCGAAGATGGAACGGGAATCGTACACACCGCACCCACTTTTGGTGCCGATGATGCCAAAGTCGCAAAAGAAGCTACCCCCGAAGTACCGCCACTGTTGGTAAAAGATGAAAACGACAACCTGGTCCCCTTAGTGGATCTTCAAGGTAGATTCCGTCCCGAAATGGGCGAATTAGCCGGCAAATATGTGAAGAACGAATACTACGATGACGGCGAAGCACCCGAAAAAAGCGTGGACGTGGAACTGGCTATCAAATTAAAAACGGAGAACAAGGCCTTTAAGGTAGAGAAATACGTGCACAGCTATCCTAATTGCTGGCGTACAGACAAACCTATTCTGTATTACCCGTTGGATTCCTGGTTTATAAAGGTAACCGAATTCAAGGACAGGATGTTCGAATTGAACCAGACCATCAACTGGAAGCCTAAAGCTACCGGTGAAGGGCGTTTCGGAAACTGGTTGGCCAATGCCAACGACTGGAACCTCTCTCGATCCCGTTATTGGGGGATTCCATTACCGATCTGGCGAACAGAAGACGGTAAGGAAGCCAAATGTATCGGAAGTATAGAAGAATTGGAAAACGAAATGCAGCGTTCGGTAGAAGCCGGCTTTATGGAAAAGGTGCTGTTTGAGGATTTTGTGATTGGCGATTATTCCGAAGAAAACTACGAAAAAGCAGATCTTCACAAGAATATCGTGGATGAGATCGTTCTGGTTTCAGATTCGGGGCAACCCATGAAACGAGAAGCCGATCTTATTGATGTTTGGTTCGATAGTGGAAGTATGCCATACGCACAATGGCATTATCCTTTCGAGAATAAGGAAAAAGTAGAAAATATATGGCGGAAAGCCGATTTTATCGCTGAAGGTGTGGATCAGACGCGTGGGTGGTTCTATACCCTGCACGCCATAGCCACTATGCTGTTTGATGATGTAGCCTATAAGAATGTGGTGAGTAACGGCCTGGTGCTGGATAAAGACGGCCAAAAAATGTCTAAACGCCTGGGGAATGCGGTAGATCCGTTCGAAACTTTAAAAATGTACGGTCCGGATGCCACGCGTTGGTATATGATAAGCAACGCCAACCCCTGGGATAACCTGAAATTTGATAGTGATGGGATCGCTGAGGTGCGGAATAAATTCTTCGGAACCCTATACAACACTTATAGCTTTTTCAGTTTATATGC
>QQUG01000195.1 GCA_008501705.1 Flavobacterium sp.
TGAATTTAAAGCGAATCATCCCGAACGCTTCTTCCAGGTAGGTATTGCAGAAGCTAATATGATGGGTATCGCTGCCGGGATGACCATAGGTGGGAAGATCCCCTTTACCGGCACATTTGCCAATTTCTCAACCGGGAGGGTTTACGACCAGATAAGACAAAGTATCGCCTACAGCCATAAAAATGTAAAGATATGTGCCTCGCATGCCGGACTTACCCTGGGCGAAGACGGGGCCACCCACCAGATCCTGGAAGATATAGGACTCATGAAAATGCTTCCTGGTATGACCGTGATCAATACCTGCGATTATAACCAGACGAAAGCTGCTACAATCGCAATTGCAGATCATCACGGTCCTGTTTACCTAAGATTCGGTCGGCCAAAAGTGGCGAATTTCACACCGGAAGATCAAACTTTCGAAATTGGAAAGGCGGTTCAGCTACAAGAAGGAAATGACGTGACCATAGTGGCAACCGGGCATCTGGTATGGGAGGCATTACTTGCCGCCGAAACTCTAAATGAGCAAGGTGTATCTGCCGAGGTGATCAATATTCATACGATCAAACCCCTTGATAAAGATGCCGTTTTAAACAGTATCGCCAAAACCGGATGTGTGGTTACGGCCGAAGAACATAATTACTATGGCGGACTAGGAGAAAGTATTTCAAGAGTATTAGCAGAGAATAATCCTACTCCCCAGGAATTTGTAGCTACCCAAGATACTTTTGGTGAATCCGGCACACCCGAACAACTGATGGACAAATACGGATTAAATGCCGAAGCGATCGTTAAGGCGACATTGAAAGTGATCGCGCGTAAATAGATCTTTTTTTGCCCGATCCCGTCAGGCATCTATGGTTTTATGATTTCATGGAAGCCTAGTGAAATGGGAAAGCAGATCATTAAAAAAGCCTCACAGCAATGTGAGGCTTTTTAATTTTATATTATGTCATGATCAACTATCGGCATCGAGATAATCGGGGATACCATCTCCATCTTCATCCGGGTAGGTTATGTTGCCGTTTCCATCAATTTCAATTTCGTCACTGGTTGGCCTTCCATCATTGTCATCATCTGCATCCGCATAATTAGGTAGTGAATCTCCATCGGTGTCATCGTCTTCCTCCAGTTTATTACCATTAAGGTCTTCAACTATAGAAGGGACCCCATCCCCATCCTGGTCACCCATTTCATTCTCGTATAAATGAAATGCGAATATGAGTTGGGCATAGGTTGGAATAGAGGATGTAACAGGTGGATCAACGTAGTATCCTAGTCCCGCCGGCATAAATACAGCGCCTATTCCATAGCCATCAAAACTTACCGAACCATCCGGGTTGGTGATAATCTCGGTAGCTCCTTTAAATTCGACCAGAGCATCCTGTAGGCCATTAACTATTGCCGTCATATCAAAACGTACCGGGATAGTAGAAGCATCGAATCTTCTGGTATAGTCGATAGTAGTTTCTTCTTTATTTATAAAGATACCGTCATAGGTTATTGTAGCGATATCCGGAAATTCGGGACGATCGCCATCACCTTCTCTAACTTTTAGATAATATAATTTATACTGCAGCCCATCTTTTATTCGGTCTTTCACCATTTTAAAAGAAACTTGCTGGCTAAGAGGGATCTTATTAGCGTTGGCACCTTCAATCGTATCAAATTTTATCTGATAATCGAAATCGACCGGTGGATTGGCAAACTCCTCATAATTATAAAAGTGAGTGTCCAGATACTCCTCAATAATTGCCTGGGAAAGTGGGGCTTCTTCAGCTCTATCCCTGGCAGGAATGAAATTGTCCTCAGGATTATCGTCATTACCACAAGAAGTGGTCATTGCCGATATTAAGAGCACCAGTGAAAGAAAAGTAAGGTATTTTTTCATCATCATTTTTTAGGTGTCGCAAGATACAATTTTCCGCTATTTTTGTATTACTTATTAACGTAGATTTAAGTGGGACCGTATGAGGATCGACAAATATTTATGGTGTCTCCGCTATTATAAAACCAGGAGTAACGCGACAAAGGCGTGCAAGAAAGGAGCAGTTGCCGTAAATCAAAGTAGTGTGAAGCCGTCCAGAGAGGTATATCCGGGCGATACTATTGTGTTGCGTAAGAATCAGATAAATTACTCTCTGGAAGTACTTGATCTGCCCGATAGCAGGCTGGGCGCTAAACTTGTGGATATGTATAGAAAAGATACTACTCCAAAAGAAGCATTTGCGAACAAGGAACTCTTAAAATATTCCAGGGACTATTATCGTAAAAAAGGTATTGGAAGGCCTACCAAAAAGGACCGCCGGGATCTTGAAGATTTTACCGACAGTGATAGCGAATAAAATAAGTGGTTTAGTATCTTTGAAAAAACATCTGAATGGAGGAACAAACGGTTATCCTGGACAAAACACAGATAGATCATAAATTAAAACGCATGGCCTATCAGGTTTATGAGGCTAATATCGACGCGAAAGAAGTCGTTATTGCGGGTATAGAGAGCAATGGCTTTCTGCTTGCCAAAAAATTAAAGCGGCTGGTTGAACGTGTTTCTCCTTTATCGGTGATTCTCTGCAAGGTAACCATAGATAAACAGAAGCCTACCAACCCGGTTAAGACATCCCTAAAAGCAGAAGAATATACCAACAAGTCGCTCATTCTTGTGGACGACGTATTGCACAGTGGAACTACTTTAATTTATGGTGTAAAACACTTCCTGGAAGTTCCTTTGAAGCAGTTTAAAACGGCGGTTTTGGTGGATAGGAATCACAAAAAATATCCCATCAAGGCAGATTTTAAGGGAATTTCTCTTTCTACCTCCCTAAATGAAAATGTGGCTGTGATCTTCGAGAGAAATAACGACCGGGCTATTTTAGAATAACCTTGCGATTATTTCACGAACGATGTCAGCTACTTCAAGACCGTCTGTGGTTACTATCTCGCTGGCCCTTTCATATACGGCGGTACGTTCGAAAAGATGTTTTCTTATAAAATCGTTCAGGTCTTCAGTGCTTTTCAAATGAGCAATTAGCGGCCTCGATTCTTTTTCTATGAACAAACGCCTGGTTAACACCTCCAAAGAGGTTTTCAGATAGATGGTTGTAACATTGGGCTGTTTTAAAAGAAAATCCATAGTATTTCCATAGCAGGGAGTTCCGCCTCCGGTGGCTAGAATTAGTTTTTTATTTTTTGAAAGAACTTCTCGAATGGCTTCAGCTTCTTTTTTTCTGAAATAAATTTCGCCTTTGGATTGAAAAATACCGGCTATGGTCTGGCCTTCACCTTGCTCTATAAGTTGGTCCAGATCTTTGAATTCGAAATCAAGTGTTTGAGCAAGTGCCTTGCCAACGGCAGTTTTACCACTTCCCATATAACCAATTAGCACTAAATTCATGAATAAAAGGGATTTAAAATGACGTCGATATGATAGCTTTAAATTATTAGTAAATTTAATTTAATATGCTTTGAAAAATAAATTTATTGATAGTATATTTGCACCCTCCTACGCTATAGGTATAGGAGAATGCGCTTAGCGCGTTGAAGGCGACCTGATAGCTCAGTTGGTAGAGCACCTCCCTTTTAAGGAGGTGGTCCTGGGTTCGAGCCCCAGTCAGGTCACAAAAAAGTTAAGCCCTACGGTTTAACTTTTTTTTTGCCCGGGTGCTGGAATTGGTAGACAGGCATGGTTGAGGGCCATGTGTCCAATAGGGCGTATGGGTTCGACTCCCATCTCGGGCACGGAAAGTCATTCTGAAAGGAGTGACTTTTTTTATTGCTGAATTTAGCCCGTAATGGGTGTGGCGAGCCGATGGAATTTGTAAAGTGATGCACACAAATTACAGCGGCGAGCCGGCAATCAAATAAAATCCCATCAGTACTCTAAAATCCAATTCTGAAAAGCTGACATTTTCTAATACCACATTTTAGCCCGTAATGGGCGTGGCGAGCCGATGGAATTTGTAAAGTGATGCACACAAATTACAGCGGCGAGCTGGCAACCATAAAAACTCCCATCTCGGGCACGGAAAGTCATTCTGAAGAGAGTGACTTTTTTATTGCTTAATATAAGCCCGTAATGGGCGTGGCACCAGATTTTGCAAAAATATCTGCACAAAATTTTAATAAAACCTGTTTACTTTTTAAGATTTTATATTAAACACCTTTGTAATATTTTCCTAACTTTCGCCAATTAAGTTCATAGAATGACCGTAAAAACGCAATTCAGCATCAAGGATCTGGAAAATTTAAGTAATGTGAAGGCCCACACGATCCGGATTTGGGAAAAGCGATATAATTTACTTCAACCCAATCGGACCAACACTAACATCAGAGAATACGATCTTCACAACCTGAAGAAATTACTCAATGTCACTTTTTTATATAATGAAGGAATAAAGATCTCTAAGATCGCTAAACTAAGCGAGGCCGAGATCAACCAACTTGTACTGGATCACGGAACTACCAACACCAGGGGTTTCGCTATTAAAAACTTCATCTCGGCCATGCTCGATTTCGACGCTACGCTTTTTACTCGGACCTTCGATTCCCTTTCGGAGAAGAAATCTTTCCGACGGATATTCTTCGATGTTTTCCTTCCGCTGCTGGATGAAATTGGAATACTTTGGCAAACAGGAACCATCGATCCCTCCCATGAGCATTTTATATCCGAACTGGTTAAACAACAAGTGATCCTGAAAACCGAAAAAGTTCAGCGGAAAAAAGTAAAATACGACAACGTCATCTTTACACTCTTCCTCCCCTTTAAAGAGATACACGAGATCGGTCTCCTTTACGTTAACTACGAATTGTTAAACGCCGGTTATAAAACGATATATCTGGGCAACAATATCCCCCTGGATAGTTTAAAGTATGTGGTGAAGCACCATAGGAATGTAAAATTCATTTCCTACTTTACGGTGAAACCCGATAAGCAAAGCCTCCTTGACTACACCCAAGAATTTAACGAAAAAATTGACGGGAAAAAGAAATACGATCTATGGCTGCTGGGGCACAAAACCAAAGACCTGAACGGACAAAAACTCAATAAGAATTTTACAGTTTTCTCCCAACTTTCGGAGTTTCTTGTAAAACTTGAAACATTAAAAAAATCATAAAGTACATTTTCTGACAATATTTTGTTTAAAATATTGATAAATTTGTTAAACAAAATATGAAAAACATCGCTATCATTGGATCCGGTTTTTCATCCCTTGCGGCAGCGTCCTATCTTGCCAAAGGGGGTAATCTGGTTACCATTTATGAAAAAAACCACACCGTCGGGGGTAGAGCGAGGCAGTTCAGGAAAAATGGATTCTCCTTCGATATGGGCCCTACCTGGTACTGGATGCCCGATGTTTTTGAGCGATTTTTTTCCGACTTCAATAAAAAACCGTCCGATTATTACGAACTCATTAAGTTGAACCCGGCCTATTCGGTTTATTTTGGGGAAAACGACTTTATTACCATTGAAGACAGCCTCAAGAAGATCTGTATTGCCTTCGAAAAGGAAGAGGCCGGTAGTTCGGCCAAACTCAAGAAGTTTATGGAGGAGGCTCTGGACAATTATAATATAGCCATTAAGGATCTCGTTTACAGACCAGGCATCTCTCCCCTAGAACTGATAACTCCCGTTACCATGCGTAAAATAGGGCAGTTCTTCTCTACCATCAGTAAGGAAGTTCGTAAAGAGTTCAACAACCCAAGACTTATTTCCATCCTTGAGTTTCCAGTGCTCTTCCTTGGAGCCAAACCATCAGACACGCCGGCGTTCTATAGCTTTATGAACTATGCAGATTTCGGGCTGGGAACCTTCCATCCTAAGGACGGGATGTATTCTGTAATTGTTGGTATGAAAGATCTGGCAGAATCCCTTGGAGTTACCATACATACCAATACCAATGTGGAACAAATACTCCTAAAGGAAAAAACGGTTGTGGGATTAAAAGTGAATGGAGAAAAGATTCTCACTGATATCGTATTGAGTGGAGCAGATTATCATCATACTGAAACACTACTTCCTCCTAAATCAAGACAATACTCTGAAGAATACTGGAACAAAAAGACCTTTGCTCCTTCTTCTCTTCTCTTCTATGTTGGGTTCGACAAAAAGATAGATCATACCGAGCATCATACCTTATTCTTCGATGTAGATTTTGATGCACATGCCAAAGACATTTACGACGAACCGGCCTGGCCGGAAAATCCTTTGTTCTATGCCAGTTTTCCTTCAAAAACAGACCGCTCGGCAGCCCCTGAAAATAAAGAAGCAGCCATCTTCCTTATTCCACTGGCACCGGGCCTGAAAGATACAGCACAAATACGTGAGGAATATTTTGAGAAGATCATGTCAAGATTTGAATTCCTTACCAAACAAGAAGTGAAAAAATACGTTATATTTAAAGAGTCCTATTGTATAAATGACTTTGTAGCAGACTATAATTCGTATAAAGGAAATGCATACGGACTGGCAAACACCTTAATGCAAACAGCATTTTTGAGACCAAAACTGAGAAGCAAAAAGGTAAAAAATCTGTTCTTTACGGGACAGCTTACGGTTCCGGGCCCCGGAGTTCCTCCATCTTTGATCTCCGGAAAATTGGTTGCGGGTTTAATCGAAAAAGAAAACTAAAGTGAAAGAGATTTTTGACAATGTTTCTCAAATTTGCAGTAGGAAGGTGACCAAGATTTACAGCACCTCCTTCTCCATGGCTACTAAGATGCTGGCTCCGGGCATACGGCAGGATATATACAATATTTATGGTTTTGTGAGATTGGCAGATGAGATCGTCGATTCGTTTCACAACTATAACAAAGAGGAATTATTTAACAAATTTGAGGAAGATCTGCACCATGCACTCGAGAATAAGATCAGTTTAAACCCAATTCTAAATTCGTTTCAGCATACGGTGGCTAATTACCACATTGATAGGCACCTTATCGATTCCTTTATGGAAAGTATGAGATTAGACCTTACTAAATCGGTTTACCTCACCGATGAGGAATTTAAAAAATACATTTACGGTTCGGCAGATGTCGTGGGACTGATGTGTCTGAAAGTTTTTGTAAAAGGCGATAAAGTGAAATACGAAGCCCTGAAAGAATCTGCTATGCACCTGGGATCTGCCTTTCAGAAGGTAAACTTCCTCAGAGATCTGAAAGCAGATTACGAAACCCTTAACCGAACTTACTTCCCAAATACTAATCTATCGGCTTTGGACGAAGTTTCTAAAAAAGAAATTATTAGCGAGATCGAAACCGATTTTAAAAAAGGATACCAGGGTATACTTCACCTGCCTACAGAAGCGAAATTTGGAGTCTTTATTGCTTACCGTTATTACAGACGTCTTCTAAAGAAATTAGCAAAAACTCCTGCGATTGAGATCAAGAATGCACGGATTCGCGTCCCTAATTACGAGAAGTTCGGATTGCTAACCCGTAGCTATGTAAAATATCATTTAAACCTGGTAAAATAAGATCATGACGACTCTTTTTTGGATACTCATTTTTTTAACCACCTTCTGTTTTATGGAATTTATGGCCTGGTTTACCCATAAATATATCATGCATGGATTTCTATGGAATCTCCACAAGGACCACCATAAAAAGGATCACGGCAGTTGGTGGGAACGCAATGATTTCTTTTTTATTTTTTACGCAGCAGTAAGTATCGGGTGTTTTATTGGATGGCAATATTATGGTTTTTGGGCCGGTCTGCCCATAGGTTTAGGAATTTTCGCCTATGGTGTTACCTATTTTATGGTACACGACATATTTATTCATCAGAGGTTTAAATTATTCCGTAACGCCAACAACTGGTATGCTAAAGGGATAAGGCGAGCTCATAAAATTCACCACAAACATTTAGGTAAAGAAAAGGGAGAATGCTTCGGAATGCTTTTTCCTCCCTTAAAATATTTCAAAAAATAACTGATGGAGTATTTATACCTGTGGCTTAACATCGGTTCCTTCATTATTCCCTTTTTGTTCAGTTTTCATCCCCGGTTACGCTTCTATCGTAAATGGAAACAGCTATTTACGGGAATATTGGTCATGATGGCTATTTTTATTCCCTGGGATATATTATTTACTCATCACGGTATTTGGGGATTTAATCCGGATTATCTTATTGGGATCGACATCCTGGGGCTGCCTCTTGAAGAATGGCTTTTCTTTATTTGTATACCCTATGCATGTATATTTACGCACTACGCATTACTGGAGCTCTTTCCAGGGTTCCGATTCGGGAAATATGCCTCAGCTTCTATCTATCTGGCGATTGTAACAACTCTTATACTTGTTCTTTGGTATTATTACGATCGATGGTATACCCTTGTAAACTTCAGTTTCGGCTTATTTATTCTGGCGCTGGTACAATCCATGCGAAAACAACTGTTACCCTCATTTTTCGCTACTTATCTGGTAATCTTAATACCGTTTTTTATTGTGAATGGTATATTAACCGGCACGGGCATAACCGAACCGGTAGTTTGGTATAATAATGCTGAAAATTTAGGAATTCGCCTCAAAACGATCCCTGTAGAAGACCTTATCTATAATCTTGGAATGTTATTAACCGTTTATTTATTTCTGAAATTGTTTCGGCCAGGAAATCAGAAAATAGTGCTTACTGAAGTAAGCTATCCAGTAAAGATCGAACTTTCTCACTGTCCCATTGTGCAGCACCCGTTTTCTGAATTAGGATCGTCCCGTCTTTGTCGATTAGAAAGGTAGTAGGGATGGTGGATACCTGCATTTCTGCCGGTGGTCTTTCTACTTCTAAATAAGCGGGTAATTCAAATCCTTTTTTCTGAAGAAATCGTTGAACGGTAGCCTGATCTTCCGCCGAAACAAAGTAAAAATCAACACGATCTCCGTAACTGTCGTACAAGCGCTGCAAGGCAGGTAATTCGGCTACACAGGGAGGACACCAGGTGGCCCATAAATTCACAATGCTTACCCTATTTCGGGAAACGGAAAAATTCTTCGACCCTCCCTCTACCGCGATTAGCGTCCAATCATAGTCAGTTAACAGAACTCTTTCCTCTTCATCCAATACACCGGGTGAGAACATGAGAAGTTTATGCACAAAGGCCTTTATTGGTACTCCGGTAGGTGGAAAGAGCAATAGGCCAAAAAATATTATAAATAATAGTGTATATAAGTTTTTTCTGAAGAATTTCATATACAAAAATAGCGAGAATCCAAGTAATATTCACCATTTGAACACATCTATAAGCCTTTCTTATGCCCTGATTTTAGGCTAAAATGTTAAATAGGTTGTGCATTTTATCGATTTTTTTTGCATTTCATGGATAATGTTTCTATGTTTACAAGACTCCCCTTTGTTCAACATAGTAAAACTATTGTCCCATGAGAAACCTAATTATTGGTTTTTTCTTGGTTACATTGCCTCTTTTTGGACAGGTGGGAATCGGGACTACAACTCCCGTTGCGCAGCTCGATATTAACGGTGATGTGATCATTAGAGAAATCACAACCGAAAGCAATCCTCAACTTGCTAAAGACTCGCTACTTATCACCAACGCCGGCCTGGTGAAGAAAATTTCTACTGAAGACATTTTAGATGCTACCCTACCCACAGCAGTAAAAGGAAAATTTACCTCTACGGGACTCATCAATGTTTCCCTACTTTCCGGATCAATCATTATACCCTTCGATTCGGAAGATTTCGATCTGGGTGGAGAGTACGACACTTCCACTTACACCTATACTGCGACAGATTCGGGAATATTTGAGGTCTATGTTCAGATAAAGGCTGATGCCACTCTTGGCATTGCAACAAACTTTGGAGTAAAAATAATGCACAACGGAGTGGTGGCGCAGCGAAACAGTTTCGCAAATGTGGGTGTTTTAGGCGTAAACGTAACACCACCCCTACGCACGATCCAGACACTACTACAACTTAATATCGGAGATACTATAAATTTTGAGGTGGAGGGCGATATTGCTTTGGGCTCGGTCAATCTTATCGGAAACGATCTTGATAGCTTCTTCACCATCCATCAAGTGCGATAAAGATTGACTGAAAAAAGAAACTCCTGCTCGTAGGCAGGAGTTTTTTTATTATAGTATCCTTAAACAGAATTTATGCGTTGTTCTGCTTCTTGATAAGATTTAATGCTGATCCTTCACGATACCATTCGATCTGCGCTTCATTGTACGTATGATTCGCCATCACAATATCCTTACTTCCATCGGCATGAACTACCTCAATTGTAAGTGGTTTTCCAGGAGCAAATTCGGCTATATCAACAAAATTGAAAGTATCATCTTCCTGAATGAGATCGTAATCATTCTCATTTTCGAAGGTTAGTCCGAGCATTCCTTGCTTTTTAAGATTGGTCTCATGGATTCTTGCAAAAGACTTCACCAATACTGCTGCTACCCCAAGGTGACGAGGTTGCATGGCAGCATGCTCTCTTGAAGACCCTTCTCCATAGTTATGATCTCCCACCACTATGGTCTTGATCCCCGCTTTTTTATAGGCTCGCTGTGTATCTGGTACACCGCCGTATTCTCCGTCTAATTGATTTTTTACAAAATTTGTCTTCTTGTTGAAGGCATTCACCGCACCTATAAGCGTATTATTTGCAATATTATCGAGGTGACCCCTATAACGCAACCAGGGTCCGGCCATCGAAATATGGTCTGTCGTACATTTGCCATAAGCTTTTATTAGAAGCTTAACTCCTTGTAACTCCTCATCCTTTATCGGTTCGAAAGGGGTTAATAGCTGAAGTCGCTCACTGTTAGGATTTACAACCACATCTACACTGCTTCCGTCCGCATCGGGTTCCAGGTAACCTGCATCCTCAACTTCAAAGCCACGAGGCGGTAATTCAATTCCCCTGGGCTCATCCAGCTTTACTTCTTCACCATCTTCGTTTAGGAGGGTATCATGCATAGGGTCGAAATCCAACCTACCCGAAATAGCTATCGCGGCTACCATTTCCGGGGAACCTACAAATGCATGTGTATTCGGATTTCCATCCGCTCGCTTGGAGAAGTTTCTGTTGAACGAATGTACAATGGTGTTCTTTTCATCTCCCAGGACATCGCTTCGGTCCCACTGCCCAATACATGGCCCACAGGCATTTGTGAATATGGTCGCACCCAGATCTTCAAAAACTCGTAACAAACCATCGCGCTCGGCGGTGTAACGAATCTGTTCCGAACCGGGATTGATTCCGAAGTCACTTTTAGGTTTTAATTTCTTATCTATAGCTTGTTGTGCAATAGATGCTGCTCTTGTGAGATCTTCATAAGAAGAATTTGTACAAGATCCTATCAATCCCCACATCACATTGAGCGGCCAGTCATTTTTCCTTGCTTTTTCACCCAATTCTCCCACAGGCGT
>QQUG01000160.1 GCA_008501705.1 Flavobacterium sp.
GTTGACCTCATCGACGCGATGATACGCAAGATTATCCAGATTAAGATTGTTAACTACAATTTCTGTTTCCAAATTCAGGGATCCGTCTATAACCAGTATCTGGTCCGGATATTTATCCTGAACTTCTACCGACAACAATAATTCACGTACCGAGTTGGGTCGCATATAGGTGCATAGAATAATCGAAAAAGTTAGTTCATTCATATGCCGGTTTTATAAAGAGATCATGCATTGTTATAAAATAAGCCTCCCGGCTTAACTTTTCCAGCCAAAGCTGCCTGTTGCTCTCTTGTAACTTCACAAGTTTTTCCTCCGAAATTTTGGTGTGGAAATCATGAATAATTAGTGGAAGTTTTTTAATTTCTTCCGCTTTGCAAATAATTGCGTGCGACTCCCAATCGATAAGCTCAGCCAAAGGTAATTTGCAATCGGTATCAACTAAGATAGGAATTCTACCCAAGGCCAGCACCTCATATAATCGAACCGAAAAATTACCATGGCCGCGCATACAAAAGGTGTAACAATTATCGAAGATATTCTCAAAAAATTCAAGAGTTGTTCGATTACGTTCCTCAAGGGTGGTCGCCCCTGCCCTGTATTTACTCCTCAAAATAAAATTACAAGCTAACCTGGAGTCATTTTGCAATATCTTTAAATAGTTAGCGCGCTTTACTCCCGAAGGATAAAACGGTTGAAAATCTGAATAAGCCGTTTTACGATACCTTCTGAGGTTCCATCTTATAAAGCTAGATATTTCTTCGAGGTATTTTATTAACCCGGATTGAGCATGTCCAACAAAGCCTATCTCAGGTAGCTTAGACTTTGATAATGGACGCCATTCTCTTTGTAATGTGACTTCTAACGGGTCTTCAATAAAAGATGGCAAGGTACGGCTTAGCTTATTTAATTTGCTTCGAAACCCTCCCAATCTGAACACAGTAACATCCTTGTAAGTTACTGTATTTCCTATATCTCCGCCACTGTAAATCCAGATGTTCGTAGTATACTCCCTAACTAGATTCACAAAATCGTCCAGTTGTTTTTTTCGCCTGAGGAACAGCAACTGAGTAATGTCAATAGGAAAAATGGCCAGGTCGCAAGATTCAGGACTATCTACCAGCATATAATACGAATCTAATCTTCCATGGTTAAGATAATGCAGATCGAACAATAGTGGAAATACGTATGATCTGAATTCCTGGGTAAGATATTCCTTATTTGTATATATCCTTATCATGATACTCAGCAGATTTCTTCTCTTGAGAAAAGGGTATTAAACTTTTGCGTATTATAGCCTGAAGTAAAGATACTTTTGTTCGCTTTCACATCATAGCGTATCGGCCGAAATCCATAATTAGTAACAAATTCGTATACCTCCCGATCACTATAACCATATTTAGCACCCGAATTATTAAATTCCAGCAACAAGTATTTGAGACCGGGATCACCTAAGGTTTTGGTGGCACCTTTTAGGACCGGTAGTTCAAATCCCTCCACATCTATCTTTAAGAAGACTGCCTCCTTACCCTCCAATAATTCATCTAGAGTGCATACTTCAACATCGAGTGTATTATTTTCTCCTTCCAGAGCTACCCTGTTCATTACGGTTCTGTCTGTGAGAAACCGAAGAGTTCCCTGCTTTTCTCCCAGGCCCTTATTAATACAGCTTACCAGATGTCCTAACTTATTCAATGCGATATTTCGTTCAAGTTTTCTGAATGTTGATGGTATAGGTTCAATGGCAATTACACGGGCTTTCGATATACCACCGGCTAACATGGAGTAATGCCCCAGGTTTGCCCCTACATCAACAAAAAGATCACCTGGTTGAAGTGAGTTCAAAAGGAACATAGACTCTTCGTAATCGAACAATTTATAATAGATATTGCCCACTAAGCCGGCATCACCTTTTTCTGCATAAAACTTTAAGCCACTAATCCAATTGTACACCCTTGGACCCCTGGATATTAACTGGGTAGAATTAAACTCAAAATACCTAATAAGGGCAGCCAATGAATTCTTTTTTGTAAGCGGATGCCTCCTAAAGGCTTTATATCGTTTACATATCTTATTTGGGATACTTAGAATTTTCATAATTCTTTTTCTAGAAGGCGCCTAGCCCAGTCCATGCTATGATTCCAGTGCATCCTCATTTTATTCAGATATCTAAATGGATTTTTTACAGATTGATTTTTATAATATCTAATAAAATAAAGCATCTTATAACCCAAGATCTGCTGCCCGGTACGATGTTTTATATTGTATAGCAATACTGTAGGGGACGGTAAAGGTTGCACAGGATCATCTTCCCAGGGGAGTTTGAATTTTGTACGGAACCCTCCAACCGCAGCTTTTAGATGGGTAATTTTTACATGTGGACAATAAATAATATCTTCTCCTATATTACGGAGCTGCATGCCAAAATCGATATCCTCTGCAAACCCGAACTCATATCGGGTGTCGAAGCTTACTTTTTGCAACAATGATGACTTCACTAACGAAGATCCCGAGCCAAAAATAGTGGTCTGTCCCGGTAATAGATACGTTTGAGTTTCTCCCGGCTTCAGGCAGGAAGCAGTTAGTACATTTGTTCCATATTCTTGAGCGTATTTCAACATATGCTCACACAGTCCTTCTTCTACCCGAATATCGTCATCTCCTAATAGCAGCCATTCACTTTTCACTAATGAAAAGCCCTTATTTCTGGCCCTACATGCTCCGGTCTTGTGAGTAAACCGATGAACAACATGAAAAGGCCATGATTCGTTTTCCAGATAATCAAGATCAGAAATACTGTCGCTATCCGGGTTCTGTTCGATAATAATTACATTGGAAGGGAGCAGGGTTTGCGTTGAGAGATCTTTTAAAAAATCGTACAAATATTGTTTCCTGCCTATAGTGGGAATTAAAACATCATATGTTCCTGTAGATACTACGCCTTTGGTGGTGTTGAACGCTAACCGGGTTATAGATTCGGGAGCAAGTTTTTTGCGTCTGTAGAAAAATGCCTGTATAAGTGAATACAAAAGTGCTTTTCCTTCAAAGAAAACAATCGCACCAAACAAAATGAAGATCCAGTGTGCTTTATAATGTTGTCTAACAAATCGAAACAATTTTGGCGTGGTAATTTCCTGCTTACTCCCATTGGCATCGTCCTTTGTTTTTAACAATTCTGGTTCCGAATAACAAAAAACACCTAGCGATATTACAGATTTTGCCAGTGAATTAAGTACATATTCGAAATCCCCGGATCTAAACTTCGATTCGTCAATTGCATTTAAAACCGAAGCGTGAACCCCGCCTACGTCACTGCTCATCAACCAGGTGGGATAACGTTCATTATAATTAATCTTGATAAATGGGGTGCTTTCAATGTAGCCAATACGATCGCTTATATACTGTTTTTTCGAAACAGAAAACGAACACATTGTTCTTTGGTGGTAAAATAACGTATCTAATTGGGTATAATTCAACTGTGCTTCATAGCGCCGATCACACCAAAGAATTAATTGCTCCGGATAAACTCTGGCAACTTCAAATAAGTTGCGAGCCATATCACGAGATGTACACACAGCATCCAGTACCTCACCGTCTTGGAGTATGGTCTTTAATCGCCCATTATGGTGCACTAGCAAAATCACTTTAGCAGATCTTTGTAAAATTGAATATTTTGTTCGACGATCTGGTCCAGAGCAAAGGTCAATTCTATTTTCTTTCTTCCTTCTTTTCCTATTTCCTGAACGCGCTCGGGCTCATTAAAAAGCTCGATTATTGTGGTAACATATGCGTCAATATCAAAGGGGTCGATCTTATAGCCATTTATCCCATGGTCGATCAGTTCTTCTGCCCAGCCGTAATTAGTATTAACTACTGCCTTTTGCAATGCCATAGCTTCGATAGATACCATTCCCAGCGTTTCTGCCAGCGAAGGAAATACACAAACATTGGCTTGCTTGATATGCGTCTTCACTTCATCATAAGGAACTTTTCCTAAATAGTGAACCCGCTTAAGAGCCTTTTCCGAAAAAAAATCTTGCAACGTATTCCAGGTGCTATTTTGCCCGCTAGCAAGATCGGGAGCATCAGAACCAATAAGGATGAGTTCGGCCTCCGGAACCTGTTCAATAATGGCAGAAAATATGGCGGCTAGCGAGAAAACACCTTTTTTACGAATAATAGTACCTACATTAATAAGTCGCTTTGGGACATAATCGGCAGGAGCATCGTTGCTAAAATTTGACAGGTCGAGTCCATAATGGATCGTTCTCACTTTCCCAGGTGGTATCCCGAAAAGCCTGGCACTTTCTTTACCTGCATAGGTTGTTGGCGCAATAAATGCTTTTGCCCTGGAAATGGCATTTTTTTCAAAATATCTGTTCTTTCGCTTTTGAGGACGGCCTTCAAGATGACAAAAATAAGTGTCGCTACCGTGAAATCGGATAACCAGCGGTGCTTTTAGTTTCATAAAAGCAGTAATCCCGGTCCAGTCCGGAGCTTCAATGGCATCGATATTTTCAGAAATAATCTGCTTATTGATATATCCCTGTAGAAGTTTCCGATAACGATACCATCCTATATACGGATAGTTTCTTTTCTTTATGAGATGAAATTGAATGCCATTTTCACTAAAAACCGCATCTTCCTGCTGTTGATATATAAAAAGAGTAACTTTTACCTTTTTCTCAACCAATCCTTCAACCAAATTTCGGATGCTGGTCCCAATTCCAGCCGCGTGCGATACTCGCGGGTGGGGGTACTCTGGTGTGATAAAACCTAAATGCATCTTAGTCTTTTTGTTTTAGGATGGTAGTTATACCCTCCCATATTCGCTCCGAGGCCTTTTGTGGTTCTTCCGCTTTATTTACAACGCCATACCACTGTTTGGTAACAGGCACCGGGTTCACTTTCTTATCCAGTAACGCTTTGATACCCGTGTAGATCTCATCTTTGCTAAGCGCCCATACTACAGCATCTTTGGGCATGGAGCGGAAGTGTACATAATTGTAATTCTGACCAATATCGCGAATCCCCTTTTTAAGCTGAGGCTGTTCGTAATTTGGGTAGATACAGGGCTTGTCGTGCACCACAAAATCAAAGACCATGCTAGAGCAAATATTTACAACCAACTCCGAATGGTAACAAGTATTCACCAGCAGTTTATAGTCGGCTTTGGTTGGCATCACCTGGTTCCATCGTTCCCCCATCTGCTTCCAAATTGGATCAATTGGAGTGATCAGGTCCTTGTATTCATTCAGCACAAAATCGTAGCGATCGGAAAAATCGATGGGTACCTTACGATAAATGATCCCAAGGTCGTAGCCTTCTTCCCTTAACTTGCTAACCGCCTTGGCCGTATCCTCCAGGTAGTATTGATCCAGAGGTGAGGTGGTCTGGTCATCCCCGGAAAAGCAAATGTATTTGCGACCTGGTTTCAAATCATATTCGGCACAAAATTCTTCCCTTGGCATAATAAGGCTGCTATCATAATGGGGTTCGAACTGAGGCGTACCGGTAACAAAAACCTGTTCCTCTCTGATCTTGGGATAGTATTGTAGTAGCTGATCTTTCATCAGATCGGACCAGACAAAATAGTAGTCGGTTTCTATGGTGCTCATTCCCTTCGGAAGATTATCCCAGCTGTAGATCCAGCAAGCGGTGGGAATACCAAGGTCCTGGGCTGCTAGAATAGGAGCAATTGCCTGGGTGGCACGCTGTGTAGTACTGAAGACCATATCGGGGCGATGTTCTTCCAATTGCTTCTTACATTCCTGATAACGGGCAGTGTTGCGTTCGGCGGCATAGGTCTTGTCCACTATGCGCTGCCAGCCTTTTTGGGTGCTGGAAAAAGATTGATGGTAAAGTACGTAAGCAGATTTCAGAAAAGATTTTAAATTCTTCCATACCAGTGGAAATGTATAGGTCTTGTAAACAGGATCCTGGGATCTTTTTTCTGAAAGTTTTAATTCTACCCGTTTTCTGGCTCTGTTAAGCACAGCGGTTTTTGGGTGGACTGCAGTATTCTTTATTACGATCTCCGGATAGCCGAGATTTTTATCTAGGGAGAAAACCGTGTTATTCCAATAGGTGATATCGAATCCCATCTCATCGCCAATTTCCTTGAAATGAGTAAATGCAAAGTTTCTCAAGCCAACACCATCCGGAAAAAGTATAAATACTTTTTTACCTCTCATACTGTCCTTTTAAACCTTTTTGTACTTCAGTTTTTCACGCTGAACAGCTTCAATGGGAAGCACATCGGTAGATTTGTAAGTAAGTGCTTTATACACGGCATTGAGATCCCTGCTCAGTTTTCGTAAACCCATGGGTTCCAGAGATGCCGCATGATCTGTACCTTTCCAGGTTCTGTCCAGGGTATAATGTCTTTCAATGATGGGAGCTCCTAAGGTGTAAGCAGCAATATCTACCGCTATTCCCAAATGATGACCCGAAAATCCCACATGCTTTACCTTATCTCCATATTTCTCCCTCAAGAGCGAGATATCCAGCAAACAAACATCCTCAAAAGGTACAGGGTAGCCGGAGGTACAGTTGTAAAGTACCAGGTCTTTGTTTCTGCCTTTTTCAGTAAAGAACTCAACCAGGGAAGCGATCTCATCCTTGGTGGTCATTCCGGTTGAAATATGGATCTCACCAGAATAATTCTCGCATAACCAGCCCAGCATTTCGTAATGATTGTTACATGCAGATGGGATCTTGATGAATTCAGGGTTTAACGAAGCGATCTCTTGGGCAGATGTAAGATCCCAAACCGAAGTGGAGTACACGATCCCGATCTCTTCACAATAGGCCTTGAGTTCGGCGTGCTGTTCTACAGAGAATTCCAAAAATTCTCTATGTGCTCCATAGGTATCCCCATAAGAGTTCACCGGGTTGGGGTGAGGCGCTTCGTACTGCTCTTCGGTAAGCAGTTCTTTATTATTTCTCTTCTGAAATTTAACCGCATCCACATTGCAAAAGATCTTTGCCACCTTTACAAGTTCTTTGGCTAATTCCATCTCTCCTTTGTGATTACAACCAATTTCGGCTATCACAAAAGGTTTGGGGTACTTACTCATAGCGTTTATTAAATTTAATGATGAATTCGCATGCTTCGCGAATTGCTCCTGCACCGCCACTTTCGTTCAATATCATATCGGCGTGCTGTTTTATTATGGTCATGGCATTATTTGGGGCCATAGACCAGCCTACGGTACACATGGTAGCCAGATCGTTTATATCGTCACCCACATAGGCAATATCTCCCGGGGTAATATTCATATCCCGCATAAGGCGCTGCATTCTGCTGTACTTATCCTTAACGCCCATAAAGACGTGCTGTACCTTTAATTTTTTCATCCGGCTGGCCACCAGGGCCGAGTCTTCCGAGGTCATCACCATTACCTCAACACCCAGTTCGCGTATGATCTCCAGTCCCATACCATCCCGCATATCGAACTCCTTGGTTAATTCGCCATCCTCTGTGTACGAAACATGCCCACTTGTAAAAACACCGTCCACGTCCAGGATAAGATACGAAATCCGTGATTGCTGCTTGCCCTTTTTAAGCCTGTCTAACAGTAGCTGTTCCACCAATTGCCAGTCGCTCTCTTCATCGATCTCATGGTAAGAAACGGCACTCATTTCTACCAAGCCGATCTTCCCGCTAAGCCTGTTTCCGCTATCCTTCAGGGCATCTTTAGAACTGACATAAACAGCACCATTCTCTATAAGTAGTCCGTCGAAATCCTGTCTGCGAGGTCTTTTCAAAGGGTCGTAATTCACCGGTGTGCCATCCTCGTTCCATGAGAACCGATGCGTTCTCACCGCACTAAGCACCGAATCATAACCCGATGCCTGTTTTTCAAGGCAGGCATTTATGTCTTCGGAACGTGTAAGCGGCGAAGTAGCCTGAAGCAGGCAGAAGGTGTCAAAGTTGTACTTTACTTGTTCGCAGAATTCAAGGATGGCCGATTCTGTAGAGGCGTCGTCTGTAGCTGTATCAGCTCCGCGTTGCATGACTTCTACCTTATCTGTCCATTGGAAGTTGGCTTTTATATAGGCCTCTACAACCTCATCGTCTGTGTAGACGTAGATGGTATCCAGATTAGAGAAAATGGCTTCCGAAAGTACCCAACTGAACAAAGGGCGTCCTGCCATTTTCCTTCGGTTCTTATTTACAATGCCTTTAGAGCCTTTTCGTAAGGGGATAAATCCGATTGCTTTCGCCATGGTACTCACTTTAACGCTAAGATAAAATTTATATTAGGATTGTTGAGGATGCCCTCATTAACTTGTTAACAGTGATTTTCACTATTTAAAACGAACAGTTCAGCACTTTATTCGCAGCTCTATGGATGGTTCTTTCGTATCCACTACAAAACTGTAAGGAACATTCCTGTGGAAAGCGATTAGATGAAGTAATATGCGGTCATTGAGCTGTTTCATGTCGATGGCAGGGATGTTATGCTTACCCAAAGATTGTTTTATAAGCTGTTTCGCTCCCTTGTTTTTTTTCTGAACGAATTTAAAGGCGTGAACCCCCTTTTTAAGTTGCGGTAGCCTGGCATACAGGAATTCATCCACCTCATCGGCTGCATTAGAAATGACCTCCACTTCGGCATGGGCCAGCTGCTCCATATCCTCCCGGGAAGGTATCATACCCCAGGCTTGAGGGTTCACCGTGCTTCTCCCCTCTGCGATCCCGGTTTGCAGATGTCTATGATTAATACGAACGATATTAGACACCCTAAGTTCTTCAGTAAGTGCCTTGTCTTCCTTGTTTCTGTAGATCACATGATGCTGATGCAGCAACAATATTTCCTCACTATAGAAACTAACAGGTATCCCGCTGTATTTGAGTCGGACATGCATATCGGTATCCTCCGATCCCCAGAAATGATAGAACTCATCGAAGCCCCTGAGTTTTTTTGCCGCATCTACAGGCATCAAGGTAAGGCCGGTGGCACCTTCGTCACTCTCAAATTTGATCTTGTATTCTGAATACGGCAGGTTTTTGGCAGATTCCACTTCCGAAAGAAATCCAACTTTAAAATAAACCGCCTTTTCAGGATGTTGCATACTTTTTGCCCTGGCGATAAAATCCGGGTGAAAGATCATATCGACATCGGCTACAAAACAATAACCGCCTTCCAGTGTTTTTATAACGCTGTTGAGCGCTTTACATTTATTCCAGGGCTGATGTTGAACGGGATGGTAGGTATAGGTAGCAAAGCCGTATGTATCAAGTAGTTTTTTTATTTCTGAAGCCAATTCCGGACGCGAGCCATAATCCACGAAAGCCACCTTAAATGACTGTTCGCTCTGGGACTTGAGGGAGTCTAATGATCTCTTCACCCTTGCGAGATTCCGATTTCGGTATGGATAGATTAGTGTTAGCACTGGTTCTTAGATTTCGTTTTCTATTTGGCTGTAGCAATTTAACACTTCTTTCCGTATGGTTTCGTATTCGAAGCGGGCCCTCAGTTCCATATTGATCCTGAAAGCTTTTTCACACATCTCCCTACTCTGCAGTGCCAGTTTGATTAGAGCCGCGATATGAGTTTCGTCTTCCGGATCATTGATTAGCAAGCCGTTCACCCCGTCTTCGATCACCTCCCTGCTCACATTTCCGGGATTGGACTGTATGGGAAATGCGCCCATGACAATGGCTTCCAGCAGGGTATTCGGCATTCCATCGGAAGCACTATTACCCACATATAAAAGGGCTTCCCCCATGAGTTGCAAGACTTTTTCGTGAGATATCATTGCTTTTTTAGTAGAGGCGATCTGTATATGCTTCCGAAGAAAATCACTAGACTCTACATAGGCAGAAACCTCATCATCGGCCCCAAAAAGGACGAGATCATAAGGTTCCAGGATCGCTGAAATACGTTCCAGGGAGGCCAGAACATTAAGTGCCCTGCCCGATCTTCCCTGGTAACCTTTTATCAAGATACTTTTTCGCTGCTGAAATGGTTTTAAAAACTTTTGATATTCTCCTATCCTAAAGCCGCCACCCCCGGGAAAATCGCCTAAGAACGTTCCTTTAAACCCTAAATGCTGCGCAATATGATGATCCCTCATATTATCGGTGAACAGATAGTCGATATGAGGCAAAACCCTCTGAAGATCGTCCAGATGTCCGGGCAACTCCTTAAAATGAAAGAGGTCGCTTCCCCAGGAGGAATAGATCCATTTTATCTTAGGATATTTCTGCATCACAGGAAAAATGGGCACCGAACATTTGTACATAACAAAGCTGTGCACCACATCGGGTTTTACTTTTTTCAACACCCTGTGGAAAGCAGCCGCCATATCCTTTTCGAAGAGTTTGTGAACAACGGGCAGCTGTTTTTTTATAAAGGTCCTTCCCTTAAAATTCCCTCCTTTATAGCGCCAACCCTGATGTTGAGTGACCCAGTCCAGTTGTGGGATGGGGTCCCCGTCTGTAGCATCGAACCAATGTACCTCATGGCCCGAATCTTTCAATTGGGCGGTCCATCGCCTGAAGTGGATGGAACGCATGGATACCATTAGGATCTTCATAGGTTAGGCATATCTAAGGTTATTGAAGACAAAGCAATTAAAAGTTTTAATGATTTCCTCAATTTATAAGAAAATTATTGAAAATATTTTAGTTTTAACGGTTGGAAAATGCCTTATATTCACAGGTATTATTCTCTTTTTATACTTCGAAAGAATAAGAAAAGATTCATGCCGCCAGGGAACAACTCAATATAGAAAATTACGATACGGCACTGCTTATGATAAAAATTTACAAGATCGATTCGATGAACTACACCCCATTCGACCCAAATTTCGATCAGGGAGATTTTGAATACCTGGTTTCCGCAGGGCTTTCAATCACCAAAAACCTAAAAGAAGCAGACCTTTTTGCGGCCTACGACACAAAGAAATTAAAGCGGTTTATGCTAAAAAACCCTTTCAAAAAACCTTTTCTGCTATGGACAAACGAGCCCAGATTATCTCAAATCAAGCTACATACTTACCGCCCTTATCGATTGTTACCAAAAGTAAATGTAATGAATGTCTATACCGGGGATGTGTTTATAAACAATGTAACTTATCAGAAAAAACGATTTACAGCGGCCTCCAAATTAGAATTATTATCGGCTAATTTTAAATTGGATAACAGGAAGGTCGCAGCCTTGATGTCTTATTACAATGCCGGTAGAAACAGTGCTTTGTTCATAGATGGGGTGAACATCGACCTGGTTCGGAAACGTTCGGAGATAGGCATTTACGGGCATGAGCACGATTTACTCGATATATACGGTAAAGGCTGGCCGGAAGGAATGTCTAAAGAAGATTC
>QQUG01000001.1 GCA_008501705.1 Flavobacterium sp.
CGGGCATCATCCTCGGGCAGTTCGTCCAGGATTTTTCGGTCGAAAATGAAAATTGGCATAACGCGATGTTTTCCGTTTAAGGCCTTGTAAAATCCAACATTGTCGTCCAGACGCAGGTCTCGTCGGAACCAAAAAATATTTAAAGGATCACTCATTTCAGTTTACATTCAGAGTGGACAATCCACCGTCTATACCAACGATCTGACCGGTTATCCAGGAGGACTTTTCGTCCAGTAAAAATGCAGCGATCTCTGCTATATCTTTAGTGGTGCCTACACGGTTCAGGGGATGACGTTGTCCCATTTTTTCTTTTTTCTCTTCGGAAGACAATAATTTTTCTGCCAATGGTGTATCCGTTAGGCTGGGGGCGATCACATTCACACGGAATTTCGGAGCGTATTCTGCGGCAAGCGCCTTGGAAAATCCTTCCACAGCGCCTTTAGCCGTTGCCACCGATGTGTGAAAAGGCATACCTACTTTAACGGCCACCGTACTGAAGAAAACTAGACTGGCCTGCGGGGCATTGGTTAATTTTGGCAGTAGTCCGTGTACACAGCGCAGAAGGCCCAGGATATTTATGTCCAGGTCTTCCTGAAAATTCTCCGGCCGCAACATTTTAAATGGCCGTAAGCTTATACTACCCGGACAGTATACGAATCCGTCTAGCGTATCAGGCAGATCGAGGGCTGCAACATCATCCTTGCTCACATCAAACTGCAAATAGTGTACACCATCCGGTACATGTTCTTTCGTTCGCGAAGCGATATAAACCTTGCAATCGTCCTTCAGGATGTTGGCGATCGCCAGTCCGATTCCATAAGACCCGCCTATGAGCAGTATATTTTTTTTCATATCATCTATAATTCACCGAAGAGCCCTTTAAGCTTGGCTTTTCGATATTCGAATATTTCCGTCAGTTTTGGTTTCACTAAAAATGGATGTGCTAACCTTCCTATAATTCCGAAGGGAAGTTTGTAGTCCACTACGTCCTCCATTTCCACACCACCTTCTATTTTTCTGATGAAATGTTTGTGATGCCACAATGCATAAGGACCAAAGCGCTGTTCGTCTACAAAGTAGCTACCTTCGTCTACATGCGTGATCTCGGTAACCCATTTGGTCTTTATGCCCAAAATTGGAGTCACTATGTATTGTATGATCTGTCCGGCGAACATAGGTCGGTCTGCACCGGACTGTATATTGAATCCCATATAATCCGGGGTGATCACTTTTAGGTTACGGGGTTCGGAGAGGAATTCCCATGCTTGTTCCCTGGAGATAGGTAGCGATTGTTTAGCCCTTAGGGTATAGATCTTCATTAAGCCCGGAATTAGGATTTATCGCCTGAAGAAACAAATCTCTTGTTCATGCGCAGTAACCTATATTTCGCTTTATCGGTCTCTGTTACTTCAAAGACTTTCAAGATTCTATGTAGCAAATTTCTTAGTTTCATATTATTTTTTGTCTAAAGTTAAGTTCATTTATTTAAACAGAAAACCAGTTAAACAAAAGTTTAACAGATTCCCGGAATTACCTGAATCTTTAAGACCTCAACCTTATATTTGTTTGTTTCTTTTAAGCTTTTATTAACTTTTTGCAACCTATTCAAGTCGTAATTTCGTAGGAAACCAAAACACACACCACAATGAAAAAATTATTATTATTAGTATGTGCGATCTCCGTAAGTATTTCGGCATATTCACAACTACAAACCCCCGCACCAAGTCCTTTTCAGAAGATCGAACAAACTGTAGGACTTACAGACGTGACCCTGGAGTATTCTCGTCCGTCTATGAAAGGAAGAACCATCTATGGAGGATTGGTTCCTTACGATAAGGTCTGGCGAACCGGAGCCAATGCGAACACAAAAATAACTTTCAGTGATGCTGTAGAAGTAGGAGGGAGCAAGCTAGCGGCCGGAACCTATGCAATTTATACCAGGCCAGGAGCTCAAAGCTGGGAAGTTTATTTCTATTCAGATGCAAACAACTGGGGAACTCCTCAAAAGTGGGATGATTCTAAGGTAGCCGCAAAAGTAAAGGCACAGATCTTTCCAATGCCAATGGAAGTTCAAACTTTTACCATGACCTTCGACGACATTACCAACAATTCTGCCAATTTGGGTATCATCTGGGAAAAAACTTATGTTGCTGTGCCAATAAAATTCTATACAGATCAACATGTTTCTGCCAGCATTGATGAGGTGATGTCTGGGCCTTCTGCCAACGACTACTATTCGGCTGCGGTATATTATCTCCAATCGGGGAAAGAGATTTCTAAAGCTAAGAAATGGATCGATAAAGCCATCGAAATGCGTGAAGAGCCTGCATTCTGGTATCACAGACAGCAATCCCTTATTTATGCAAAGTCTGGTGATAAGAGTGGTGCTATTAAGGCCGCGAAGAAATCCCTGGAATTGGCTGAAAAGGCAGGTAACGATGATTATATCGCTCTTAATTCTAAAAGTTTAAAAGAATGGGGTGCGATGTAAATTGTGCCATTTAGAATAAAAAAAGCCTTCAGTTACAAAACTGAAGGCTTTTCTACTTTACTGCTTAATGAATTTTTTTGAAGTAGTTCGATCACTGCTCGCTAGCTGGATAACATATACACCGCTGTTCAGTGCCGAAACGTCGATGATCACTGTAGAGCTATCGATTTGGTTTTGCTGAATTAATTGCCCTAGTCCCGAATAAATAGCCACAGATTCGATATTCACTTCCGAAGAAATCGTAAGAATATCACTTACCGGGTTAGGGCTCAACTGAAACTCAATATCGGTCGGAGCGCTAGTACCTAATAACGTATCGAACAGGC
>QQUG01000052.1 GCA_008501705.1 Flavobacterium sp.
TGTAAATTTTATCAAATGTACCTATGATTCGTGCATCTCCATTTTTTGAAAATTCCTGCGTAAAATACGCTAATCTTGAATGGAATTCTCTTTTGCCAAAATCGATGTCTAAAGAACTGGTTAAACTTAATATATTTTCGTCATTCAGATCGGGATAGAATAGAATGGTTAATTTATCCTCCGAATATATTTTACCCGCCTTGTATAAGCTACTAACTTTTTGTTCGAAATTCTTTACAATGTGTTTTAATAGTACTTTATCCTTTTCCTCTTGGTTAGGATTTTCAATTCGTGAGGATAAATCAAAAAATATAATATAGTTAGACGGGGTTGGTAACTGACCGATCAAACTGGAACTATAAATTAATGTAACGATAAGTAAGTATTTCGCTTTCATTGTAATTAATTTAATGATATAGTAGATATTTCTTCGCTTGCTACTTCATCCATATCTTTTAAAACTTTGGATGAGGCGATAAAGGAGTTAAGCTCTGTCTTAACCGTACTTATTTTAGTGGCAGCAATTGCATCACTACCATACTTAAATTGAATGTATTGATTCCAACCAATCGTAAATTCAATCAATGCTTTTCTCAATTTATCTTTTCCTCCAATCTTAATTAGTTTAATAGATTGTTTAATGTTGGCAATATTCTTTTCAATATTTCTAATCTCATCTGGTATTATGTGATTGGCTTTTTTTAATAAATAGCTTTTCTCACCTTGTATCTGATTAATCTTTCTAGAAATTCGCCTCAATTGTCTTCGCCATACATTTTCTGGATTCTTTTTATCATACTCCTTACTGGCCTCATGTGTTATAAGGCTCCATATTATATAACCAACAAATCCAAGGCCAATAATTAGTATAAATGCTGGTTCCTTATAACTGTATTTTAGTTGATCTAATAAACCAACTGGAAATTGGTTCCCAAAAGGTCCACCCGTACCATTCCAATTAAATAATCGCTCCTCAAATTTAATTGCTAAGATGGTATCTAAAACCAACACAAGCATTAAGAAAACCCCAATACCAAAATATGCTTTAAATTTTTTACCTTCCTGATGGACCAAGTTTTCCAGTTTGAAATGGATTAGGATGGCAACGGCCAAAAACAGAATTGGCAACAATAACGGACCTAAGCTTAAAGACGTGCTACACCCTCCTTCTCCTACTAATTGTTCGTAGGAGTTAAGGACTTCAGGGCTACAAGTAAATGCGATTTCCGGCGGAAAATTTGTGGGGAGATCAAAGAGTACATAACCTAAGTTAACATAGAAATAATAGATGAATCCAATTAACAAAATAGAAACGAACGCGGCAATATAAAAAAGCCATGGTTTATACATGGGTCCCGGATCAATCACATCGCGCGGGTCGGTTTTTTCTAGATTGTCCTTTTCTTGTTTTTTTAATCTTAATTCTGAATCCTTCTCCTTTATCAATACTTCTTTTATATTCCGAATTTCTTTATTTTTTTCTGAAATATCGTTTAATAGCCCTTGAATCTTTTGCTCCTTTTCCGCAATATCATCTCGTTGTTCTTTCGTGGTCTCCTCCTTTTTAACTATGTGACCACTTTCTATTTGCCTGAGGTGAATAGTGTACATCTCTGTTGATGCTTTACATTCTTCTGATTCATCCTTACCAAATTTCTGAAATGATCTGATAACTCGTGCAATTGACTCACGATTCTCTGGTGGCCGTTCTTGATTATTAAGTAGAATTGATTTCTTAAATTTCATCGTCAAAATGATTTAGTCTGTAAGTATCTACGCTATCATTATTCTTAACCGACTCAACCATAGTATTGAATAAGTCATCAAACCATGAAAAATTAAAATCTAATTCCTTTAAATATTTATAGAATATCTCTTTTTCATTGTCTTCAATCTTTCCATCAGCAAGTATCACACGCATTAAATCATACATAAATTGAATCTTCTCCTCAACTGTAACAGGTAGTAGAATAGATTCATTTTCGGGGTTTCGTATAATTTCTAATATTTCTTCACCCGAAAGTCCCAGATCCTTTGCCTTAGTATTAATAACGTGTAACTCTCTGCTATCAAAAAACCCGTCTGAATATGCAGTAGCTACTAGTGCTCTAATTCTTGATTTATTCATAAATTTATCTTTGAATTTATTCTCACCCCTCCCCATAAAAAAACTCATGGATCTCGATGATGTCACCGCGGCCTATCTGTACTAAGTCGCCGGTTTCTTTTATAAACAATCCCAGAGAGCGTTCGTTATACAATAGCTTCATAAAATCGGAATAATCGGTCACTACATACATATCCCCATTCAGCTTATAAAAAGGGATGGCCATCTTGCTCTTTACTTTTACTCCCCGGTTTACGATCTTCCCCTCTTCCAGGGTTTCACGAACTTCCGTCCTGTTACTTTCGCCAGAAGCAACCGTAGTATAGGCTATCATCATATTCATCCATTCCTTCCCGTCTATAAGATGCCAGCGTACCTTACTGAAGTCGATCCCATACTCATTTATCCAACCCCTGCTGGTAAACATAAAGAGTACCTGCTTTTTACCGTCAAGCTCGGGCTTGTCTGCCGGAGTGAACTCCTGTATCTTATAGGTGATCACCGAGACATTAGACATATCTTTTAATTTCTTCCCATCGAAATCCAGGGTTTTTAAAGAGAAGCTGGTCATTTCGGGGTGGTTTCCCAGTACCCACTGGGTGGCCGTGAGCTCGGCCTGTTCTTTCATGGCTTCAACAGCCGCGATACCGGCTCCAATGGCCAGTAAACCGCCAACCACGGCAACCGCGGCGCCTTCGTCTTGCGCTCGTGCTTTAGGGATAATGGTAAGTAGGATGATACAGCTTATAAGAAGTTTTTTCATGGTTAAGGTTACTTATACCCCAAACCTAAACAGCCTAACTTTTAATTCCTTACGGAAATCCGTAACTGCTTAAATTAAACAGGCGCAGCCTTTCGGTTACGCCCATTTTCTCCTCCGATGACCCCAAATCGAATCATCAATGCATATTATGTTCTTTTTTAAATATTTCCTTACGGTATACCTTAAGGCAGTTGTTAAATAATCCCCAGATCCTTTGCCACGGCCACCAACTGAATGGCATTGTTGGCCTTAAACTGTATGCGGAGTTTGTTCAGCCTTTTTTCTATAGAACTAAGACTGCTGGGAGAAATTGCATGTTGTTTAAATTCGTGGCTAATTTCCTCCTGCGATTTCCCAGCAGCCAGTTTACGCAATAATTCGATGTCGTACTCCTCTATTTCCAGATCGGCCTGATTGTTTAGCGAATGTTGTATCTGAGGCGACAGATAATGACGCCCGGCATATACCCGCTTAATAGCATCTTTTAACTCGTTCATCCCCCTCCTGCTCTTACACACAAACCCACTGATATTATATTTTTCGAAAAAGTAACGCACTTTCAATTGCCGGTCTTCTATGGAGTAAATAATTACTTTCAGTTCGGGGTGCTCTTTGGCAAGCACCTTTATTAAAGCCTCTCCCGAAGTATAGGTTTGCGCGCGATGGTCGCTCTTAAAGGAGAGATCGGTGATCAATAATTCAAAGGGCGCCTCGTCGTTTATACCCTTCTTGATCTTTAAATAGGCGTCGTCGCAGTATTGTACCTGCACCACTTCGGCTATATCCAGCGAATTTGTTACAGCCTGAACGCCGTGGTTCACACTATCCAGATCATCGGAAATTAAAACCTTCTTAAACATATTTAAATCGTTATGGTGGCCCTAAAGCCTTTCCCGGGTTCCGATTCAAAACTAATGGCTCCACCAATGGCATCCATACGGTTTTCCGTATTCAGCAAACCTCCTTTTAATAAAATCTCGCTGCCTTGCCCATTATCACTGTACTGAACCCCTATTCTTTTTCCCTGTTGCTGAAAACTCACCGCTACCAGACTCGCCTTGCTGTGCTTCTTCATATTGGTCATTAATTCCTGAAGCGCACGGTATAAGGTCGCTTTTCGTTCTTTGGAAAGGGTGTCCCATTTTATGCCGGAGAGGTTCCTGGTGATCACCTGCACATTCTCGGAGGTATACCCTTCTAGTAGTTCCAAAAGGAGCAATTCGAAATTATTCTTATAATCCAGGTCTGAAAGTTCCCTGGAAATATCGCGGGTTCGCTCGTAGATTCGTTCCAGCTCGTCTACGGTGGCCGGCAACTCCTGCTTCCCGCTCTCTACTTTCGTCATAAGATGGTAAAGGTCGTTGGCTACTTCATCGTGTACTTTCTTAGAGATCCTGCTTTCTGTTTCAAAAACCAGTCGGATACGCTTTCTCTTATTGCGATAAAGTATGATTATGTACACAAGCCCTGCGATGATCGCCATGAATATTAGCACAAGCGACAGCAGTATTATCTGGTTTTTAAACTTCTCGTTGCTGCGTTGTAGTGCTTCCCCTTTCCGATGTTCCTCCTCCAGGCTATACAGGCGGTAGGCGTATTTGTTGGTGGCTAGTTTGCGGGCTTTTTGAAGGCTATCAGACAATTGCTGAAATTCTTTGCCGTAGGACAGTACCCCCAGATCCAACTGAAGCCTTAATGCTTCCAGCCTATCCTCCGCACCTAAACTTGCAGCCAGCGTTTTCATGCTGTCGGCATAGGCGATCGCCTTTTCACGATCTCTGCTGGAGTAATATTTCGCTAAAGAATAGTAGGAAGATTTTGTCCCCACCGTGCTTTTCTTTTGCTTTCTAAGCAACAGGGCCTGCTTAAAATAATGGAGTGCAGTATCCTGCTTTTGTTTAAGTAAGATGGTCCCCTTATTGTCCAGAACGCGCGCCATATTAAGGGTGTCGGCAGATTTCTTCCCCCACTCACAGGCCTGGTTGTAGAATTTCCGGGCCTTCTCTAATTCGTCTAAATCCTTGTATACATTCCCCAGATTGTTGTATAGAATTAGTTTTACTTCGGAAGCGTGATCGTTTTCTAAGGCCGCTGTATAGAATTCGATAGCAGCCTGATAGTCTTCCCGGGCTCTGAAGATCCTACCCATAAGGTTATAAAGTGAAAGTTGGTAGCGACTGGCCTCCTCTGTTTTGCTATAATTTTGAAGCAGATTAAATGCCTCTACAGCCGTATTTTCACTTTCCACGTAGAAATCCAACGCCAGCTGACCAGCGGCAACATACCACAGATCTACTACGGCGTTGAGGGTGTCGCCTATTTTAAGTCTCGATTGGTGTACTTTATCGATATACGAAATGGCGGCCGGCAGGGTGCTGTAGTTGGAAAGCTCTGTAACCGATCTATAATAGAATTGGGAGCTGTCCTGAAGTTTAACAGCTTGTTGTTGCGCAGTCACTGCTGTGCACGAAAAAACTACTCCTAATAAAAAGAGGAATGAAAATCTCCCAGTTTTCATTCCTCTAAGGTACTAACAATTCGCCATACCATTAATCCCCTCCGGGAGGTGGTGGAGGTGGTGGGGGTGGTGGCGGGATAGGACCGTCGTCATCGCAACAACCATAGGGCTGTGCGCTTTGGTTTACCTGCTCCGGAGTACAGGAAAACAGGGCTCCGGCCAGCAGTACAGTTAAAAATATATAAGGTATTCTTTTCATTTTTTCTTAATTTTAAATTGGACATAAGGGTGGCTGTCCGAACTTTTTCGGAAGTTTCACCCCCTTAAGGGTTGCGGGAATATTCCATGGGTGGGAAGCGGAAATCTTATACGGCTTAACCGAAAGGCTTCCCGGGCATTCCGGAAAGCCGCAGGGAAGATCTCCTGCAATGCCAGCTGCGCAGAACCCGGTGTTGCAACCACAGGATCTAAGGCATTACCGGATAAATGAAAGAAAGAAAAATGAAAATGGGTTGGGAATGTGTTGTGAAGATCATGGGAACTTTACGGGAATCCGTATCACAATGATTTTACAGAAGATTATTTTTAACTTCACATCGACTAACCGATATTAAATATGCTTCACGACTTACTCGAGGAAGTTTTTGAAAAGGCGCTGGATGAAGGTGCGCCCGAATCTGCTTATGGGATTGCCACGCATATCCATGAATCCCTGGAAGAAAAGGTAAAAGGACAGCCTATAAGCGTAGATTCTCTTCGTTCGTTCTATACCAAGTGGAAGAATGGAGAAGAGCTCTCCCTGTCTAAAGCTTCTAAAAACGACCTGGCCGCCTATTTGGGCGATAAAAACTTCAAGGCTTATTCAGAAAGGAAGAAAACGAAACAAATTAACAACAGGCGATATATCTATGCCATGGGGGTAATGGTATTTGTAATAGGCTTTTTACTTTATGATAAGTTTCGGGACAAGTGTATGATCTGGGTGGAAGACCGCTACGAAAAATGTAGCTGTACAGAGGAGGGCTCGCAAGAGGTAGATCCGATAAAGCTTAAGAAATTCAGAAAATTAACTGTAGAATGTACTCCCGATTTCTTTTTCGATGAAAAAGGTCATGCTAAGGTGTACTATTATAAAAATGGCGACAAGGATCTTGAACTATTCAATATGCTCACTTTGCATCCTGTAAATGACGAAGCCTTGAAAAAAATTACCTGGCACATGATACGAGAGCATTTGTGTTCGGAGATGTGAGTAGTTAGTAAAACGATACTAACTTTTTTCTTCATTTCCTTTTCCTTTTTTTGCCCCTCCAAATCGAAGATTCACGAACACCAAAAAGTTAAATTTTAGGGATGTGAGTAAAAAAAGGAGTAAAAAGGAGGCCTCTTCGTTAGTATAGGTGAACAAAAGCTCCGAGATTCAGGAGCGAAGCGACGCGGAGTTTTCGAGCGGTTTTTGCTGAAAGCAAAAAATTCCTCAGCGAAGTGCCCTTTCTTTTGCTTCGTTTTCTTTGGGCACGCAAAGAAAATGAAGAGAACAATTTAAAAAAGAAGAAAGAAATAAAATCTTTATTTAAACAAAGGCCGATACAACCCCCACCAACGTATAACCAGAACAAGGTTGATGATCCCAACTACAAAAGCCGGCCAGGCCTTGGCAAATTCGCCATTAGCAATGCTGAAGATGAGAAAAGCAACCGATAATGGCGCTAATACGATCAGGATAAATGGTGTCCACTTATTGAAGACCAGGAATAGCCCGATGATGATCTCAAAAATATAAAGCGCCGGTAAGTACCCGGCTACCGAATCCAGAAAGTCCTGGGTTAGTTCGGGCATGTCTCCATAGGTTGAGGGTATGAAATGAAAGAATCGATTAAGGGCGTATAGAATTAAGAATAAGCCCAAAACAATTCGTAAGGCCATGTAAAGAGAAGTACGTGTTCTCATGGTAATTATGTTAGGTTCAGCCATAAAATTTAATATGAACAGCTGATATTGAGGGTACTAAAATAGCTGTAGATTTCAGCTTGAAAAATGATATTGGTCATGCCGCTATAAACAGAAAAAGCCGGAACTTTTCGTTCCGGCTTGAAATATTGGCTGCCAATCAACTAGGAGTTCACGGTTTCTTCAATGTCCTCCAGGCGTTTCACTTCATTTAAGCTGTTCTTCACGCGCATCAGCTGCTTGTTCAGCATACTGGTGGTTTCCGGGGAGAAATTCTGATTGTCGAGAACATTCTCATAGGTTTTTACACTGGCTTTTTCACCGCGGATGCATTCTTCGAGTAGGGCTTCATCTGTGGAACTACTTACAAAATTCTTTACATCCATCCAGCTTCTGTGTAAGGCGGCTTTGGTACTTCCGCTATCTACCGGTTCTTCATTCAGTCTTCTTAGTTCTTGATCGATCTCGGTGGCAAAATGGCTGCGTTGAACCGCGCGATCTTTCAGAAACTGTTTTAAATAATCACTATCGGCATGCTCCATAGCCCTCTTATATCCGGCCTGTGCATCATAGTTTCTCTTCAGGATGTCCTGCAGACTATCTACAACATTATCATGAATATTTTCCTTTGCAATCTCTCTAGTCGTTTTCATATGTCTTTTTCGTTTTTTAGGGTTAATAATCTATATATAGTATAACCTTCAGAAAGGAGAAAAGCAAGTATTTACATGGGTTTAGCAGGAGTTTAACGTAAAATGCAGCATATGTTAAGTCTCTTAAGAAAAGTGTTCAGAAAATATAAAGAAACAGCTGTGGAAAAGAAAATAAGTTCGGAAAAAATAAGTTGTAAAAAGGTATGAGTTGATACGTTCTCTCTTTCATATAGATCTTCTTTATGAGCTTCAGAAATACAAAAAAAATACGCCCTATTAAAAATAGGGCGCATCGATCAACTAACACAAATTAACAAAAACTAACTAACCATTAGTAAATCCAAGTGTTCATAGTTCAGTCCGCAATCTTTACATTTTTGCCCAAAATGAAGATCTATCATTGTTCTACGTTTTGGATTTTTGAAAACAGTGTCAATCGACTCTTTTTAAAACTGGTTAAGTTCATATTATAATTGTTATTTCTTTTTTCTCTTTTCATAAGCGATCAATCCCATCCCAATAATCTTATTGAATTTTGGAGGCTTCGCATAATATTCTTTCTAATTTTTCTTTGGTTAGTGGCTTTGTTATATAGTTGGAACACAAACCGTTATTTTTACTTTTGTTAATGTCATAATCGTTCTTAGACGAGGAGAGCATCACTATTTCGATGAAAAACTTCTTAAACAGATCCATAGAATTAAACCTTTCCAGTAACTGAAATCCGTTCATTTCGGGCATATTGATATCCAGAAATATCAGGTCGGGAAGCTCACAGGAGTCGGGGCTGGCCTGGTGATCCAGGTTCTCGAAATACCGAAATGCCGAAACAGAACTTGAAAACATGCTCACCAGTATTTTACTATCCAGATTATGGATAGTTTGCTGACTCACAAAGAGGTCTATCTTATTATCGTCTATTAGCATTATGTGCTTTTTTAAGCTCATTATCCCATAGTTGTAATTAGGGCATTAGGCAGTTTAATTTTAACCTTGGTTGTGGAAACATCGTTCCTTCTCACTTTAATTCTCCCTTGCAGGATATCCACTATATTTTTTAATACATAAATTCCCAATCCGGCACAAGACATACTGTAATCGTTTACAAACTGGTTGAGATCGAAAATCTTATGAGTTTCTGAATTCTCCAGTGTAACCGCCTGATAATCCACTTGAATTTTCGCCTTGGTTTTGGTGGTCCTTATTTTCAGATTTATTACACTTACATGTTCATCACTATCAAAATGACTGTAATTGATCGCATATTGCAATAAGTTCTTCAAGAGGGAAGTTAGCAATTGGGGGTTACTATAAAACGCTCTATCTGTCTTGATATCCAGGTTAAATTTCACCAATTCGAAATCGTCGTATTCTCGTAATGACCCTAATACATCCAACATAATCTTGTTGAAATCTATATAGCTTATCGCGCGGTTATTTTCGGAAATGATCGAAACAAGCGCCAGGTCATCCAAAAGTTGTTTCCCTTTCTCCAAACTAGTTTCCAGCATATTGATAAGAGATAGTGCGCTACTGCTAATGGGTTCTTCTTTAAGTAGATTGATCAAACCTTCGGCAGAGCTAAAAGGCGCTTTAAGATCGTGAGCACAACGATACAGTAGCAGGTCCAGTTCCCTCGATTTTTTAGCCAGGTCTTTTTCAAGGCTTTTACGCCGTGAAATGTCTACCATGATCGCGCTGTAATAAGTTTCGGAGCCAGATTTGTATTTTCTAATTTCCAGTTCTAATGGAAATCTCTTCCCTTCTTTGGTTAATCCGTTTAACTCCACAATTTCTCCGGCATCATTTTTATTGATGGTCCTAACCGACTGATACAGCTTTTTTATAGACCTGTTCTCCTCATTGGAATCCAATAACTTAGTGAGTGGCTGCCCCAACACTTCGGGAGCGGTGTAACCAAAAGTGAATTCGGCGCTGGAGTTCCATTCGGTGATCTCACCTTTGGTGTTAGCCACAACGATCATTGCAATATTACCAGACTTTAGTATCGCCTGGTATTTAGATTGCAACTCTTTTAATTGATGATTCATAACGTTTAGTTCAGGCTTGTTTTTGTGGGGATATTCGGCACGAACGAACGGCAATGAGCTAAAGCCTGCTCCTTGGTGTCGAAAATTTCGTAAGGAATATGTGCGTCGTAAATACGTTTAAAAGAACGTATCGACAATTTAATTCCGATCTTGCTTGATATAAAAGCTTCAGCAATTCTAATATTATTTAATCTATTGCCATTTGCGAACAATTTAGCCGCTTCAATGCTGTAGGTTCCTACCGCGTTTCTCATGTCTATACAAAATGGGGTGATCTTTCCATCGCACAAATCTTCAATAGCCAATACATATTTCTCTAAAGACAATTCGGACAATCTATTTGTTGGGTCCGCATTGATAATTTCTATAAACAGTATTCCGTCTGAATACCAGAATTTAGTATTATCAATTACAATAGGACCTTTCATATATTAGATCGGTTTAAAAAACAAAGCCAATCTATGTGCCAAAGTATATATCCAGGGTAAATTAAAATCCTAAAATATTGAGGATGTGGTTTTTATATTTTTTTCTGAAAAATGGACCTAAAATCTTTCTCACGGAATAGCGATGCTTGATTTCAGTATATTGTGAAATCCACGGTATACCGTGTGCTTAAACGGGCCTCTGAATATTTAATTTTTTCATGCGATCACGAAGCGTGCTAGGCTTTATTTCCAGCATATTAGCTGCGCCATTTGGCCCATCAATTTTCCAATTACATTTATCGAGAACGTTTAATATATGATTACGCTGCGCTTCATTTAGGGATAAATTAGAGTGTTTAACAGGGCGTTTTCCGCTAGTCACCCCCGATTCGAACTCGAGAATTTTCAAGGTGGATGAATTAGTGAGAATCACTGCTCTTTCTATTAGGTTTTCCAATTCACGGATATTCCCCGGCCAGTGGTAATTCTGCATTTCCCGCATCGAATTATCTGAAATGAAGTTGATCTTCTTTCTGTAGATCTTACTAAACTTATCTACAAAGTGTTCAATTAAAATAGGAATATCTTCTTTTCTTTTCCGCAAGGGAGGAACCACTATTGGAAACACGTTTAAACGGAAATAAAGGTCTTCTCTAAATCGCTTCTTTGCTACTTCCTTTTTTAGATTCTTGTTGGTAGCCGCAATTACTCGTACGTCAAGCTTGTGCACCT
>QQUG01000131.1 GCA_008501705.1 Flavobacterium sp.
CTTACCGTTGTCTAATAAGTTGAGAATGGCGTTCTCCAAATGACTACCTACACCATGTAATTTAAATTCACTCTCTTCAATATCATAGTTAAATTCTACATCTTCTAATGCCACCAGTGTTTTAAATTCTTTGCACAGTTTCATTAACATTGGTCTAAAATCCAGCTGCTCCATTTGGAAGAGTTGTTTTTTAGATTCGATCATACTTAACTCCAGGATCTTGTCTATATGTTTCCGAAGTCGGTCTATCTGTAATTTTATGATATCGAAAATGGGTTTATGCTTCCCTTGCAGATCTTTCTCCAGTAAACCTGAAGCCAGGCCAATAGAGAATACGGGCGTTTTAAGCTCATGCGTGAAATTATTTATAAATTCATTGGTGCTGATAATTAAACTGCGCTGTGACAAATAGGACTTCATGATCCACACGATTACCAGCACTATGATCACGATAAACACCAGGCTAGGAATTACCATTCCATTTAATTGAGATAGAAAGTACTGGTTCAGATCCTTAAAATGTAACTCGAGAATAAGTTGTTTGTTAAGTGCTAACGGTAGATAACCCTTTAATTCGATCGGATATCGAACGATGGAGGGGTCGGGCTTTAATTTTACAGGGGAGTCCAGGTAATAAGTGCTGTCCTTGGTGAATAAGCTGTAGTCGAATTCTTTCTCGATACCGTTTGCTACCAGACGACTTTGGATAAAATCGTATAAAAAGTGGCGGGAGGCCTCCTGTATGCTGTCTACGCTTAGTTTGAAGAAGGAATCGTCTTTTTTAAGCGATTGAAGGACCAGGAAGGATAGTTGGTTTTCTGTTGAAAGGTCTTCTGTGATCACTTCACTGCTTAAGGCGATATTTTGTCCGAACTGCACCCTTGCCAGATTGAGGCCAATGCGCAGATATTGATATTGAATGATAAACAAACCAACAATAGCCGAGGCAAAGAGTACGATATATAAATTCCTGTTCCGGTACATTTTGCGCTATATTACTAAAAATTATCCTGAATTAACTTCAATTATAATACTGTTAATCCTATTATATTTTCATTAAACCTTTTCAACAACACTTAATTCTATCAGGCTTCAATTCGGCATATATTCGCCAATGAATTCTAAACAGAAAATAGTGCAAAAACCAATCACACTTTTATTTCTCGTTTTTCTTCTCAGCTGTCCAATGGAATTCCTGAACGCTCAGGGTTGCGTAGCCATACGCCATTTTTCATGTGCAGTGGGTAACACCCTGGATACAAATGCGTATAGCGAGGGTGAATTACGTCTTGGAATGAATTACAGATTCTTCGAATCTTTTCGTCACTTTCGAGGTACCGAGGAAGAACCGGACCGGGTGTCTAATAACACCGAAGTAGTTAATTATTCTAATTCATGGGATCTATCCTTATCATATGGGATCACGTCCCGATGGTATGTAGGGATCACCATACCTACAGTAATCAATGAACGGTCATCTCTCTATGAACACGGAAGAAACGAACGCAATAAAACCACCTCGCGCGGATTGGGCGATATTAGAGTAGGAGGGGGTTACTGGTTATTCGATCCCCTGGAGTCCGATAATATGAATGTTGCTATAGGGCTCGCGCTAAAATTACCTACCGGGAACTATAGTGCAACTGATATATTTTACAATGTTGGGCCAGAAGGGAGTCCGGAGGTACGTCCGGTAGATCAATCCATACAACCCGGGGACGGCGGTTTCGGATTTGTGGTGGATTTTCAATATTACCAGCGCATCGTTAACAAGCTCTATGGTTATGCAGGCGGGTTCTATCTCTTCAATCCAAGAGGGATAAATGGTACCCGTACTTTTAGAGAGACATTAAGCCCAATACTACAGAACGAAGCCATCATGGCAGTGCCGGATCAGTTTTCATTGCGCGGAGGATTGAGCTATTCATTCTCTCCTAAAATAGCATCCAGCTTGGGAGCCCGTTATGAAGGTATCCCTGTGGAAGATGTATTTGGACCCGATTACGGTTTCAGACGTCCCGGGAATGTGGTTTCAATAGAACCGGGGATCTCGTGTAATTTAAACAATCTTGCGTTCAATTTAAGCGTACCTGTGGCAGTGAGAAGAGAGCGACCACAAAGTGTTACCGATCTGGAGACGCAGATGATCACTGGTATGCCCAGGGCGGGCGATGCTGCTTTTGCCGATTACCTTATAAATTTCGGGATCTCTTATAGTTTCAGAAAAAAGAATACAGACCCAATTGAGTCTGACGATAAAGTTAAGTTCGAATAGTTTTTTTCTAATTTCCTAGTGTGCGGCGTCATTGATATTCGATGGCGCCGTTTTTATTGCAAATAAATTATGAGGCCCTAATACCTTAAAACTTTGTTAAGTTGTTTTTTTAACTGGTTTTTTTTGTAATTTTGTTAACCAAACGGTTAAACCAAAAAGTTAACAATTAATAATCGATGGGGAAGCATAAAGACAATCAGACTGAGGAGCAGATTTTAACGGCGGCGCAGCATGTATTTCAAACAAAAGGAATGGATGGTGCCCGAATGCAGGAAATTGCAGACAAGGCCAGTATCAACAAAGCGATGTTGCACTACTATTATAGAAACAAGCGACTATTATTTGAAGCCGTATTTAAAAAGGCATTTTCTTTATTAGCACCACAGCTGAATGCTATACTCAATGATGATTCATCCTTAGAAGAAAAGATAAAGAACTTTACACATGATTATATCAGCTTTATTCTGAAGCATCCTTATTTGCCCAATTTCATTATTCAGGAATTGAACAGAAACCCAAAATTTATTGAAAAAATTAAAAACAATGTTGCTTTTCCGGACATCTCCAAGTTTAAAGAACAGGTTAATAGAGAAGTTGAAAGCGGTACAATAAGGCCAATTACCGCCGAACAATTATTTATCAATATAATTTCCTTAAACATTTTCCCTTTTGTGGGTTCGCCCTTAATTAAAGCCTTTACCAATGTTGATGATAAAGCGTATAAAACAATATTGGAAGCTCGAAAAAAGGAGGTGTCGGATTTTATAATCAACGCAATAAGAATATAAGCTATGAAAAATATAAATCTGTTCGTATTACTAGTTTTTACCGGGATATTCGGTTATTCTCAAAGCACAATTAGTCTGGATCAATGTTATGAGGGATTAAAAGAAAACTATCCATTAATAAAACAACAGGCTATTTTAGAACAGCAAAACGAAGTGGAACGTTCGGCTCTTTCAACAAAGACACTACCACAACTTAATCTTACTGCTCAGGCAACTTATCAGAGCGATGTTACAGAAGTTCCCATTCCAAATATTGATATTGATCCTCTCAATAAAGATCAGTATCGTGCAACACTTACCGCTAATCAACTCATTTATAATGGAGGCAGGATTAAAGCTACACAAGGATTGCAAAATATCACCACACATAGAAAACAACAACAAGTTGAAGTTGATCTATACCAGCTGAAACAACGCGTAAACCAGCTCTATTTTTCAATCCTGTTAATTGATGATCAGGCTCAATTATTAATCCTGAGAGAGCAACAACTGAATAGTAAATTGAAGGAAGTACAATCCGGAATAAAAAACGGTGTTCTTTTACCTACTTCAGACAAAGTGATCGAGGCCGAATTATTAAAAGTGTTTCAGCAAAACCAGGAAGTTGCCAATAATAAATTGAAGTTAGTAGCATCTTTATCCGACTTAATAGGAATGCCTATTAGTGGTGAGACCGAATTCCAAAAACCCTTTCTCTCCATAACCGATAATTCTGAATTAAAGAGACCTGAGCTAGGCCTTTTCAACTTACAAATACAGGAAATAGAACAACAGCAAAATGTACTGTCAAAATCGGTTGTTCCCGAACTTAACGCATTTGCAACAGGCGGTTATGGTAACCCCGGTCTGAACATGTTAGAAAATAACTTTAAGTCGTTTTACATCCTCGGCCTGAAACTTAACTGGAATGTATTCGATTGGAACAATAATAAAAAACAAAGACAAGCCCTGGAGTATTCAAAAGAGTTGATTAACAATAGGGAAGAAGTATTTAGGCTGAACACAAATTCTGTATTAAATGAACAATTAAAAGAGATCGAAACTCTTGAAAGTACGATCGCTATCGACCAGGATCTTATCAAGCTGCAGCAAGAGGTAGTGAATAGCTTCGAATCGCAATTGAGAAATGGTGTAATAACTACTTCCCAATACATCATAGAACTCACCAAGCTATATGAAACAGAAAATTTATTCAGTCAACATAAAACGCAATTAGAATTGGCAAGAGCAAATTACAACACTCTAAAAGGAGATACTAAATAAAATGTGATGAAAAACATGAAAATAATAATAATGGTACTGGCTTCGGTAAGCCTATTGATTGCTTGTAGCGATAACAGTAACAAAGCAGACGGCTATGGAAATTTTGAATCGACCGAAATCACAGTCTCCGCAGAAAATACCGGAAAACTTAAGTCATTTACGATAGATGAAGGTGCTATAATAATGCCCGATGAAATAGTTGGTTATATAGATACTATTCCGCTTCACCTAAAGAAAGAGCAGCTTTTAGTTCAAAAAGAAGTGATCAATGCCAAGTCCAAAGGTGTTTTGTCTCAGATACAGGTATTACAAGCCAAATTAAAAACTGCCAATACAAATAAAACGAGAATCGAAAATTTAATAAAAGACAATGCCGGAACTCAAAAGCAACTGGATGACATTGATGGCGAAATAGCTGTACTAAATAACAGTATACGGAGTATTGAAATACAAAATGCACCTGTGGTTAATGAGCTTAAGAGTATAGATGTACAGTTAGAACAGCTCAATGATCAGATCGAGAAATGCCGAATTTCCAACCCCATTCATGGCACTGTGCTGTCTAAATACACAGAGCCCAATGAAATTGTAACTTATGGAAAACCACTGTATAGAATAGCTGATTTATCTACCATGGAACTGCGTGTCTATGTGAGTGAAACACAATTAGCCAATGTTTCCATTGGCCAAACTGTGACCGTAAAAATTGACGAGCAGGAAGGTATGAAAACCTATGAAGGTAAAATAAGCTGGATTGCTTCGGAAGCGGAGTTTACTCCTAAGATAATCCAAACAAAAGAAGAGCGTGTCGCCCTGGTTTACGCCTTAAAAGTGCTCGTACAAAATGATGGCAGTTTAAAAATAGGAATGCCGGCCGAGATGTGGCTTAACTAAAAATATATTCAATAACCTTACACTTAATATCATGAATAAAATATCAATAATTCTCATTGCCATATCAATACTACTGGCGGGTTGCAAGAAACAGCCTAAAGAAAATAACCCCTTAGAAATAAATGAAGTAGAAGTATCTAGACCACATGCTAAAATCAGCCAGAAGAGTAACGACTGGAAGCAAGAAATAAAATTGGATGGTGTAGACAAATGGAAAGCCAATCCTGAAACCAACATTGGTGTTGCCAAAATGCAATCGGTCTTTACATCTAATAGTCCGAAGGAACTAAAAGACTATCAACTTATTGCTGAAGAATTAAATGTGCATAAAAATTATGTGATACAGGAATGTACCATGAAAGGGGCATCACACGATAATTTGCATATTTGGCTACTTCCGTTAATTGAAGAAATAGAGGCGCTAAAAAAGGCCAATACGGTTAGTGACGCACATGAAATTTATAAGAAAATTGAGCTTAGTGTGAATGCTTATTCTATTTATTTCGAATAGTGATGAGTATATCTGTTTCAAACATATCGAAATCTTACGGTGAAGTCACTGCGTTAACTAATATTTCTTTTGAAGTGAAACCCGGTGAACTTTTTGGCCTTATTGGGCCCGATGGCGCAGGAAAAACCACACTATTTCGCATCCTCACCACCTTATTGATAGCAGACGAGGGACAAGCTACAGTCGCTGATTTTGACGTGCTCAACGATTATAAATCTCTTCGGAAGAGTGTTGGGTATATGCCCGGGCGTTTCTCGCTGTATCAAGATCTCACAGTAGAGGAAAATCTCAATTTTTTTGCGACCATATTTGGAACCACCATAGAAGAGAACTACGACCTTATAAAAGACATTTATGTACAAATAGAACCTTTTAAAAATCGGCGTGCCGGAAAACTATCAGGAGGAATGAAGCAAAAACTTGCTTTAAGTTGTGCGTTAATTCACAAGCCGAAAGTACTTTTTCTGGACGAGCCAACAACAGGAGTTGATCCTGTCTCGAGAAAAGAGTTTTGGGAAATGTTAAAACGATTACAAAAAACGGGTATAACTATTTTGGTCTCTACGCCATATATGGATGAAGCCGCGTTATGTGATCGCATTGCTCTTATACAAGATGGTAATATCCTAGAGATCGATAAACCGGAAGCCATTGTTAATCACTTCCCGAAATCCCTATATAACATAAGCGCTAATGATATGTACAATCTTATTGTGAGTTTAACAAATTACGAACATACTTATACTGTTTTTCCATTTGGCGAGTTTGTGCATTACACGGATAAGCGTGACCTGATTGACACTGCGAGTATAGCTGCCTATTTAGAGGAGCAAGGACTTACAGATGTTCAAATTGAAAAAACCACACCCACCATAGAGGATACCTTTATGGAATTAGCAAAATGATGAATAACAACGTAATTCAAGTAGAAAACCTGTCGAAAATATTTGGCGATTTTGCCGCTGTAGACAAGATTAGCTTTCATGTAAAAGCAGGGGAGATATTTGGATTTTTGGGAGCCAATGGCGCCGGAAAAACCACGGCAATGAAAATGCTCATCGGTATATCATCACCAACTTCAGGAACTGCAACAGTAGCAGGTTTCGATGTGTATAAAGAGGCCGAGCATATAAAGAAGAACATAGGTTATATGAGTCAGAAGTTTGCTTTATATGATGACTTGACTGTAAAAGAAAACATAACTTTTTTTGGTGGAATATACGGTTTAACTAAAAAACAGATCGACCAAAAACGTTGTGAGCTGGTAGAAGAATTAGGGCTTCAGGAAGTAACCAATAGTCTTGTAGCTTCTTTACCCTTGGGATGGAAACAAAAACTGGCATTTTCGGTTTCTCTATTACATGAGCCAAAAATCGTCTTTTTAGATGAACCTACCGGTGGTGTAGATCCTATTACCAGGCGTCAATTTTGGGAAATGATATACAAAACTGCCCACCAGGGGACCACAATCTTTGTGACTACACATTATATGGACGAAGCAGAGTATTGTGATCGTGTATCTATCATGGTAAATGGTAAGATTGAAGCTCTGGATACCCCAAAAAAGCTAAAAGAAAACTACAACACAAACACTATGAATGAAGTGTTTTTAAAATTGGCAAGAGGATGAAACGGTTCGTTGGTTTTGTTCGAAAAGAGTTCTACCATATCTACCGAGATAAACGCTCACTTTTTATCTTGTTTGGAATGCCCATAGTGCAAATATTATTATTTGGATTCGCCATAAGTAATGAAATCAACAATGTTGATATTGCCATTTTAGATCAGGCAAACGATGTAACTTCCAAAGAAATAATAAATAAAATTGCCGCTTCAAAACATTTCAGTGTAGTCGATGTCATTCAGCAGGAATCATCTATAGAAAATATCTTCAAAAAAGGTAAAGTAAAGGCTGTTCTTCAGTTTGAAAACAACTTTGGAAACAATCTTGTAAAAGAGAACAAAGCCAGTGTACAAATACTCACCGATGCCACAGACCCCAATATGGCAAGCGCCATTAGTAATTATATTTCTTCAATTCTTCAGAACTATCAACAAGAATTAAATAAAAATGTCTCTATAGACTACCAGATCGTACCGCGAAGCAGAATGGTTTATAATTCCGAATTGAAAAGCGTTTACATGTTTGTACCGGGGGTTATGACCGTAATATTAATGCTGGTATCGGCTATGATGACCTCTATATCCATTACTCGTGAAAAAGAGCAAGGGACAATGGAAATCTTGCTGGTATCACCTTTAAAACCATTTCAGGTTATAATCGGCAAAGTGTTTCCTTATATCTTCCTTTCGGTTATCAATGCCGTAATCATTGTGTTATTGAGCATCTTTGTTTTCAATGTACCTGTTGAGGGAAGTATATTTTTACTAGGGATTGAAAGTGTATTGTTTATTATCACTTCATTGGCTTTAGGTATTTTAATTTCAACTATTTCGGCAACACAACAAACCGCAATGATGATCTCCTTAATGGGGTTGATGCTGCCTACTATATTACTTTCAGGCTTTATATTTCCTATCAGTAGCATGCCCGTACCACTTCAGGTAATTAGCAATATCATACCCGCCAAATGGTTCATCATAATCGTAAAAGGCATCATGCTTAAAGGTATCGGGATAGGTTATATTTTAAAAGAAACCTTCATACTTTTTATAATGACCTTACTATTCATTGGGATAAGCGTGAAGAAATATAAAATAAGACTCGAATAGGATGCGCATTATACGCTACATCATAAATAAGGAATTCAAGCAGATCTTTCGAAATAAAGGAATGCTTCCTATCATATTCATATTGCCCGTATTGCAGCTGGTTATTTTATCCAATGCAGCCACTTACGAAATAAAGAATATAACGGTGGGTTATGTTGATTCAGACAATACTAGCACATCGAGAGGATTAGTGGAGCGATTTGAGGCTTCAACTTACTTTTATGTAACTAATAAGTTTATTTCCCAAAAAGAAGCTTCCGAAGCCATGCAGGAAGGCTCCATCGATGCTTATATTAATATTCCAACAAATTTTGAACGCGATCTACAAAAAGACAAAATAAACCAAATAGGAGTGTTTATTGATGCTATTGATGGTTCGGCGGCCGGTGTAATAAATGTATATATCAGCCAGATAATTATGAGTTACAATAAGAACATTAGGTTGGATATGATACAGGTTTCCGACGGGGTGCAACAAATAAACAGCATAGACAGCATACCACTTTTTTGGTACAACAATACCTTGAACTATAAAACATTTATGGTGCCGGGTATTTTAGTGTTGCTTGTTACAATGATTACGCTGTTCTTATCCGGTATGAACATCGTGAGAGAGAAAGAAATTGGCACCCTGGAACAAATCAATGTAACTCCCATAAAAAAACATCATTTCATCATAGGTAAACTATTCCCGTTCTGGGTGCTGGGGATGGGTTTGCTAACCATAGGATTAATACTTGCCAAAGTTATCTTTAATACACCTATGCTGGGTAACTTAGGATTGCTATATGCGTATACTTCGGTTTACATTTTAGTGATTTTAGGAATGGGGCTTTTCATCTCTAACTTCACTGAAACACAACAACAGGCTATGTTTATTGCCTGGTTCTTTATTGTCATATTTATTTTGATGAGCGGCTTGTTCACTCCCATAGAAAGTATGCCGAAATGGGCACAAGTGCTTACAGAATTTAATCCCATAAAATATTTTGTCGAAATCATCCGAATGGTGATGCTTAAAGGTTCGGGATTTGCGGATATATTCCCATTAGCCATCAAAACCTTAGCCTATGCAGTCGTGATGAATGGTCTGGCTGTATGGAGCTATAAAAAAACAACTTAAAATGAATCGCAATAATAGAAATAAAGACAAATTGGTCACCAGCGAATCGCAATTCATCCGAGGTCCGTTATCACGTTTAAGAGAATTGAGTTTTGCCTTTAAGGTTTTTATAAATTTTATCAGGGCCTTCAGGATCATGCACTTTGTTGGCCCTTGTGTAACCGTATTTGGATCGGCGCGTTTTAACTATGAGTCTCAGCATTATCAAAATGCCGAAAAGATCGGTGCCGAATTATCCAAAATGGGGTTTACTGTGATGACAGGTGGTGGACCGGGAATCATGGAAGCGGCCAATAAAGGAGCCTACGAATCCGGCGGATATTCGGTGGGCTGCAATATAGTACTGCCATTTGAACAGAAACCAAATCCTTACTTACACAAATGGATTGATATCCCGTACTTTTTCTTGAGAAAGGTAATATTGGTAAAATATTCGTATGCTTTTGTTGTAATGCCCGGGGGCATTGGTACTCTTGATGAATTATTTGAAGCACTTACCCTTATTCAAACTAGGATCATAAAAAACTTTCCGGTAGTTATATTCGATTCTGAATACCATAAAGAACTGTGTGAACATATCCAATTAATGGCAGAGCGGGAAAGTATTAGTCAGGAAGACATGAAATTATTGTATGTGACAGATTCGATAAATGACCTTATAAAGCATATAGAAACCTATGCAGTTCAGGAATTTGGGTTAGTTAGAAAAGCTTCAAAACCAAAATGGTGGTTAAGAGAAAGATAAATTCAATGTTAATGAAAAAAAATGTTAGGATCGTCGCCGCCATCTTTTTGATGGTCTTTGGATTATTAACCCTGTTTTTAAGTAGTTCGATACTTTTCGATTGGTTTGGTCTAAGAGCGAAGGAGGGGGATTATGTGCAATTTATTGTGGTGACAAATTTTTCATGTTCATTCTTGTATCTGGTAGCGGCTTATGGCCTCTTTATAAAAAAGGCATGGGTTTATCAATTATTGTGGATAGCCTTAATACTCCTAGTAATTGGGATCGTGGGCCTGATGGTCCATATATATTCCGGAAACCTCTATGAAACTAGAACGGTTGGTGCCATGATCTTTAGAATTGTCCTCACCATCGGTTTCCTGATCTTAGCTAAAAAAACATTGAACCAATGAAACTGTTGATTTTTTCACTTATGGGATATTGGGCAGTGATGACTGCACCGAATGCTGTTGACTACCACTCGCTAACAATAGAAGTGACAAATCTAAAAAACTCTGATGGTAGCCTGATTCTCAATCTATATAACAAGGATGGTACTATTCCGGATGAAAAATTTCAGGCATACTATAAACAAGCCGAAGTAGCAATTAAATCAAAGCGTGCCCGATTTAACTTTAAGGGAATTCCAGGAGGAACTTATGCTGTAACCGTTTTACACGATGAAAACAAGAATGGTAAAAT
>QQUG01000217.1 GCA_008501705.1 Flavobacterium sp.
AAAATATAAATCCAGACCCGAACGACCGGGAATACAGTGAGATTTGGCCGGGAGGGCGTACCAATCATTACTGGTTCGATATGAACCGGGACTGGCTGCCTGTGCAACTGCCGGAAAGCAAAGCCAGGATCAAAACATTTCACGAATGGTATCCTAATATCTTAACAGATCATCACGAAATGGGGACCAATTCAAGTTTTTTCTTTCAACCGGGAATTCCTTCCAGAACACATCCACTAACACCTCAAAAGAATCAGGACCTCACAGGTCAGATAGCTAAGTTTCACGCCAAAGCACTAGATCGAATTGGTAGTTTTTATTATTCTGAAGAGAATTTCGACGACTTTTACTACGGAAAAGGATCATCTTTTCCCGATATCAATGGTAGTGTGGGGATCTTATTCGAGCAGGCTTCGTCGCGCGGACACGCACAGGAAAGCGATAATGGGATACTAACCTTTCCTTTCACTATCCGAAATCAATTCACAGCTGCCTTATCAACTCTGGAAGCTGCAGTAAATTTGCGAAAGGACCTACTGGATTATCAACGTGAATTTTTTGACAGCGCGCGTAAGGAGGCCGCAACTGGAGGCGCAATAGTGTTCGGTGATGAAAAAGACGCAGCCAGGGCATATCATCTGGCAGAGATCTTAAAGCGACATAAAATTAAGATACACGAATTAAAAGAGGATTTTAGCAGCGGTGGTAAGAACTTTAAAAAAGGATTCAGTTATGTGATACCGAAGAACCAACGACAGCATAGACTAATCAATGCCATGTTTGAGAAACGCACCAAATTTCAGGATAGCTTGTTTTACGATATCAGTGCCTGGAGTTTTCCGCTAGCTTTTAATCTCGATTATATAGAGAATGCATCGGTGAACCGTGCGGGAAGTGAGATCGCCGACCTTAAAATGCATGTACCGGATACACCTGTTGTCTCTACCTACGCCTATCTCATGGAATGGCATGAATATTACAGTCCGAAGGCATTGTATATGATATTGAACAAAGGACTACGGGCCAAGGTTGCCATGAAACAATTTTCCATTGAAAACAAGAACTACGACTATGGCACAATTATGATCCCGGTTCAGAACCAGGATATGAATATGGCCGATCTCACTAAATTCCTGGCCAAGGTAAGCCGGGAAACCAAAGTACAGATCAACGGCGTAAAAACCGGACTAGCCCAGGGGATCGATCTGGGAAGCAGCCAGTTTAGGGCAGTGGAGTTACCTAAAGTTGCTATCCTTGTGGGGGATGGTGTCAATCCATACGATGCCGGGGAGATCTGGCACTTGTTCGATACACGATACGACATGCGCATCACAAAATTAGATACTCGTAATTTTGGCAGGGCCGATCTAAGCAGGTATACAGATATTATTATACCTGCCAGCTGGGGTAATGCCCTTGATAAGGGAGATGCCGAAAAGCTTAAGATTTGGGTTCAGGCAGGTGGCTCGTTGATCGCGTATAAGAATGCCGGACGATTTCTGGACCGCAATGAGCTCATGAAAATCAAGTTCAAATCCAGAAAGGATACGGCCACCAATATTAGTTTCGAACAGAGGAGAGATTACAGTGGCGCCCAGGTAATTGGAGGTGCGATCTTCGAAACCAAACTAGACCGAAGCCATCCTATCGCATTCGGTTATAAGAACGACAGGCTGCCCATGTTCCGGAATTCTACCCTTTTCGTAGAAGCCGATAGTGATAGCTACAACAATCCTATACGGTACGCGGACAATCCCTTGTTAAGTGGTTATATTTCGAAGCCCAACCTTAAGGATCTCGCCAACACAGTGCCCTTTAAAACCTCCGGTTTGGGTCGTGGTCAAGTGATCTATTTTACCGATAATACCAATTTCCGTGCGTTTTGGTATGGAACAAATAAGTTATTGATGAACGCCATATTCTTTGGAGATTCTATGTAGGTTACACGAAAACCTTTTCGTAATTTTTATCTTGAATAATGGGCGCTCTTGCATCCTGATACATTATCTTTGCCGCTTTTTTAAGCCACAAAGATGATTAGGAAAACCATCAAGAATTTCACTCGAAACCCAAAGAACGACATACTATCGGGTCTTACAGTTGCCCTTGCATTGGTACCCGAAGCGGTAGCATTTGCCTTTGTTGCAGGTATCGATCCCCTTGTAGGCTTGTATGGTGCCTTTATGATGGGAATAGTAACATCCTTGTTTGGCGGTCGTCCCGGTATGATCTCGGGTGCGACCGGAGCCATGGCTGTAGTGATGGTTCATCTCATTCAGAAAGGTAACGAAGTGGGTAGTGCATTAGATACCCCTATCGATAACCTTGGGTTGCAATGGTTATTCATTACACTTTTACTAGTAGGTGGAATTCAAATTAGTGCGGGAATCTTACGATTAGGGAAATTTGTCCGTCTTATACCACACTCTGTCATGATGGGATTTGTGAATGGGCTTGCCATCGTGATCTTTTTGTCGCAACTTGGTATGTTCAAAAAGACGGTCGAAGGTGAGAGCTCGTGGTTACAGGGGACCGAGCTTATGGTAATGCTGGGGCTTGTTCTACTCACCATGGCTATTATGTTTGGATTACCAAAACTCACTAAGAAGATCCCTGCGGCGCTAACAGCTATCATTGTTGTTGCAGCCATAGTGATCTTTGGTAAGATAGACGTTAGTACCGTTGGATCTTTTATTAGAGATGGTGGTGGTGACGGGTTGCAGGGAACACTTCCTAGCTTCCAGGATCAGATCTTCACACTTTTTTATACCCTGAAAGGTCATTGGAGCATAATTCTTTCAACCGCATTTATTTTAGCGGCAGTCGGACTAATCGAATCTCTTATGACACTTAGTTTAATAGATGAAATGACCGAGAGTCGTGGAAGTGGAAACAGGGAGTGCGTTGCTCAGGGTGGAGCCAACATTTTAAACGGACTCTTTGGAGGGATGGGTGGCTGTGCTATGATAGGCCAGTCTATCATCAATATAAATTCCGGAGGTCGTGGCAGGTTATCCGGTGCAACAGCAGCTATCGCCTTATTGTGTTTTGTACTCTTTGGAGCGCCACTCATTGAACAGATCCCCATTGCGGCTTTGGTAGGTGTTATGTTCATGGTGGTAATAGGGACTTTTGCCTGGAGTAGCTTCCGTATACTTCACAAGATCCCGAAAAGCGATGCCTTTGTTCTTATTGCCGTTTCGGCCATCACGGTCTGGCAGGACCTCGCAATTGCCGTAATAGCCGGTGTTATTATGAGTGCCCTTACTTTTGCATGGAAAAATGCTACCATGATACGAGCCAGGAAAAGCGTGAAAGAGGATGGTACCAAGGTATACGAAATATGGGGGCCATTGTTCTTTGGATCGACTACCAATTTCCTCACCAAATTCGATGTGAGGAACGACCCTGATAATGTTGAGATCGATTTTATTGAATCTAAAGTAAGTGATCATTCCGGGGTGGAAGCCATGCGTGGTATTGTGAATAAATATCAGGCCGCTGGTAAAAAGGTTACACTAACGCATTTAAGTCCGGATTGTAAAGCATTACTACTGAAAAGAAATCCGGAATTCGACCAGGTGATACAGGATTCTATAGACGATCCTCGTTATTATGTGGTTACCGATATTCTGGATAGCGAAGTTTAGAACGACTATTAGGTTGCAATGTACGCGATAGAATATGAGTGCTAGTTCTGTTGCTTATTTGCCAATGGATTATCTCCGACATTTTTAATAAAATCGACACAAAGAGGAAATACAACAGTTGGCTTTCAAAAGAAAGTTTTATGTAGTTATTCAAATAAAAGTTAAACCTCAGGAAGAGGTTTGATCGGTTTTTTGTAGTGGTATGAATACAGAAAATCGGCTCCCTTCGTTTTCCTTTGATGTAACTTCTAATTTCCCGAGATTCATAGAAATGAATTGTCTACAAAGCAGCAAACCTAAGCCTGTACCTATCTCACCTGAAGTTCCCAAAGAACTAATTTGAGATTCCATATTATATAGTCTGGAAAGTTCTTCTTGTTTCATTCCAATACCGTCATCCTGTATGTGAACTATCGCATAAGTGGAATTAACTTCCGTATTTATAGTGATATTGCCCTTAGGCTGTGTAAATTTCAAAGCGTTGGATAAAAGATTTCTGAACACTGTACTCAGCATATTGGCATCGGCATATACCTTCACATTCTTATTTACAGGCTCATGAATGTTTATAGATTTTAAACGTGCGGCAGGTTTTATAACCTCGATCACGTTATCCAGGATCGCATCAAGATCACACATTACCGGCTGATATTTTAGATCGCCTGTTTGAGAGGAAGCCCATCTCAATAAATTGGAGAGCAGTTCTGTGGTATTGTTCGTAGTTTTCTTAAGTTCGGTTATGATGGTTTGTAAGGATGGATCTTCAATCTGCTCATTTTCCAATAGCTGTAATAATCCCGTTATAGAATGTAAGGGTTGTTTGAGGTCGTGTCCAATGATGGAAAACAACTTATCTTTCGTCTTATTGAGATCTTTCAGTTCTTCGTTCTGCTCGGATAATTTTTGGCCACGATATTCAAGCAGATCGTTAGCACTTTCCAGTTCGCGATTAAGTTCCTTACTCTTCAGTCTTAATCGATTCAGAATAAAAAACAAAGATGTTAACAGAAGATGACCAATAAGCAGAATATAGATCACCAAATTTCTTTCTACAGTGCTATTTTTAAAAGCCGTGCTTATTTGGATATTACTGCCGTACAGATTCAAATCACTGCTTAAAAAATCTGAATCCCTGATATTATAATTTCTATAGTATTCTGGATCCTTATTTGTGTTATAGACCTTGGTATCGTTGTACACCTGTTCCCTGTCGAATTCGTATTCATTCTCCCAGCGAAATCGAAAGGCGAAATCTTTTTTAGTCTGGTCAGTATACATTCCCTGCATTAGCGTTTTAAACTGCAGTATAGGCGCCACATACCCCATGGTCCTGCCATCTCTACGTACACGGAAATTAAGTGGAATACCAACCCAACCTTCCACCAGGTTCATAGGTGGAAAAAGTAATAAACTATCGGTTTGCATCAAATGGTTTAAGGCTTGTATTTTATCTTCAGCGCGAATAGCCGCCACTTTTCTACCCACAAGATTATTGGGATCCATCTTATGGCGTGTAAAGGAATATTTAAAGGTGTGAGTGCTGTCCAAATAACTTACAGCGATCGAATCGTTGGATTGAATAGCCTCCAATTGTTTCTGAACAAACCTGTGCAATAAATCGGCCGACGGTAATTCTTCAGATTCGTTCATAAACACTTTCATCCCGGCAACAAGCGCAGCAAATTCGTGAATAGCTGTGGTAAATTGACTCACCGATCTCTGATGGGCCTGTTCGAGTTTCAGTTTATTCTTCTGCACCTCATTATCTGTCTGGTTTCGGTCGATAAGATATATCGCGGTGATACCAATGATAAAAATTACAAAAGTCCAAACATTTTGTTTGAGGAACGACATGTGGATCTTAATAGGGGCCTGGTTCGCAATATATGAATTTTAACATTTACTTCGACTACAGCCTAAGATTGTATTTTGAGGTGTAACATTTTAAAGATAAGAGGCTCTTTAATGTAAACCAATCCAACAAGCATGAAAAATATTAGTTCTTGTATTATAGCCCTGTCTCTGGTGGCTTGTACTCATACAACCAAGGAAAAAATCAAGCAGGTAAATTCTACCAAAGACACAGTATCAATACCGCCGGTATCTTCCTTTTTCCCTGCTGCCAAAGCAAAGGTTCTGGTTGTTGGGGTGTTCCATTTCGACTACCCCGGACTAGACGAATTAAAAACCGCGGAGGAGAATAAAATTGATGTCTTGAAAGAACCAAAGAAATCTGAGATGACAGCGTTAGTAGAATACATTAAAAAATTCAAACCCACGAAGATCGCAGTGGAAGCGAATCCCGGCTGGAAGGCAACGGAGAAATTAAGAAAATATAAAGAAGGAGGTCATCGTGACAAACGTGATGAAAGATATCAGGTGGCCATGCGAATCGCATCCGAAACCGGCCTGGACACGTTGTACGAGGTTAACTCCTATTCGATGATCCGAGAAATGCGAGAAAAAGATTCACTAGTATATAAAAAGCTTACCGCTGGAATAAACTGGGATTACGAGGATCCCTACTGGGATTACGTCAAGAACTGGATCGAGAACGACGACAAGCTCACCTCGCAAGTTAGTTTACTCGATTTTATTACTTATATGAATTCGGAAGAGTCTCACCAGTACGGCTATGGTGCATATCTTACAGGCTTCTTTAAATCTGATGATCACAAAGGCGCCGATTACCTGTCTATGTGGTGGTATAACCGAAATTTACGGATCTTTAAAAATATTCAGGATATTACGGGTGATCCCAACGATCGTATCATGGTCGTTATGGGCAATGGCCATGCGGCTATTTTAAGGCAATTATTTGAAAGTTCGCCGGAATATGACTTTGTAGAATTCTCAGACCTCTGATCAGGATATAATTAATCCATTTGCCACATTTCCTTCAGGGGTTAATAAGGTCACATCCTTGCCTTGTACGGCTCCTAACACCAGGCATTCGCTCATAAATGGTCCTATTTGTTTCTTCGGAAAGTTAACAACAGCGATCACTTGTTTCCCAACGAGATCTTCCAGGCTATACAAGGAGGTGATCTGGGCAGAGGATTTTTTTATACCTATCTCCTTTCCGAAGTCTAGCTTCAATTTATATGAAGGATTACGCGCCTCCGGAAATGCCGATACTTCCAGGATGGTCCCTACCCTCATATCTACTTTTTGAAAATCGTCCCAGCTAATCGTCTCAGTCATGATGAATGTTCAATTTCTTGATCATTTCTGGCGAGATATCTGTTCCTTTTGCGCTGTAGTTGTCCACCAGCAATCCCTTTTTGCCGTCGTTAGTTTCAATTACATAGAGAATAGTATTGTCTCCCGGGTTGGTCATACCTTCAAACCTGTAATATTTTACAACCTCCAGGTCACAGGCTTGCCATTTCGCCTTCAGGCCTTTGGATTCGACGCCTTCATTTACCAAATTGAAATCTACATCGTAACCCATTTTGGTGAGGTCGTTGATTGCTTCTGTTAGGGTATCGTACGAATTTTTCATATAGATCAGCTTATATCTAAAGATACAATTCTGTCTTGAAGATTACAAGGTTTATATTTTAATCGAATACTGTAACTTTATAATCATTTTGCGAACTAATTTAGAAAAAGTAGTTATGGCTCTTACCCCCTCAAATATGCTTCCTCTTGGTACCAAGGCTCCCAACTTTGTTCTTATTGATGCAATAACCAATAAACCGGTTTCTCTCGAACAGGTACGCGGAGAAAAAGGAACGGTTGTTATGTTTATATGTAATCATTGTCCTTATGTAAAACATGTTAACGAAGAAATTGTTCGCTTATGCAACGATTACAGGGTTACAGGTTTCGGTTTTGTAGCTATAAATAGTAACGATATAGAGAATTATCCCGAAGACTCTCCGAAAAAGATGTGGGAGACGGCGCGTAAACACAACTATCCTTTTCCTTATCTGTACGACGAAACCCAGGAAGTTGCCAGGGCTTATGATGCCGCATGCACTCCGGATTTTTACCTTTTCGACGATGAACTTAAACTAATTTATCGCGGGCAATTAGACAATTCGAGGCCGGGAAACAGTATTCCTGTAAACGGCCGAGACCTGCGTGAAGCGCTTGATAATGTGCTTAATAATAGTCCACAACGTAAAGTTCAGAAACCCAGTATGGGTTGTAATATAAAGTGGAAAAAAGAGAAGGTCTAGTTTAGGGCATTTTTAATATGGGCATAATGATGCATGCTATGCCAGGCGTACATAAGTGCCAACTCTTTCAAACTCATTCCATTGTCCATATCGGGATGCTGAAATCTGCGGTCCCACTGTTCAACTGTTAGCATACGCAATAGATTTACCAACTTATGGTGAACTGCCTCTAAGTGAGATAGAGACCAGGCAATTGGCCAGGTTTTATAGTCTTCCAGCTCGGCAAAAGCATCCTGGTTGTAGGCCTTTATCATCGGATTTTCTTCAGACAATGCCCAGCGGATCCTATTATAACTGTGATGATGGCTATCGGAAATGTGGTGCACTAGCTGACGTAAGGTCCAGCTACCTTCGCGATAAGGGGTGTCCAGCTCCGCGTCGGTTAAATTAAAAGTTAGCAGCTTTAGCTGTTCCGGAAAGACTTCCAGTATGGTTATAGCTTCATTGATATCTGTTTCTGAAATAGTTTCAGGGATTTCAAACTTCCCTACCGGGTATTTTAATGGATCTTCACTCATGAGTATCGTTTCTTGGGTTTATCTAGCGACAGCTAAATTAAAAAACGCCTTCTTTTCTGAAGGCGTTCCTAAGTTTATTTCTGAACAGTTTATGAACTATTTCACGTCCATTAGCTCCACATCGAAAACCAGGGTAGCATTTGGTGGAATTACACCACCGGCTCCTCGGCTTCCATAAGCCAGGTGTGATGGTATCACAAAACGAGCCTTGTCCCCTACTTTCAGCAATTGGATTCCTTCGTCCCAACCGGAGATCACCTGTCCGGTACCAACCGGAAACTCGATGGGGTTACCTCTTTTAAACGAATTATCAAACTCGGTTCCGTCTGGGAACATACCTTTATAATGTACAGCTACCGTCTGACCTGCATCTGGTTTTTCACCATTTCCATCCTGAATGATCTGGTATCTAAGTCCGCTTTCGGTCTGCTCGAATCCTTCCGAAATAGACGTAAGCAGTTCTTCCTGTGCTCTTTTTGCCGCTGCTTCTCTTTCTGCCTTCGCTCCGTTAAACTGTCTGAACGCTTCAACCGCATTCCAGTTCTGTGCTTCATCCCCTATTCTTTCTATCTCCACTTTTTGCATGGTATCGCCCTGGGCAATACTGTTCACTACTTCCTGTCCTTCAACCACAAAGCCAAAAACGGTGTGTTTATTGTCCAACCAGGGAGTTTCTACATGGGTAATAAAGAACTGACTCCCATTGGTTCCGGGGCCTGCATTCGCCATGGAAAGTACTCCGGGTCCTGTGTGTTTCAATTCGGGGTGGAATTCATCGTCAAAATTATATCCCGGCCCACCGGCTCCGGTACCGTTTGGGTCTCCACCCTGGATCATAAAATCCGGTATTACCCGGTGGAATGTGAGTCCGTCGTAATAGGGAGTCCCCTGAGGCTTAGCTTCATTTTCCAGGTTTCCTTCGGCCAATGCCACAAAATTTCCTACCGTTCCGGGTGTTTTATCGTGGGTTAGTTTTATTTTGATGGTACCTTTTTCGGTACTGATGTTTGCGTAGATTCCGTCTTGCATATCTTTGATTTTTAAGAGATGCAAAGGTACTCATTCTTTCAATTATAACTGCCTTGTACTGGACTGAATTAACTTCTGAAACTGTCACAGCCTCTCTGGTTCTAATAATTCTCGAAATTCAAGATATGTCAAAATAAATTTTTATTTTTAATGGGGACCCATCTAATTATAATGCAACATGAGAATACAGGTTATTGACATAGCAAAATTTTTTGGTCTTATTATTTTAATTAGCTTTTCATACGCTTGTAGTAACGATCTTGAAGAACAAGAAGTAAATACCGATTCGGATGGAGAATCGCCTGTATATACGAATCCGGAAGATCTACTCAATGTCACTGAGAGAGGCTATTTACACGATCTTTTAACTGTTGATGCAGCCATGCCTGAGTATTGGCATACATTCGATGCCTTCCGAAATTATCCTATTTATATCCGTACCGCGGACAATCGAGGAATATTAATCAATCCTCCTGAATCTGAATTGGTGAATAGTAGGGAAATTCCTTACTCTTTTGAAGAGTTCGAGCCATTAAAATTATATCGAAATGATTCCCTCCATCAATTTGCAAGTGACATCCTCGATCATCTGCAATTCTATGCCACTGACATTTATAATGGAAATCGCATATATCTGCATGATCAGAAAGATCCTCCTTCAGCTAACAGCTGGTATTTAACATACAAGAATAGAAATGGGTACTTTCATGTTGCATTATTTTTCCATGAACTGTTTCACAGTTGGGTTAATCAAGAAAGCATATATCCTTTGTTTGATAATGGTGAAAGTGTATATGACATCGGCCGATTTCCACTAAACGAGGACACTTTACCTTTACTTGTACTTTTGTTTGATGTGATGAAGGATGCCTACCACGTAGAACCTGAGAAACAACTGGATTACCTTAAATATTATGTAAGTATTATGAATACATTGAACGAGATCGACCCTACTCCCGATAATTTAATTCGCCATCAAGCATTTTATGTTGAAAAACGTGAGGGCACCCCACGTTACATAGAGGTATTTTCAACATTACATACACTAAATAACAATACAATTGAAGATCCAACTCACGGGTATGCAGATTATGTTGAAACACTGACCAACTGGATTGAGGTTCGAAATGTTTACGGACATCGCATGTACTATCACACTGGAGCGGGAGTCATTTTTTTACTGAAGGAACTCGGCTACGAGAATATTGAGGATCAATTTTTTATCCCAACAGAGACCCCTTTCGATGTAGCCTTCGATTTTGTAGCTATGAGCCAGTCTGAACTAGAAAATAAACTGAATGAAGTAAAGACCTTATATGGATGGAATGATTATGTGAACCGAGCCAATTATTTATTAAATCTGTAATAGCCTGATTAACTTATTAATTCGCCACTTCGCTTATGAACTTGATACGATAGAGCCGTAGTTCTTCGTCGTCGTAGTCGCCATCGAATTCTTCCATAGCAGCATCTATCTTGTCTGAATCTGCCTCGAGAAAATATTCGTGAAGCTCCTCCTGCTGCTCTTCACCGAGGATCTCTTCGATCCAGTAATCG
>QQUG01000161.1 GCA_008501705.1 Flavobacterium sp.
GATGCCACCGAAGATTTAGATAATACCACCAATAAGGTTGAAGATTCCTTTAGGGCAGTCTCAATGGATTTATCCCAGCGAGTACCGGGTTTAATATCTAATTGATCCAACCAGACCTTTGCGCCGGCTTCTCGTAATTCCTTGGCGAGGTTCAGGACGAAATCCGAGTTATCCCGGGAGTAACTGAAAAATATAGTTTTTTCGGACATTTTTTGTGAGGTTAATTAATACTATGATATTATTTGATATGTTTTTTCAAAGATCTCCCGGTCACAAGGATATACTTCACCATTCACCCCTACCATCAGCCAATCGCCTTTCTTTCCGCGTAAAGTCCCTTCCATGGTTTCCACCTCGAATGCATCATCTATTTGCGCACAGCGGATAGGGATAGGTTTTTTCATTGCGGTTTTGAAATTCAATTGGGACAGATTATTAGAATTGAATTTCAACATGGGAAATTTTAATTAAGTAAAAAAGTTACGATAAAAAATTGATTTTCAGGAAATTTATATATTCATCCTCCGGATTTTCAGTATGCATCAAACTGGTATATGCCGCATAGGCATTGGTGTGAATAGAGATTTTTTCTCTTATTCCGGCCATTTCGGCGGCTTTTTCATATAAACGCTTCGACTCCTCTAATTGTCCCAGGTATAAATTACCCTCAGCCATGGTTGCTATCTTCCAGAGGTTATCGAATGTATCTTTTTCCGTAGCCTCAAGAGCCTGCTCTGCATATTCCCGCATAGCTTCTTGATCTTCATCACATAGCAAACTTAGGAATGCCAGATTGATGCTCTGGTAATAGATCTGCCCATAATTCTTCTTAGCTTCTGCTAATTCCAGTCCTTTTTCATAATAGGCTATGGCTTTTTTTCCATCAGCTTCAGAAAGGCTTTGCAGAAATTTCCGCTTAAATCGGCCGCCCAGTATTCCCATTAGATCAGAGTTCTCTTTAGCCAGGGGATGATCTTTCAGGATCTCCAGAGCTTCTTCGGTGCGGTCCATGCCTTCCAGCGCAAAGACCAGGTTCCGAATTCCTTTTTTATTAAGGGATTCACTTTTAGGAAGCAATTCCTTGATCACCGCATCGTATTTCCCCAATGCAATATTGATCTCCTCTGTATTGGTATACATGCTGTGGAAGGTATTCCCGGTTAGCGACTGCAGGATCAATTGGTAGGTGTCGTTCTCCTTGTTGGTTTGATCTACAATAGAGAAATGACTTCCATCCAGGGTGATACGGGATGCATCATCAAAAGGCTGTAAACTTGAGTCGACCGGCACAAATTCATCGTGGGTCGCAGCTATGGCAGCAAAGCTGAAAGGTGGAGAAGCTTCAAATTTTGAGCTCCAGTCTTTTCTGAGTGCCTGTATAAAATTTCCATCTTTTTGAAGCGCAGAATTATTTGCGTCACACAGTTTTTTTAGAGCTTCTGAAGAAATACCATTACTCGGTGTTGCAAAACACATCACATGGCTTATTCGCTTTAGCTGAACCGGATCCAGATCTACCAGCGCCTTCTGAACCACCAATCCGCCAAGGCTATGACCAACAAGCGCGATCCGCTGGTACGAATCGAATTTGTATTCGATGGCAGAACGAAGATAATCCGCAATTCTTAGGATATCATTCTCTGAAGCCCATACAGTTTTACCCATTTCGGGCTTAACATGTTGTGTATATCCTAAGGGCATAAGGTCCCAGCCGTCCATAGCGCTATTCTGCATCAATAGCTGTGGGATATCGCCAAAAGTGGCTGCGGCTTCTCCGGAAAATCCATGGACAAACAACAGGAGGTTTGCCGCCCCTGTTTCTCTGAAAGAAGTTACTACTGTGTCTTCTTTGGAGGATTTGTTGGTTCCACCTTCAACTACCTCGTTACTTTGCACTTTGTTCCTGCGCACATGCGGAACACTGCTTAGTATGAAGTCGTCGTATAACTGCAGGTTTACAAAGGGACGCTGTACGGGTTTTCGTTCGGGGACACGCTTCATCACGTATTGCACTACTTCGGTCATGCGGATATACGGTTCCTGGTAAATTTCTTTATGTTCACCTTTAAGTACTTCCAGCAAACAGGTGGTGAACAAACTGTTGGGTTCGTCTCCCAGGATCCAGGAAAGCTCATCGGCCCTGCATGATGAAACTATGGAAATACCACGTCCGTCGTCTATGCGGTGTACCAGTCCTTCGGGATTTCGAATACGGTCTTTTAAGCTCTTGGATTGAATCTCGGGCCCTGCCTTGGTCATACCTTCAGCATGGCAGCAATCTAAGAACAATATCAACCTTCGGCTTTTTAAGCTCTTTAGTTTATCCTTCAGATCGGCAGCGAGAACCCAGGTATCCCTGAAATTTTTGGGATCGAAATTATTTGGCACCAGATAATAATGCGACCTGTTCTCCTCTTCAGGCTTTAAGCCTACACCTCCCTGTTCCAGTTCTATAATATCATTATCTGTGTAGGTGCCCCCATGTCCGGAATAATACATAAATACAGAAGACTCCTCATCTGTCTGCTCTACGAGGGCGTCCAATGCTTTTATGATATTGGTATTGGTGGCCTCCTCCTCTACTAAAAGACTAATGTTTTCCTTTTTATATCCTGCCAATTCTTTGTCAATCAGGATATCATAGATAGCCCTGGCGTCTTCAGTACTGGCCGGCAGGTCGTTTCCCACCCCTATGATCAAAGCAAATGCATTCGATAATTCGCTCATGAGGTTATATTGAATTGTACATTTGTTTTATTTCTGAAACTTGAGATTGTGTTATGGAAGGCGGAGCAGCAGAAATAACATCAAGTAAGGCCTCGATCAGGTGAAAACTGTCCTTCTTCACAATCGATCTTTCCGCCAGTTCCCGATTTAAGGCCGCAGTCGATTTTCCAGAGGCATCGACATTGGCTTCTTCGGCTAATTCGACAAGCGAGCTGTGTAATTCGGATTTAATTTGACTTAACTGTTCCTGGGGCGAGCCAGTGAAAACAGTGCTTTCGTGCAGGGAAGCAGCCGATTTAGCGGTTCCTTCGGGTTTTAGCGCGGAAAATATCTTTTTAGCTGCGTCCAGTTTTGGCTCGAAACTCATGGAAATACCTGTGGCATCGGCCTTAAAGGACCCCAGTCGTTCCATGGCATCTTTAAACTGTTTTCGAAATAATAATATGATAATAAAAAGGGTTGCCGGCCAGATTATGATCTCGAGTAATTTTAAGACGGATTCGGTCTCAATGGCGGCTAGTACTATGAACTTCATGTATATGTTTGTTTGGTTGGTTGCTCCCCGGATTTCAAAATGTTGATTTTCTGAAACCTATAGGAAGACTTAAATGTACATAATTCTTCCTTTAATAAGGTAAACCTGCTCATTTCCAAATAGTAGAATTAGTGAGTTTCGCTTTGGAAAGTCGGCAGTTTGTCGTATTATAGAGAAACGTTAATCTCTAATATTCAACCTCATGAGTAACAAAAGCGACAAACCAAAACCTGGAATTAGTATAAATCCCAAGACAAAGGCTCCCGATAAATCGAAGCCGGGAATTAGTATTAATCCAAAAAAAGCAGATAAATCCAAACCGGGCATCAGTATTAATCCAAAATAAGGAACAGGTTAGGAAAATCCGTTTCAGTGTGAGTCTACTTCTTTGTATTTTATATAATGAATACTACGCTAAAGGCGTTTAAAGCTTATAGTATAAATACAATGAGAAGATTTCTTGTTTCCTGCTTCACCCTTTTTCTTGCGTTTTCATCATTATACGCACAGTCCATTTCCGTAGTTGAATCGGAAGCGGAGATAGCTTTCCTTTTTGTAGATGATGATGTGGATGGAAAACTATCCAATTTCAACTTCAGCGGTTCAATTAATCTTGATGATCTTTCAAACTCAGATTTTTCGGGCTCTGTTGCCATGGAAACCCTCGACACTGATAATTGGTTTAGAGACAGGCATCTAAGGTCTAAAAAATATTTCCACAACAAGGCTTACCCCCTACTTACTTTTAAAAGCACCACTGTTTCAGGTTCGGGCAGCGAATTTCTGGTGCGAGGTGACCTAACGATTAAAGGCATCACCAGATCGATCACATTTACTTTTAGGAAACTACCGGGAAAATTACGAGCTACTGCCATGATCAATACATCCCGGTTTGATATTTTAATTCATGATGATGCAAGTAGGAATATGGTTGAAGTCACTATTACACTCCCCTACACTACTAATTAATTGCATTCGGAAATTGTAGATTAATATGTAACTTCACAGGCAATTAACCAAAAACGCAAGTCCATGCGGCATATTTGTCTTTTAGTAATCTTTGTGATTGCTTTCAGCTGCGCTGATAATACCACTTCAGAAATAGAAATTACAGATACAAAATCATTAAGAACGGAAGTCCAACTGGAGTACAAAACCCGAGCACTGTTAGGAGAAGGAGCCTTTTGGAATTATAAGACACAAGAGCTTTATTGGGTGGACATCCTGGGAAAGAAACTCAATATTTACAATCCGAAGAATAAATCGAATCGCGCTTTTCCCGTACCCTATCGTATAGGCACCGTGGTTCCGCAAACAGATACGACAGCAGTAATAGGTCTGGATAATGGAATTTATATACTAAACACATCTCATGGAGGCTTAAGACAGCTTTCTAATGTAGAGGAAGAAATTCTTACCAACAGGTTTAACGATGGTAAATGCGATCCCAACGGGAATTTATGGATAGGTTCCATGCATCTGGAAGAAACAGCACCCGAGGCCAGTTTGTATAAAGTGGCGCCTAATGGTAAAACAACTAAAATGCTGGATAATATTACCATCTCAAATGGGATCGTCTGGACCAGCGATGGCAGTACCATGTACTATATAGATACGTCAACTTCCCAAATAAAGGCTTTCGATTTCAACACGAGAGCCGCCACTGTTAGTAATGAACGTGTTGTGGTGGAAGTGGATCCCGCAGATGGCTATCCGGACGGAATGGCCATAGACGCTGAAGATATGCTGTGGGTAGGTTTATGGAATGGGAATGCCGTAGCGCGTTATAATCCGGATACTGGCGAAATGCTCGATAAGATCGAGGTGCCAGCGCATAATGTTACAGCCTGTGCCTTTGGTGGAGAAAATCTCGATATACTATATATAACAACTGCACGCAAAGATATGAGCGAAAAAGAAGTGGCTCGATTCCCATTGGCGGGTTCCATTTTTAGTGTAAAACCCGGGGTGCAGGGTGTGAAAAGTGATTTCTTCGGAATTTCAAACTAATAGTCTATGAAACCGGTATTTGTGATCATGGGGGTTAGTGGCTGCGGAAAAACTACCGTAGGAAAGCTGCTTGCCGAAAAACTACAACTGCCTTTTTACGATGCAGACGATTTTCATCCACGCGCAAACATTGAGAAGATGTCGAAGGGCAAGCCCCTTACCGATGCCGACAGGAAACCCTGGCTGGAAATTCTTAGCAGGGAGATTAGGCATTGGGCTGAGGGTAAAGGGGCTGTATTAGCCTGTTCGGCATTAAAAGAGTCTTATAGAAAGTCCCTGGCCACCCATATCGAAATACGCTGGATCGTTCTTCACGGTGCTTTCGATATAATCCTGGATCGTATGCAGAAGCGCCCGGAACATTTTATGGGTGCCGAAATGTTGCGATCGCAATTCGACGACCTGGAATTGCCAACTTATGGTTTGCACCTGGACATTGAGAAACGTCCAATTGCCCTGGTTTCAGAAATACTCAAGGACTCCCTCACTTCAAAGAGATCTACCCTGGGCATTGTTGGCCTGGGAGTTATGGGGCGAAGCCTCGCGCATAATGTGCTAAGCCGTGGTATCTCGGTTTCGGTTTATAACAGGGCTGAAGGTAATGAAGCAAACGTGGTTTCCAATTTTTTAGCTAAAGCAGATACTCCCCTGGCCCACGGTTTCACCGAATATGAGGCTTTTGTAAGGTCTCTAAAAACACCGAGAAAGATTTTATTGATGATCCCAGCCGGCCCGGTAGTGGACACAGTTTTGCTAGGCATCCAACCCTATTTAACTTCCGGAGATATTCTAATAGACGGCGGTAATTCTCATTTTGAAGACACCCGGAGACGTGTTGAGTATTTTAAACAAATAGAGATAGATTTCATTGGCTGTGGTGTATCGGGAGGTGAAGAGGGTGCCCTGAAAGGTCCGTCACTTATGGCAGGAGGAACTAACGAAGCCTATTCGAAGATCAGGCCGGTGTTGGAAGCGATCGCAGCACGAGATAAGAACGGAAAACCTTGCGCTGCACTTGCTGGTACAGATGGGGCGGGACATTTTGTAAAAATGGTACATAACGGTATCGAATATGCCGAAATGCAATTACTGGCAGAAATATATGCTCTTTTACGGCCAACGATGAACTATGCGTCTATCGCAAACTTACTTTCTGAATGGAATCAAGTAGAGCTTTCAAGCTACCTGCTCGAAATCACTATTGATATCCTAAGATATAAGGAGGGTGACGGTTATCTTCTCGATAGTATTCTGGATAAGGCATCAAATAAAGGGACCGGCGGCTGGTCGTCTAAAGCGGCCATCGACCTGGGAATACCGGCCACTATGATGAGCACCTCACTTTTTGCCCGTTATATTTCCAGTATGAAGCCAATCCGTGAAGAACTAGGCAGGGAGAACACAGAAAATGTAGAGATCGATCTAAACCAGCTAGATCAAGCATATCAATTTGCCCGCATAGTGAACCACTTGCAAGGCTTCGAACTTATTAGACAAGCTGCCGAAACCTATAACTGGAACACAGACCTGGCCGAAATTGCCCGTATCTGGACCAATGGATGTATAATTAAATCGGAACTTATGGGGAGCTTTCAGCAATACCTCACTGCGAAGGTATCATTGTTTACTAAGCCTGAGATCTCTTCAGAATTAAAACAAAAAGAAGCATCCATTAAAAACGTATTAACTGCCGGCCTGGAGGCTGCCATAGCTTTACCCTGTTTTTCTGCGGCATTGCAGTTCTGGTATGGGATGACCACCAAAGATTTGCCTGCCAATTTAATTCAGGCACAACGCGATTATTTTGGCGGACATACTTATATGCGAACCGATAAGGAAGGAAATCACAGTACAAACTGGAAAACCAATGGATAGTACCTTACTCATAGCCATTTTCACGGGAATAGCAGTCTTATTAATTTTAATTCTGAAATTTAGAATTCAGGCCTTCATTGCCTTGCTCATTGCCAGTATCATTGTGGGGATCATAGCCGGGATGGACCCGCTAAGTATAGTGAAAACCATACAAACCGGTATGGGTAATACGCTGGGCTTTGTGGCGGTAGTGGTAGGTCTTGGGGCTATGTTTGGTGCGATTTTAGAGCATTCCGGGGGAGCCGAGGCTATTGCCTCCTTCTTGCTAAAACACACAGGCGAAAAAGGAGCTTCCTGGGCCTTGATGATAACAGGCTTTATTATCGCTATTCCTGTTTTTTTTGATGTTGCCTTCATCATACTGGTACCACTTATTTATTCCCTACAGCGTAAATCGAAGAAGTCGTTACTACTCTACGGAATGCCGCTATTAGCAGGACTGGCAATCACACATGCTTTTATTCCGCCTACCCCTGGACCGGTAGCAGTGGCCGATATATTGAAAGCAGACCTGGGCTGGGTGATCGTATTTGGTGCCATTGTTGGTATCCCTACAGCCATAGTTTCCGGACCCTTATTTGCCCGCTATATTTCCAAACAAATCCATATTGTTGCTCCGGAGCTTATAGAATCTCAGGTAGATGGCCAGCCAAAACCATCTGTGGGAATGATAGCAGCCATCATTGGATTACCTATTGTACTCATCGTTCTCAACACGGTACTTAACAGTCCGATGGCCGAGGGAAGGATCTCTGAAGATCTCAAGGCCTGGATGAAAATGATAGGACATCCCTTTACGGCACTTATTCTCGCTAACTTGATAGCCTGGTATTTACTGGGAATACGAAGAAAAACCTCTAAGGAGAAACTTTTAAAGATCACCACCAAATCGATGGGTCCGGCCGGGATCATTATCCTGCTAACCGGAGCAGGTGGGGTATTCAAGGAAATGCTCATTGCAACCGGAACCGGAGATATGATGGCAAATTATTTTGCCGAACAAGGCTTAAGCACCTTATTATTTGCATTTATCGTAGCAGCTTTGGTGCGTATCCTCCAGGGATCGGCAACCGTTGCGATGATCACCGCTGCCGGTGTTACCGCTCCCCTGCTTCTGGGTACTACAGGAGATATAGAAAAAGCCTTATTGGTAATTGCCATTGCATCCGGGGCATCCATCATGTCTCATGTGAATGACAGTGGATTCTGGCTGGTAAGTAAATATCTGGGGTTAACAGAGAAACAGACCTTTAGAAGCTGGACAATGATGACCACCTTACTGGCGCTAACAGGTATTACTTCTGTTTGGATTTTGTCCCTGTTCTTCTAGTGCCAGAAACTTAGGATCTTCTTAAATCCTGCATCGTCGCGATATTTTAAGAAATGCGGATCATTTTGAAATGTCATGGGTGTATAGGTGTTACCGTCGGCTATGGATCTCATTAAATGCTTAAGCATTACCGTTTTATTATCGATCCTGGCATAGTATTGAGCCAAGGCGTAATCCACACTTCCAAATTGGTAATCGCTTCGGGACTGGTTGATCTTTTTAAGCAGTTGCTGCGCCGGCTGATCTTTGGAATTTTTAGTATAACACACCGCCAGACGTGACATAATGGTGATATCATCCGGCTGGGATCGATAAAGTTTTTCATAGATAGATTCGGCTTTCTTGTAATCTTCCAAGGCATACAAGGCCTCCGCTAAACTTTCCTTATTTTCTTCGGAAGTGGCTAATTCTATTACCTTTTCATAATAGTTTCGAGCCTGTGAAGGATTCTTCAGCAATAAAAATTCCTTACCAATATAAGATAGTGCATTGATCATATAGGCTTCAGAATTAGATACTTTAAGCCTTTCGAGCAAACTTTCCAGCTCATTTAATTTACCGCTACGCACATACGCAGACATCAACGATCGCTGAAGGTACAGATCGTCCACAACATCGGTAAGTGGCTTTAATATTTTAATCGCTTCATCGTATTTTTCCAGCTCGATATTAGCGAGTGCCTGGGTATAAATTCTGTATTTGCATTGGGTACAACTTTCCAGGTTCATACCTTCCATAGCAACTGCCTTGAAGATTGAATCCACCTCTTTCGGTTTGTTAACATATTGCAAGGTCACTACCATGGCACCGGCATTGGTCAACAGATGAAAAGGGGCAAATTTGTATTCGTAAAGCGTGTGCTTGTAAATGGCTCGATTATCACCTTCAAGTAAAGCATTGTAGGTATTGAGCAAGTTTGCCTGCCGATCACTATCCCTGGAATTAGGAACTATGGCCTTCTTTAAAGAATCTGCCTTCTGGTATTGGCCGATATTATAGTAGTAGGCCACTCGCATAACCTTTGGTTCAAAATAATCGGGGTCGGCCTCGATTGCCTTATTTAGCAATTCTATATAGCGTTCGTTATCTCCAAAAGTAGCTTCGGCATCTATAAAATATTGGTAGGCTTCAAATTTTGGCGGGGTTTCTTCCAGGTTTAGCGAAGGATTCACTTCTGTTATCAGGTAACCCAGGATCTTTTGTTTCAGCGATTCGATACAAACCAGCGGATCACTTTTGTCGCAGCTAATAGGCTCGAAGGAAATGAAGGTCTCATCGTAGCTCCCGTCCATGATCGAGCATTGAAATAATAGTTCGTCCTTATTAAGATAATAGTTACCTACGATCACTTTGGCAGGTTTAAAATACTGGGTGACTACCTTTTTTTCATCCGATTCCTCTTCCGAAGTACTCAAAAAACCGAGATAATCGTTTATTATTTCAGGCGAAACTACCTGTCCCAGTTCGTGTTGGGTAATTCCGTGCATGATCCAATCGGACGTCATTTTACCAATAATATTGTTCGATTCATCACCGGTGTTATTTCCAAATTTTAAGATAGCGATCTTATCTGTTGAAATGGCTGTTGGAAGCTTTAAGGTTTTGCCAAAGTTATTCTGTATGATAAACACAGAGGCTACAATACATAAGCCGGAGATAATACCCATATAGGTAAAATACATCTTATAAAAGCCGCTTTTCTTAGCTTTTCCTTTTTTGCTGATGCGAACCGTCTTTTCTTTCTCCCACTTCGCCAGTTTTAGATGCCAGATATAATATAGATAAAAGGGAAATCCCAATAACAGGATCAGGATTAGGTAGGTGTTGGAGATCTTTGGAAGACCCAGTGGGTCCCAGGTAACGGCTAATACCTGTAAGAGAACCCATGACGAAACGATGTAGATAGAAAGCATCTTTAATACTTCCTTTTCACTACATTCTTTTACAAATGATCTAAAAGTCATTTTCGGATTCCTTCATTTTAGCCAATATTCTGAAAACCAGTTATTTCCTTGCAGGGGACGGAAATATTCACTAATATAGTAATTAATAAACTAATAAAATTAACCTCATGAAATTTCAAAACGACTATTTATTAGGCTCCTATATGGATCCTGAGGATGAAGAAGATTTCGATTTACCTGAAGCCGAGATCGATGATATTCCGGGTGATGATACTATTGATAATGGTATACATATAGATCCGAAGATCTAAATTGGAAAAGTGATCCTAACGATCACGACTAGGAACAACGACTCCCCGTCTGTCACTTTCACATAAACTGGTAATTTTTCTCCTGGCACTCGCTATAGGGGAAGGCTTTTATTTGCTCGATTTTATCAATAAGGACTAACAGAAAGCAAGCTTTCGAGAATGGGATCTAAAAGTATCGATCCGCACGCTAGCGGGGATAGCGCCCAAAAGCCTGCTTTCCTGTAAAGTTT
>QQUG01000141.1 GCA_008501705.1 Flavobacterium sp.
TCCCAGCTAATTAGTGTTCCCTATGCTCTTTTATCTAAAGACTCAGAAAATAAAAACACCCTTGATGAAGCTTACGATGAAGGAGGGGCCGGACTTGGAAAAAGTATTACGGCAGATGCTGGTCCTGTAGAGATCATTGGTGATGGTGATTTCGCCCTGGAGGTGTTAAGCGACACCGATTGGACCGGAATATCATCAACAGGAGTTACCGCTGTGGATCAGGCCGCGGTCTACGGCTTCGGAGACGGAGATGCCTACGGGATATGGGGAAGTAATAGCGGAGCGGGGTCGTCCTTGTACGCCTGGCATAACGGTACCGGAAACGCGATTGATATATTGCATCTGGGAACAGGTAAAGGTATATTTTTAGAGAACGCAGGTACGGGATTGTCTTTAGATATATTTCAGGGAAATCCGGCCAATGCTACTACTGCTTTGATAGCCTCTACTATGGGTACTGGTGGAGTAGCCTTCTTTAATACAGACGATAATAATGCAAACCTGGCTAATACATTGGTTACCAATAACAATGCTGCCGGAAGTGCAGCTCAGTTTATCATAACCGATGAAGTGGCAGGAAAAGTAAATGGAAAAGCGGCTGTAGAAGTACTTACCAATGGGAAAGGCCCGGGTATGAACGTAATTGTTATGAATCCTGCCATGGGTGTCGATATGAATGCAGAACCGGCTGTATTTGCCAAACATGACGGCTATGGTAACGGAGCGTATTTAGAGACGCCAAAATCAGATAACACCAAGTCCACGCTCGAAATTAAGAACAACGGTACCGGCCATGGTGCGCATATCGATAGCTTCGGAAATCCGGGAGTAAACGTGGAAGCGGCGCTTTACGTAGAACAGGGAAACTCATCTACAGTTGCCGGTAAAGGAAGGACGGCCATCTTCGATCTGCATCCGGCCGGCACATCGGCAGATGCTGCTGTCTTAATTCGATCTAGTGCAACTTCCGGGGGAAGCAGCGCGCTACGCGTAATTCCCGCAGATGCCACCAAACTGGCCGCGGTTTTTGAAGGGGATGTGGAAGTTGCATCCGATATTACGATCGGTGGTACAATGAGCGCAGCAGCCAAAGCATTTAAGATAGATCATCCTTTAGATCCTGAAAATATGTTCCTGGTACATAATTCGATAGAGAGTAATGAACGCGTAAATATCTATAGTGGAAACGTGAGTACAGATGCCGAAGGTTTCGCTACGGTACAATTACCCGAGTATATGAGTGCGCTGAACACAAATTTTAAATACCAGTTAACTATTGTGGATAAGGAATTTGCACAGGCGATCATCTGGGAGCCACTAAACGAGGAATCCAACACCTTTGTGATTAAAACCAGTGTTCCGGAAATCAAGCTAAGCTGGCAGCTTACAGGAACCAGGCAAGATAGCTGGGCTCTTGAAAACCCTATGCAGGTGGAGTTAGCTAAAAATTCGGAACAATAAATTCGTATCTACAGCTTAAAGAGAGTCGCAACATGCGGCTCTCTTTTTTTGTGGAAAGGTGATCATAAATTAAATGTAGAAGTAAATTTTTTCTATGTTCCCGCGTATTTAGGTTCAAGGTCAATGACAGCATCTGCCGTGAAGTATTTTTCAGATTTAATGATTTCGTAGAACCATTCCAGGAAACTCTGTGATCGACGATTAAAGGTGTAATTTAGTTTCTGCTCCATAATAATTAAGGTTTCGCATAAACAGGATCAGAAAGTAAAAGTGCTCTTATAAAGATAGGAAAGATTAATACGAAATCGTACGCATTTTCCTACTTTTAGTAGTTTTTTTCCTACAATTAATCGGAGTTTTGGCAAGTATCTCTAGATTTATCTTAAATTCATTGCCAGCGAAACTAATTTTACCGGTAAACTTTATTATGAATAAAATCTGCTTAATCCTTCTGCTAAGTGTTTTAATTGCATGTAAATCTGAAGAATCTAAAGACCTTCCACCACCCACACCAGATTATGAAGCCATAAGCTTGTTAGGCGATACGCTGCGATCCAAAGCTCCTTCCCATGCTTTTATGCAACGCTATGACGAGAAGAAGAAAAACTATAACGACGATCCGGACGATCTGGATGCACTCATCTGGTTTGGACGGTTTACCGCATACAAAGGGGATTACAGAAAGGCGATAGAGATCTACACAGACGGTTTGAAGAAATATCCCGATGAATCCCGATTGCTAAGGCATCGCGGTCATCGATATATATCTATACGCGAATTTGATAAGGCCATCGCCGATCTTTCCGCAGCAGCCCGATTGATCGAAGGCAAAGAAAATCAAACAGAGCCGGATGGAATGCCAAATGCCAGGAATATTCCTGTAAGTACCATGCACGGGAATATATATTACCATCTTGGACTGGCTTATTACCTTAAACAAGATATGCGTAATGCGCTCCAGGCCTATAAGAATTGCCTGGAAACCTCTTCAAACGCAGATAATGTTGTATCTGCTACCCACTGGATCTATATGATCAATAGACGAATGGGTAGGTTAGAAACGGCAGATCAATACCTCGTTAATATTAATGCAGAGATGGATGTGATAGAAAATGACGCCTACCATAAAGCATGTCTTGTCTATAAAGGAGTGTTAAAACCGGAAGATGTATATGAACCCGGTTCTACAGATACTCCGTCCGGAAGTGCACTGAAATACGCTATCGGAAACTGGTATTATTACAACGGCGACAGGAAAAAGGCCGAGCAGATCTTCCGGGAGATCGTTTCTGGTGATGATTGGGCGTCTTTCGGATATATAGCCGCTGAAAGCGATCTTGCCAATTACTTTAACTAATTAAAAAGCTTTATTTATTTTAAGAACGGTTCTTGAGCTCGATCCACTTGCTCATGTATTTAGACGCTTGCAGGCTTTGATGCTGAAGTACCTGCCCTATGAAGTTCTTAGTGCGGTGGCCAGGAAGATCGCTACTTAAAGCTTTTATTTTCGTTGTAAATTTTTCAGAAAAAAGACTTAGATCAAAACGGGTTTGTAGTATTTCAAATCCATTTCTCCGGGCCTCCTTCAATGAATTTTCGTTGGTATAAAGCCCAATTGCCGCCTCGATCACACGCTTAGGTTCTTCTTCCACAAGACCACAGAAAGGCAGCTCTCCGTTAATGCCTTCGGCACCAATAGCGGTAGTAACCACCGGGGTTCCATTGCGCATTGCGTCCAGGAACTTTCCTTTCAGGCCGGCCCCAAACCGTAGTGGCGCAAGACATAATCTTGCATCCTGCATTACCTGATCCACATCTTCCACCCATCCTTTTACATGAAAGCCTGTATGTTCATTATGAAGTTGAGTGATCTGTTGCGGAGCATAATTCCCATAAATATGTAATTCGGTCGAAGGAAGGGCTTTACGGATCCCGGGCCAAATTTTAGTGGCCATCCATGTTACACTGTCCAGATTAGGTGCGTGCTGAAAATTACCAATGGTGACCATATTTCTGCGTTGTTCAAAATTGGGGAACTCTTCTTCCTGCAGTCGCGACATATCCATCATAAAGGGCAGGTAGAACAAGATTTCAGTTGGGATCCTGAATTCTTCTTGTAATAACTCCAGTTCTGCTTCAGAAATAATTAGTGAAAGATCCGATCTTAGTATACTCGCGATCTCCCTTTTGGTCTGGTCGGTATATATATTTGCTTCGGAAACGGATACACCTTCTTGTATCGCTAATTCCCTTGCTTTGCGTAAAAAATGAAGATCTTCTGTATCGAGGATACGGATTGCCCCCGGGCAGGTCTGGGTGACACGCCAACCAAATTGTTCTTCGGTAATATAGCGGTCGAAAATCACAATCCGGGGATCCATCTCCCCTATCATTTCATCAAAAGAAGGATGGTTGAGTTTAATTGTAACCACCTCGATTCCTAATTCTTCCAGAGTTGCCGACTTCCCCGTTGCCAAGGCCGTACTTCCGAAAGTAATGTGGTATCCAAAATCCCTGAAAAGATCAATTAACTGCATCATACGAACCCCGGCTGCCGTGGTGGAGGGTTCGGGAAAGGTATGGCCTATTACAAATAGTTTCTTCAAGGACTAAAGTTTGTCCAAAGATAAGGTGGCGGTTTTAATTGAGGATGATCCTTTATCGACTACGGTCCACGCCATGAACAATTGGGTGTCAAGCTTCTCTAACTGCGGAAATCCACTGGCTCGTTCGGCACTGGTATTGGATATTGTTATAGGTTCTCCTTTTTTTCCTTCTGAAGTTACTTTGCGTAACCTAATCGTTTCATCGTCTCCATCCGGTTCCATCCACATTACGACTGCTTCGGCTTCATTGAGCATAACTACATCTACCCTGCCGGTGGCATTACCAGAATCGATCCTAATTGGAATTCCGAAGGTTTTACCTACATCATTAGAAAAGGCAAGCTGTACTTTTCCTTCACCTCCCACTGCCGTGAACCATGCAATGGCTGCTGAACTCCCTTTTGAATCGATGGCAGGCCCGTTTACAGGACAGCCGTCAATTTTCCATTGGTCGTTACCAATGGGCACTGGTTCATTCCAACCATCTTTTTTATCCCATCGTACCACGGAGATATCTCTTATCTCTCCTTCTCTTCTGTCTCTGTAGGCAACTATGATCTCATCATCAGGCCCAATGGCTGAAGCTGTCTGACAGCAATCGCAAACACGATCATCCAATAAGGTGTCGTGATCTATTGTTCCATCTTCAAATAGCAGCGCTGCCCGCAGCGTCATTGCTCCTTCTCCGTGTCCCTTCCCAGCTGTTTCACGTCCATCCAGCCAGGTAAAGAGAAAAGAATTTCCTGTGTAGGGACGTACAGAAACAAATCCGTGCTCACTTTGGGTGCCGTCATCATGCAGGATAAAATTGTTCTTTTTGAAGCTGTTATTCTTGTTGAGAAGATTTAGTTTGACATCGTAGGTGTAGGTACCAGTGGCAGATTTTTGCAAATAACTACTCACGATATTACCATTATTTTCGGCGATTACTGGGAAATCGGCCCAGTTCACAAACCAGTCGCCACCTGAACTTTCCTCCACAGAATCGGTCCAGGACCCATTTGAGAAACTTGCATATTTGAGGATGGCAAGGCTGTCTTTTTTCTCCACCCAGGAAACGTATACTTCTTTCCCATTACTAAATAACCTGGGAAGGGAACTGTTACCCTCGATCGGATTATCGAGCGGCGTGACCGTTAATTCGTTCAGGTCACTTTCGTTTTGCGTAGTATTTTCTTTACAAGCACTGAAGATCATGAATAGAGAAAATAGGATAACAGAATATCTCATAGGTTTTAAATGATTTTAGTTCACAACTACACCATACAGATCGAAATCTTCGGCGGCCTTAATTTTTACATTAAAGAATTCGCCGGTTCGCAGGTATCCGTCCTCTGCATTGATCAGTACTTCGTTGTCCACATCCGGGCTGTCGAATTCGGTGCGCCCTACGTAATAGCTTCCTTCTTTCCTATCGATCAGAACGCGATAGGTCTCCCCTATCTTTTGCTGATTCAGTTCCCAGGAGATCTGAGACTGAATATCCATGATCTCATTGGCGCGTTGCATTTTTACTACTTCCGGAACATCGTCCTCCAGCTTATAAGCATGTGTATTTTCCTCGTGTGAATAGGTAAAGCATCCCAAGCGCTCGAAACGCATCTCCTGTACCCATTCCTTCAGAACCTGGTAATCTTCTTTGGTCTCACCGGGATAGCCCACGATCAAGGTGGTCCTGATCGCCATTTCGGGAACCGCAGCCCTGAAATCCCTGAGTAATTTTGTGGTTTTCTCTCGCGTGGTTCCCCGCCTCATAGATTTCAGGATGGGGTCTGATATATGCTGAAGTGGAATATCGATATAATTACAGATCTTGGGTTCCTCCTTCATCACATCCAGGACTTCCATAGGGAAACCGGTAGGAAAGGCATAATGAAGTCGGATCCACTCAATGCCCTCAACCTTTACGAGTTCCTTGAGAAGTTTAGCCAACTCACGCTTCTTGTAAAGGTCGAGTCCGTAATAGGTAAGATCCTGGGCGATCAAAATAAGTTCTTTTACCCCTTTGGCCGCTAATTTTTCTGCTTCGGTGACCAGGTCTTCAATGGGCGTGGAGCGGTGCTTGCCTCGCATGATGGGGATCGCACAGAAAGAACAGGGACGATCGCAACCTTCGGCTATCTTGAGATAGGCATAATTCTTCGGAGTAGTAGTAAGGCGTTCGCCTATAAGTTCGTGTTTGTAATCGGCTCCCAAAGCTTTGAGTAGCCCGGGTAATTCGGTGGTTCCGAAATATTGATCCACATTGGGTATTTCTTTTTGAAGGTCGGGTTTGTAGCGCTCACTTAAACATCCTGTTACGAACACTTTATCCACCTCGCCATCTTCCTTCTTTTGCACGTACTCCAGGATGGTGTTCACACTTTCCTCCTTGGCGTTGGCGATAAAACCACAGGTATTGATCACTACAATATTACCTTCTTCCTCATGCACGACCTCCTTGTTATTGGCTTTTAGCTGGCCCATAAGTACTTCACTGTCATAGACATTCTTGGAACACCCCAGGGTGACGACATTGATCTTGTTCTGCTTGAGAGATTTTGTACGCACCTATTGCTTTTATTTAAAGAATGAATCTACAAATTCGAATTTATTAAATACCTGCAGGTCCTCAATACCTTCGCCTACACCTATATACTTTACGGGTATCTGGAACTGATCGCTAATGCCTATCACAACGCCTCCTTTGGCTGTACCATCTAGCTTGGTAACGGCCAGAGATGTTACTTCGGTAGCAGCGGTGAATTGTTTCGCCTGTTCGAAGGCATTTTGTCCCGTTGAGCCATCCAGCACCAGTAATACATCGTGAGGCGCATCAGGTATCACCTTTTGCATCACCCGCTTCACTTTAGTGAGTTCGTTCATGAGATTGACCTTATTGTGCAGACGCCCTGCCGTATCGATAATAACAACATCGGCGTTCTGGTTCACAGCACTCTCCAGGGTGTCGAAAGCAACACTGGCAGGATCACTCCCCATACTTTGCTTAACGATAGGAACTTCGGTTCTATCTGCCCAAACCTGTAACTGGTCTATGGCAGCTGCCCTGAAGGTATCCGCAGCACCTAGAACAACCTTTTTACCCGCGTTTTTAAACTGATGGGCCAGTTTCCCGATGGTAGTGGTCTTACCCACACCATTTACACCTACCACCATGATCACGTATGGCTGTCCCGTATTTGGGACCTCAAATTCGGTGGCATCTCCTGTATTAGTTTCGCTTAGAAGTCCGGCGATCTCTTCCCGCAGGATCTTGTTCAGTTCATCCGTACCCAGGTATTTGTCCCTGGATACCCTTTCTTCAATTCTTTCAATGATCTTAAGTGTGGTATTTACTCCTACATCGCTGGAAACAAGTACCTCCTCGAGGTTATCGAGCACGTCATCGTCTACTTTGCTCTTACCGGCAACTGCCTTGGATAATTTATCGAAAAAGGTGTTTTTACTCTTTTCCAGGCCTTTATCCAGGGTTTCCTTTTTCTCTTTGGTGAATATTTTCTTGAATAAACTCATGTAACTTTTTGAATAATTAATGCTGCGTTAGGGATTGAAGCAGGCTACCATGTAGCGCTGAAAGCCCGACCCATAAAGTGCGATGAAGTGAGCTTCGCTCTTCTTCATTGCCACTTTGTGGGAAACGCCCAAAAAATTCTTCTAATCTTCAATTGACAGCGGCAAAGATACGAAATAGAAAAAGCCACTCTTAACTAAAAGTGGCTTTTTACAATATGAGTTTGTGTGGTTTATTTTTTACTTAACCACTCGTTTACGTGCTCGGGAGCCATGATAGACTCAACAAACATATAGGCTCCGGTTTTTGGAGATCTAACCATTTTGATAGCCTTGGTTAAACGCTTGGATCCTGTTTGTAATGATGCAACTGATTTCTTTGCCATGACTCTTTATTCTTAGCGGTTATTTAATTTCTTTGTGAACGGTCATACGTTTAAGGATAGGGTTGAATTTCTTCAATTCCATTCTATCCGGCGTGTTCTTCTTGTTCTTGGTCGTGATATAACGAGATGTACCCGGTTTTCCAGATTCTTTGTGCTCTGTACATTCCAGGATAACTTGAACTCTATTTCCTTTTTTAGCCATTGTATCAGACTTTATCTATTAAGCTGTTATTTTTTTAGAAAACCCTTTTCGCGGGCTTCTTTGATAACTGCTGAAATTCCTTTCTTATTGATATTCTTTAATGCCGAAGTAGATACTTTAAGTGTGATCCATTTATCTTCTTCTGGAATGTAAAAACGCTTCTTTACAAGATTTACATTAAACTTGCGCTTGGTTTTATTCATTGCGTGAGACACGTTGTTTCCAACGATGGCTCTCTTTCCGGTAAGCTCACAAACTCTAGACATTGTTAGTTATTTTAAAACAGGCTGCAAATTTAAGAAATTATATCTATACAGCCAACAAAAGAATTTCAGTTTTTTGAAATTTCTTTTAGCAGCATTTCGAAGGCTTTGTTCGTGGCCTTGGAGATCACCCGTTCCCTGGGTTTACCAAAATTGAATTCTTTCACTATGGTGTGCTCCGGAGTGGCAATAGCAATATACACGGTGCCTACTTCGGCAATCGCATCGCCCTTGGTGGGGCCTGCTATACCCGTGGTAGCCACAGCAACATCTGAATGGAACAATTTCACACAGCAATTAGCCATAGCTTCGGCTACCTGCGCGCTTACTACCGTATATTTTTCGATAAGGCCGGCGTCTACGCCCAGGATCTTCACCTTTTGCTGGGTCTCATAGGGAGTGATACTACCGATAAAGTAGGATGATGAACCTGCTATGGAAGTGATTTCCCTGGCGATGGCTCCTCCTGTACAACTTTCAGCCAGGCTGAGGCTGTATCCTTTTTTTACCAAAATGGCGCCGATACGCTCCTGGATTGTGGTTTCATCTTCAAAGCCAACAGCGATATCTTGAAGCATTTCACTCAATTGGGCCATCTTTTCGTCTAGCCGGTTGCGGATCTCGGACTCATTATTTCCTTTGATCGATAACCTCAGCCTAACCCTACCTAAAGAAGGCAAGTAGGCCAGTTTGATATCGGCTGGCAGCTCGTTCTCAAATTTTTCGATGCGTTCTGCGATGCTGCTTTCTCCCAAACCGTAGGTTAACAGCGTCTTGTGGTAAATATGCGGCCTGTTGAACTCACTCATCACCCGCGGAAGCACCTCTTTGGTAAGAAGATGTTTCATCTCGTAGGGAACTCCGGGCATGGAAACAAAAACGGTCTCATCTTTTTCCATCCACATGCCAGGGGCTGTTCCATGAGCGTTCCTTAAAACGATGGCTGTAGAAGGAACCATGGCCTGTTCCAGGTTGGCCGGAAGCGGATCCTTTTGAAGATACGTACTAAAAATAGTATGGATATGCTGAAGGGTTTGCTTGTCCTCCACGAGCACATCGTCTAAAAATTCGCAGAAAGTGTGTTTGGTGATATCGTCTTTGGTGGGGCCTAATCCACCGGTTACCAGTACGAGATCTGCGTGTTTTTTGGCATCTTCAAGAGCCTGCAGAATGTGTTCCCTGTCATCCTGAATCGAGGTTATCTGGTACACCTGAACACCAATTTTATTCAATTCCTTACTAATGAAGGCCGAATTGGTATCGACTATCTGTCCGATAAGTATTTCGTCACCGATGGTGATTATCTCAGCAAGCATTTATTTCAGGTCAAAGTCTGCCTTCAGTTCTTTAAATACAGCGCGTAAGGTAGTTGTAACATTATGAACGTTCTCATCAACCGAAGATTTGTTCTTCGAAGTTTTAGTCCATGATTCTATAGTGGTGATATCTTTTAATACGTTTATCCCGAACATTTCGAGATTTGGTTTCATTTTATGTGCAAACTGGTAAGCCAGTTCTTTATTATCGTTTTCGATGGCGTCCTCCATTGCCTGGAGGTCCGGGGGAATCTCATCTAAAAAGGTTTGTGCAACTACTGCCATAAAATCTGAATCGCCTCCGGCGATCTCCCTTAGATTTTCAATTGAATAGTGTTTTGTCATTTATTTTACTTTAATAGAAAAAACCTCGGTTTCTTCAATATATCCGGTTAGTTTGTCTTCCGGGTTTACTCTGGCTACGCCGGAAGGAGTGCCCGTAAAGATAATATCTCCAATCTTTAATGTAAAATATTTGGAAATATATTCGATTAACGCATCTATTTTCCACAACATCAGGGCTGTATTGCCTTCCTGAACGATCTCGTTGTTTTTACGGAGGCTAAATTTAATAGAATCCACGTTACTAAAGCGAGTTTTCGGTATAAATTTTCCTACAACTGCGGCTCCGTCGAATGCTTTTGCTTTTTCCCAGGGAAGGCCTTTTTCTTTTAACTGCGATTGCAAATCGCGTGCCGTGAAATCGATCCCCAGGCCTATTTCATCGTAATATTTATGCGCAAATTTACGATCGATATGCTTCCCGATCTTTTTGATCTTCACCAATACCTCAACCTCATGATGAATATCTTCGGAGAAATCGGGGATAAAAAACGGTTGTTTCTTAAGTAGGATCGCGGTATCGGGTTTTAGAAATAGTACCGGGTCTTTCGGACGTTCATTTTCTAATTCTTCTATGTGAGCGGCATAGTTTCTGCCAACACAGATTATCTTCATTGCTTCTGAAGTTTCAATGTTCTTGCCTTCATTCTATATACAGCGACACCATGGCACGCTTTATACAGATGTATCAGCCATATTATAATTTATTATTCAGCTTACTCAACTTAATACGTGTGAGTACTTTTTTTGTATACAGTGGGAAATCGGCGTTCAGCAACCAGCCAAAATACCCAGGTTCCTGTTCCATAACCT
>QQUG01000122.1 GCA_008501705.1 Flavobacterium sp.
CCGTTGTCGGTACCCACTGGTGTAGCAGTCTGGTTAGCTAGATCTATCTGGTATAGTCGAGTGCTACCTGAGCCATCTGTTGCTATTCCGTATAAGTTTCCATCCGAAGTATATTCCAGGCCAGTGAAGGATTGTCCGGCATCCGGCATGATCTGCGCAATGGTCGTATAGGTTCCATCCGCATAGACAAGGTAGAAGTTATTGTTGTTATCCACCACCGTGGAAGAGTTGGTCATTGGTATAGTAGCTCCTGCACCTTCAAATTCGCTCAAGGGAGAAGGAGCGATAACGGTAATAGTGGAAACATTCATTTTATCGATCTTCGCGAAGTTCCCCAGTGTATTCTCAGTGGCATGAATGGCCAGGTCTCCCAACACTTTGGATGCGTCGAAATAATTTGATGTATCGAGATGATCGCGAAGCAGCGCGATCTCCGCTGTGCTAAAGACATCGGTGATACTTCCCATGTGGTTCTGCTTGAGTACTTCCATCAATTCGGATATACTTCTGGTTTGCTGAGCGCTTACTGTAATTGTGAGCGAAAGGGCCAAAAAGGCGCAAATTTTAGTAATTGTTCTCATAATTCAATGGATTTTAGTTTACTCAAACCTACTGATAAAGAACGAGTTAAAATAATATACTTAGTATTTGGGTGCTTCCTGTTAGAATTTAAAGCCTACTATCGAGAATTCAGGATTCCAGTACATTTTTAAAGGCATCCCGGAATTTGGACGGAGTTTTTCCAGTAAAGGCCTTAAAACTCTTATTGAAGTGGGAGAAGTTGTTAAATCCGCTGGCATAGCAAACATCGGTTATGCTCAGGTGCTGTTCACTTAGTAGTTTAGACGCATGTACAAGGCGGTATTCATTGACAAACTGGGTAAAGGTTTTTCCATTCTTTTTTCTGAAATACCTGCTGAACGCCTGCTCTGTCATACTCACCTTATCTGCTATCTCTGCCAGGGATATGGGCCTTGTAAACTCTTTACTTACGAAGGAAAAAATCGTATCCATTCGCTGTGCGTCCTGAGGCTTAGACTCAAGCACTACCTTTTCAACATTCAGAAGGGTATAGTCGTCTGTCTCGGAGAGTTGCTGTAAGATCTTCAGAAAAGATATTAGTTGTTCGAAATTGGGAAGTTCCAGTAAAGCTTCTATCTGTGGCCCCACAACTTCCCGCACCGATTCGTGAAAGACGATTCCCTGCTTACTTCGCTTTAACAGCTGTTTGATCTTATGCATTTCGGGAGCCGTGAAAAAATCCGGACCAAGAAAGTCTTCCTTTACCTGGATCACCACTTCACTCTTATTTCCAGTTAAACTGTCTGTAAATCCAAAATGAGGCAAATTAGCACCTATAAATATGAGATCTCCGTTGTTATAATAGGAAATATGATTCCCTATATGCCTTTTCCCACTACCCCCATTTATATAAGCTATCTCCATTTCGGGATGGAAATGCCAGGTAGGCGCATGTTCGTTGGTGGCTCCTAAAAAGTTTAACACCTTCAACGAACTTCCAAATTTGGGTGATATAGATTCTAATACCGGGTTCTTGCTCATTTTCACAGGGTTAAAGTAAGACATATCATTTTGGGTCTACTATACAAATTTAACCAAAATATATGCTATTTTAACCTTAATGTTTTATTAACATACAGTATGGGTTAAAAAAACATATTTAATGGCCTATTTACTGGATGTCTAATGTGAGCGGGTATCGCATCTTTGTACTGTTGAATTTAAATCTTTATGTTATGAAAACAATTAAAAGAATTCTAATGGCAGGTACACTGGTAGCAACTTTATCGGCGACCGCAAACAACGACAAGTTAATCGTAGGAAACAACAGCGATGTAACAATTACAAACTCGAACGAAACAGTGGATATTTCGATCCTGAACACTCAAAATAATACCTATACACTATATATCTATAATCCAAATGGTGAACTGGTATTTAAACAAAGTTTAGGGAACGACGCCAGTCTGGGGAAACGATTCAATTTCGAATGGGCCCACAAAGGTGATTACACATTTACCTTCGTTACAAACCAGGGGGAGCGTTCTTCCTACCAGGTAAAGACCGGACTTAACTAGATCGGTTAATTTTCAATTGAGAAAGGAGCAGTTTACTGTTCCTTTTTTTATTTTTCATCCTTTCGTCCCAAAACTAGCTGCAATATACCGGCTATCCCCATTACAAGTACGCAGCCCAATACATTGAGCCACAAATAAGGCATAAGATCGATCCACCATACAACAATTACGATCACCTGGGTAATGAGGGCTGCTATAAAGGTAGCTTTGCTCTTAACAAATTTTATAAAAAAGGCCAGCAGGAAGATCCCCAGGACGTTTCCGTAGAAAATAGATCCAATGATATTCACCAATTGGATAAGGTTATCAAATAAATTGGCAACACTCGCAACACCTATAGCGATCACCCCCCATAGCAAGGTGAACCATTTTGAGGCAACCATATAGTGTCTTTCAGTTTGTCCAGGCGTATTACGTCTGTAAAGATCAATGGCCGTAGTAGATCCCAGGGCGTTCAATTCGGAGGCAGTGGAAGACATGGCCGCACTCAGGATAACGGCCAGGAGCAAGCCTATGAGTCCGCGGGGGAGATTATTCAGTATAAAATGAATAAAAACATAATCCTTATCATTGGTCTCGGCATTAGGGTTAGCCTTTTTAATTAGAACTTTACTCTGATT
>QQUG01000175.1 GCA_008501705.1 Flavobacterium sp.
GCTTGTATGGCTTGAAACAGTCCTTCAAAAGTTTCCATGTTGTAATCGGCATTGCCTACAAAGAAACGAGTAATGATTCCTCCTTTTGAAGTGAAGCCCAGGTTAAAGGCCTCCGTCATATGGTAGGCACCGTCATAGAAAGAAACTGCCAATAGACATTGTCTTCCGATATGTTCAGCGGCGTATTGTCCCGCAGCGAAAGAGGATTGCCATAGGTTTAAAGTATGATGAAGGACATAGGGGCTACAATGTTCTTCATTATATACCCTTCCACCTAAGTCCAGATGAATAAGTGGCCGCTTGTATTGCTCCTGAAGCCTTGCTAATTGAGGTAGCAGCAGGACACCGCAAAATGCTAAAGTGAGATCCACCTCTTCCTGAAGAATCAGTTTTTCTGCACTTTTTAGCACTTGGTCATCAGCTGCGACTCCAATGTTTTCAACAATAAAAGAAGGTGATTCCTGAATGGAACTGCTTTTCGAAAAAGCTAATTTCAGACCATTCAAAAGATCCATACCCAGCGTTGGGTACATATCTGACTTAGGGATGAGCACCCCTATTTTTAATCCCCCCACAATTTATTCTTTAATGATTAGTTTCTTGACGGAAAAATACCCTGAATACAAATCTCATAATTTAATGCTAACCAGGGTTGCATGTTGTTATGTGATTGGTTTCCTCCTGAATTTCCTATTGTAACACCACCTAGGGATGCACCTGTAGTGGGGTCTTCATTGAAAGCGTTAGCGTGATTGGCAATGACCTGACCATTCACATTACCTTCTTCCCCATTAGCAGTACTAACTGCAACCGCAGCAGGGTGGTTATGTGCAGGTATCTGAAGTGTATTCAACGTTACATTTTCTTCTCCCGATCTTTGTCCTAGTTGTCTGGGAGTGAGTCCCGGTCCGGCCGAATTTCCACCAGAATGTACAACTACTCGACCGCGTAGATCCGGTAAGGCAAAAGTGGTACGGCCATCACCTCCGTAGGTAGTTCCTAAAATCGAGAATAGCGCACTATTTTGAGATATTTGCAGAAGTTGTCCGTTGCAATACGCAAAAGCTCTGATCGGGAAATTTCCTGCGAATAAGATTATCTGTCCTAAAAAGAATTCCATAATTAGTTAGTTTTTTAAGGTTATTTATGATTAAATCGAGATATTAAATTTTATTTCAGAATTGCCGTTTGACCTGTTAGAGGAGGGTAGCAATTTTGATCCTAAAGCCGATTGGGTATTGTAATGATCGGAAGTGATAAATACACCGTGAACATTAATAAGAATTTCAGTAAATACAACTTTGTCCTGATGACTCACTTTGAAATAGATCCGCGGACTGGATTGTTCTTTCCGTCCGGGGATATCTGTGATAAATTTATATTCACCGGATAGGTTCGTTTTAAGTTTTCCACGATTCCTGAATTTTAAGGAACCCGGTGATAGGTGCCAAACTTCTATTTCAACATTCTTTAATGGCGTTGAGCCAGAGGAATCATAGATCACTCCTTGGACCGTTATGTGATTACTTAAAATTGTTGTTCTTAAATCTGTCTTCTCTTGTGCAAAGGGATTATATCCTTCATAAGGACAATCACCCACAAAGGCGTTAATAGTATTAGAGGATAAAAAGGCTATACCAGTAGCAGCCAAAACGGACTTTGACATAAACATCCGTCGGGAAGTAGAGTTTTTCATATTGGATTAGTTAGTTCCCTAAAGCTACACCGAAATTTTCTTTTTTTCTAATTTAATTATTGAAATTCATTTTATTGCTTGCTGAAGTATCCTGCGAAGTCTAAATTCTATATATTGAAAAAAATAATTAAAAACCTGTCCAGGTACCTTCCCATGCATCATAAATACAACCTAATCGATACACTGAAAAATGTATCGAATATTATTTTTTCTGAAACTGCCTCCTATGGAGAACTCCAAAAAGTTTTGAGTAAATGGAGGGAGTCCCTCGAACTGTATCATAAGTTGGATATGAATTTGCCAGAATATAATGAGAATGTCTACCTGGAGGAAGGTAAAGCATTAGCTACTCGATGGGCGGCCCTGTGTATCGAGGACCTGATTAGAACAAAAAGATTTGTGCGAGCTGTGAAAAAAGCTGTAGATACTGTTTTGGGTAAACAAAAGGGAAGACCAGCAACTATTATGTACGTTGGAACAGGCCCCTTCGCAACGCTGGTTCTTCCATTGACACAATTATTCTCACCATCGGAACTTCAATTGGATCTCATAGAGGTGAATACGGAAAGCTTCAAATTACTCAATAATACCATTGAAATCTACGGGATACAAGACTATATAAGAAACTGTTATTGTACAGATGCAACGCAATTCAGGGTTGAGAACCATGACGTCGACATTCTTCTGGTTGAATGCCTGCAACAAGCGTTGGCGCGCGAACCACAAGTCAAGATAGTGGAGAATCTGGTTCCACAATTGAGTGATGACCTGGTCCTTATCCCGGAAAACATTACTCTCTCTGTAGCTCTGGTGAACACAAAACAGCAACAATCATTTGTGCTTAACCTGGATTCGAAAAAAACAATTGAGTTCTATGAGATCATGGATTCTGTCTTCAGTATAAATAAGGAAGTGATTCAGAAAAATAGTATTCAGTATGAATCCCCTGTATATATGTTCAAGGACGAACAATTAAGAGAATACAATAGGATCTCAATATTTACGGAAATGAAGTTGTATGAAGATGAAGTTTTAACTTACAATGAAAGTGGCCTGACCATTCCGTGGGATGTAACTGATTTCACCTCAGAAGCTCCGGTGTACGGAGTAAGGACCCGTTATGTCACGGGAATTGATCCACAACTGGAGATAAAACTAATCAGGACCCGATGAACGAGCCCTGATCAAAAATGAATTTAGATTGATCAACTCCTGGATGGGAAAACTCCTTCCAATGCAATACACATATTTATTCCAAGGAATGGATTACGCGACCCGAAAGCTTGTCCGTTTCCGAAATTTGCCGTATTAAATGCTTTCAAAGCGGCACCCGATGTTGCATCTTCGTTAAATGCCCCTGCATTATCTGCAATAACCTGACCGTTAGCAGTACTTTCCTCTCCGGCAGTACTACTTACAGGTACATTTACGCCGTGTGCGTGAGCAGGGATATTGTTTGCGTTTAGCGTAATAGATTCTGTTCCAGCTTTTTCTCCCCAAGTGATATTACTCAATCCAGGTCCATTCCCGATTCCTACGATTGATCTGCCTCGTAAGTCCGGTAAACCAAATGAGGTTCTTCCGTCTCCTCCAAAGGTGGTTCCCAAAAGTGAAAATAGTGCCGTAAAGTTTGAAATTGATAATAACTGTCCTTCACATTTCGCCCATCCACGTGGTGCGAAGTTAAATCCGAAGGCTTGAATTTGTCCAATAAATGGTTCCATATTAGAATGATTTAAATGATGAATTGGTTGAATTTTTGCTCGCCACTATATGGTTGAAATCATAAGTGAAAAACCAATTTGTTAATGTTAAGATTAACTTCTTGAAGGGTACGTCCCTATTAAAGCGATGCACACATTAATTCCAAGAAATGGGTTACGTGATCCGAAGGCTTGTCCGTTGCCAGTATTGGCTGTATTAAATGCTTTCAAAGCAGCACCTGCAGTGGCATCCTCGTTAAAGCCGCCTGCGTGGTCGGCGATTACCTGGCCGTTAGCAGTACCTTCTTCTCCGGCAGTACTGCTTACCGGTATACTTACGCCATGTGCGTGAGCCGGAATATTGTTAGCGTTTAACGTGATAGTTTCGATTCCTCCTTTTTCTCCCCAGGAAATATTGCTTAGCCCGGGTCCATTACCATCACCTACGATTGATCTTCCTCGTAAATCAGGTAGTCCAAAAGTTGTTCTACCGTCGCCCCCAAAAGTGGTTCCGAGGAGAGAAAATAATGCTTGGTGGCTGGCTATGCTTAATAGTTGTCCCTCACATTTCGCCCATCCTTGAGGGGCGAAGTTAAATCCGAAGGCTTGAATTTGTCCGACAAATGGTACCATAATTTATAGTTCTAAAGGTTAATTTACAGGAATTCCGCTTTCCTCTACGATTAGTTCATCCAGAGAAATTGTAATAAGGGTTCCATTGGTAGTAGCAAGGGTAGCCGTGCCAAATGCATCGAATGTAAGTAATAAATTCCCACCCCCTTCATAACGGTAATATCCTTCTACATTAGCACCTCTAATAAGTACTCCCCAGGTCTCCTTAACGAATGGGTATCCGGGGATCTTTCCTTCACCCAGATCTATAAAGACCATCTGGCCCATACCGGGTATTTCGAGAAATAAGTTTCCTAGTTTATCGAAGGTATGAGTACCTCCTCTTTCACCGATCTGGACGGCGCCATTGTCTGCAGTTATCTGCCAGATATAATTATTTGTGACATTTAATGAATACATAATTGTGGATTATATGGGTTAGTTTAATGGCTAAAGTACTCTAAGAGACGGTCCTGTGGTATCCGTATAAATACGTAAATTTCGAAAGAGGGTATAAAAAAACCGCCTGCATAAGCAGGCGGAATCATTAATCTAACAAACGAATTAATTATTTAATCATATCGTAACTACGCTTGATAAACTTAGTCATTTCTTCTCCTTTAAGTAAGTTCTTACTTAGTTTGGCGAGATCGAGTGCCTGATTTACCAGCCTTTCTTTTTTCTTTTGAGTTTTGGTGTTTAAGATTTGCCCGACCAACTCATGGTTGGTGTTCACTACCAGATTGAACATATCCGGCATGGCTCCCATCCCGAACATCCCGCCGCCTCCGGTTTGCTGCATCTCTTTCATCCGACGCATAAACTCGGGTTCGGTGATGATAAACGGACTCGCATCGCTATCCATAGCCTCTAACTGAACCGAAAATTTTTCCGAAGGAATTATTTCGGAAAGCATTCCCTTCAGTTTTTCCTTTTCTTCTTCTGAAAGTTTGGAGATCGGTTCATCTTCTTTTTTGATTAGAGTATCTATTGCGTCACTATCCACTCGCACAAATGTGGTCTTCTCATTTTTACTTTCCATTTTCTGAAGCAGGTGAGAAACGATAGGCGAATTCAGTAACAATACCTTATACCCTTTATTTTTAGCTGCTTCGATGTAGCTGTGCTGTTGCTCTTTATCTGATGCATACAAGATCACCAGTTTATCGTCTTTATCGGTCTGGGCATCCTTTATGGCTTCTTTCAATTCTTCGAAAGTGTAGTAATCACCGTCTACAGTTGGATAAAGTGCAAATTCCTGGGCTTTATCAAAAAACTTGTCTTCGGTAAGCATACCGTATTCGATCACGATCTTGATATCGTCCCATTTGCCTTCAAAATCTTCGCGATTATCGTTAAACAAACTCTTCAGTTTATCGGCAACTTTACGGGTGATATAACTCGATATTTTTTTCACGGCACCATCTGCCTGCAAATAGCTTCGAGATACGTTTAGCGGAATATCCGGGCTATCGATCACTCCTCGTAACATGGTGAGAAATTCGGGTACAATACCTTCCACATTATCGGTGACGAATACCTGGTTCTGATATAACTGAATTTTATCTTTCTGAATATTCAGATCGTTTGTGAGTTTTGGAAAGTAAAGAATTCCCGTAAGATTGAAGGGGTAATCAACGTTCAAATGAATGTTGAAAAGAGGTTCTTCAAACTGCATGGGGTATAGTTCTCTGTAGAAATTTTTGTAATCCTCACCCTCCAGATCGGCCGGTTGTTTTGTCCAAGCCGGATTTGGGTTATTGATGATATTATCCACTTCCTTTGTAGGAGCGGGATCATCTTCTTTTGCATCCTCAGGTTTAGGAAGTGTTTCGGTGCGAGTACCAAATTTTATAGGTACAGGCATGAATTTGTTATACTTTACCAATAATTCGCGTATACGCGCTTCTTCAAGGAACTCCGTATCATCATCAGATATATGCAGAATGATCTCGGTGCCTCTTTCGGTTTTATCGGCCGTTTCCAAGGTATAATTAGGAGAGCCATCGCAGGTCCAGTGCGCTGCCGGTTCATCCTTATAGCTCTTAGTGATGATCTCAACCTTATTTGCAACCATAAAAGCCGAATAGAATCCAAGGCCAAAATGACCAATGATACCGGCATCATCTGCATTTTTGTCCTTGTATTTTTCCAGGAATTCCTCTGCCCCTGAAAAGGCGATCTCGTTGATATATTTTTCTACTTCTTCGGCGGTCATTCCAACTCCCTGATCGATAATATGCAGCTGCTTTTTATCCTTATCTATCTTTACTTCGATCATTGGATTTCCGTACTCCACCTTTGCCTCCCCAATATTAGTGAGGTGTTTTAGTTTTAATGTGGCGTCGGTAGCGTTAGAGATAAGCTCGCGCAGGAATATTTCGTGGTCACTGTACAAAAACTTCTTTATCAGTGGGAAGATATTCTCTACTGAAACATTAATGGTACCTGAACTCATAGTTATATAGTTTATCCTTTTAAATTAGTATCGTTATTCGATGCTCCTTATTCAAATAGAATACCATTCTTATATTTATGACATGATGTCATTAGTAAACGAACTTAGCGAACATCATAGCATGATCCCGAAAATCTGCATTCGGTAATAAATCCACAGGTTTAAGTAAAACTTAACAATTTTTGTTTAATATTTAAGAAAATATATTAAACAAAGTGATTATCTTTACATCATTAAAAGGTGGGATAGTCAATTGCTATGAAAAAGTAACTCTTTATCTTTTATTTTATTGGTTAGGTTGTTTTAAAAGGGCGCTTGGGGAAGCGCCCTTCTTCTATTATCTTTTTAGCATATCGGTAGTTACGATCGTTTTCTTGTTCTTCACATGTTCGTCCAGCCATACATCTTGTTCCCACAATAAATGAAGTATACTTTCCTTGGCACGGTAGCCGTGACTTTCCTTTGGAAGCATTACAAGTCGGGCCGGAGCCCCAAGTCCTTTCAAAGCATTAAAATAGCGTTCACTTTGCAGTGGGTAGGTTCCCGAATTATTATCGGCTTCCCCATGGATCAACAATAATGGGGTCTTCATTTTATCTGCGTGCATGAAAGGTGACATGGTGTAATAGGTTTCGGGAGAATCCCAATAACTGCGTTGTTCACTTTGAAATCCGAATGGTGTTAACGTCCGGTTATAAGCACCACTTCTGGCGATGCCCGCGGCGAACAGATTTGAATGACTCAGTAAATTAGCCACCATGAAGGCCCCATAACTATGTCCTCCAACTGCAACACGAGTTCGGTCAATATAGCCAAGTTCATCCACGGCATCGATAGCAGCCTTCGCATTAGCAACCAACTGGGTACGAAACGTATCGTTGGGTTCTTCATCACCTTCACCCACGATGGGGAAGGCAGCGTCGTCCAAGACCACATAGCCCTGGGTTACCCAGTAGATAGGGCTGCCCCAGTACGGATAGATAAATTCGTTTGGGTTGGTGGTATTTTGAGAGGCACTGCTTTTATCTTTAAATTCCCTGGGATAGGCCCACAATATCATGGGCATTTTTTCCTTTTTCGCTTTATCGTAACCCACCGGAAGATAAAGGGTACCCTCCAGATCCAGTCCGTCGTCCCTTTTATAATTTATCACTTCCTTATGTACGTTAGCCAGGCTCTTAAAAGGATTTTCAAACGAGGTAACCGGAGTAAGTGATTCTTTTTTATAGATATTTCTGAAATAGTAATTGGGATATTCGTTCTTGGATTCTATCCTTACCAGGATCTTTCCTTCTTTCATGTCTATGGCCGAGTTGAGATCCTCCAGCTTGTCTGTATATTTCGACTGATATATACGCGATTTTTCCTGAGTCTGAAGATCGAAGGCATCGATAAATGGAAATTGTCCATTTTCGGTATAACCGTCGCCCATTAAATAAAGTTTACCCTTTTGGATTTCCAGCACATTTCGCCCATATTTATTCTGAGTGGTCACAAAATTTCCCGGATCACTATATCGATCCTGATAATTTCTGTCTGAAATGATCCTGGGAGGTTGCTGCCGGTTGGAAGGATTGAAAAGATAGGTTTTGGTGTTTCGTGTATCCCACCAGTAGTCGTAGGCAATAGCTGTTTCGTCATTCCCCCAGTTTATACCAGAAAAGCGTTGCTGCGTTTCCAATAATAATTCTCCACGGGAAGTAAAAGGAGCTGATAAAGTATATACTGCATCGCGATGATCCACTTTATTTTCCGGATCACCATCATCCTGGGCTTCAACCCAATAGAGAGTTGCCGGTTTATCGGCTCTCCAGGAAGTATTCCGTTTACCTTTACGGGTTGCCATAAATCCTTTCGGCTGAACTTCATTAAGTGGTACTTCATTAAAAACGGTTATTTGTTTGCCGTTATTATTGTAGACAATTTCTTTAAATGGGAACCTGTAATAAGGTACTATATAGGAGAACGGTCTTTCTATTTGAGATATCAGGATATAATTACCGTCGGGGGAGAATTCAATGTTCCGGTACATGCAGGTGGCAGAAAACCTGAGATCATTCCACCTATACTTACTTTTTTTATTTCTGAAATCGCCAATTGCTCAAAATTAGACTCATCGTTCGGATTTTTAAGCAGATCCTGGTACGTACGGTTTTGAGCTTTCTGTCCATCACTCGTTGAGATAGTTGGGCCTTCGGGAACAGCTTCTGCCGTATTAATTAGCTCCTTTCTACTATCCGGTAACATTTTTACTAACAAAGCATTATTGTCTTTAAACCAGTTTATCGCGTCGCGCATGTTGGCATTTACAGTAGCAGGCGTTAATTTCTTAGCTACTGCTTTTTCAATATCCACCACCCATACTTCCGCACCTTCGGAAGTAGTATTAAGGCAAGCCACCATTTTTTCATTTGGAGACATGCTGAAATTAGAAAGCCTGGCGTTTTTGGGAAGTCCGCTAACCTGGGTAGCCTCCTTCGCACTTGCTTTCTTTACCTTAATATTATTATAGTAATTCGTGCGACTGCCAATATTAGTTTTCGGGTTGATGCGAAGTCCGGCCAGTCGTAATTCCGGTTCCGAAAGCTCTGCTATAGATTTAAATGCATCCCGGTACAACAAGACCACATTTTCTCCCTGGGAATCGATCATTACGATGGGTGCCAGTGGAGCTTCCACCAGATCCAGAATTTCTTTAGGCGGTTTTTGATAGGTTAATTTTTCTTGTGCGTTGGCTGTTCCGGCAAAAATTAAGAATGCGAACAGCAGGTAAACAAATTTTCTCATGATGAATGTATCAAAGTTTGTAAAAAGATAAGGAAATTGTCTGGCACGAGCTATAGCGTTATTATGCGTGCATACTATATTGTAATAAATAATTTTAGTTGCATGTTCCGAATACCTATCTTTCGGTTCCTAAATAAATTAGCAATTAATGTACACATCAAAAATATCTGGCCTGGGTCGTTATGTACCCGAAAATGTGGTTACTAACGATGATCTGTCCAAATTGATGGATACCAATGACGCCTGGATACAGGAGCGAACGGGTATAAAAGAGCGAAGACATATAAAGAAGGGCGATGGCAATACCACTTCTGGAATGGGAGTGAAGGCTGCAACTATTGCTTTAGAAAGAGCCAATCTTAGCCCGAACGATATCGAGATGATAGTCTTTGCCACTCTGAGTCCGGATATGTATTTCCCGGGTGGAGGGGTGCAGGTGCAGGAGTTAATGGGTATGGATACTATACCGGCATTAGACGTTAGGAATCAATGTAGTGGATTTGTGTATGCACTGTCTGTGGCAGACCAGTATGTAAAAACCGGAATGTACAAACATGTATTGGTAATTGGTAGTGAAAATCACAGTGGTGGATTAGACTTTACCACCCGAGGTCGGGGTGTTTCGGTGATCTTTGGAGATGGAGCCGGCGCGGCGGTTGTTTCAAGAAATACGGATGGTAAGGGAGGCATACTCTCCACTCATCTTCACAGTGAAGGAAAACACAAAGACGAATTGGCTTTACAGGGTCCTAGTACGGGCTACTGGGTACCGGAGATAATCGAGAAGAATCCTCAGGAGGATATTCCGTATTATCCCTATATGAATGGTCAGTTTGTATTTAAGCACGCCATTGTGCGTTTTACTGAGGTGATCATGGAAGGGCTTCAAGCCAATGGTCTTGGGCTTGAAGACATCGATATGCTTATTCCACATCAGGCCAATTTGAGGATCTCACAATTTATTCAGAGGAAATTAAAATTGAGCGATGATCAGGTGTTCAATAATATTCAGAAATATGGAAATACCACCGCAGCTTCTATTCCAATCGCACTAACAGAAGCCTGGGAAGAAGGAAAGATCAAAGAAGGTGATCTGGTTGTTCTGGCTGCCTTTGGAAGTGGATTTACCTGGGGAAGTGTTATCATTCGCTGGTAAGAGAACTATTCAGAAAAAATAACAAAAGCCATCCAATTATATCGGATGGCTTTTAAGTACCTGATAATTTTATTTCGATGAATGGCTAATTCAAATAAATTATAAAACTAATGTTTAAGCAGGTATATATTATAAGACTAAAAAACTATGCCAAATGTTGCATTGCTATTGTCATTTTAACGCAATTATAACATTTTGTGCTAGTTAGCGGGTTAAAATATTACTCCGCCTCCCGATTTTACATCGTTATCACGTCTTTTACGGGATTTAGCCCTGTATTTCCCACCACAAAATCGGTAGGATAGACCTACGTAAACAGTATTGCTTTCCCAGTTGAACTCACCAACCTGTGCGTAAGGTCGCTGCCCGTCGAAAGCAAATCTCATCGTATCGAAGATATCGTTGTAATTTATACT
>QQUG01000176.1 GCA_008501705.1 Flavobacterium sp.
TTACACAATAATTGTCAATGCCAGACATCATTCAGCTTTTACCGGATCATGTTGCTAATCAGATCGCTGCCGGAGAGGTCGTTCAACGTCCTGCCTCCGTGGTGAAGGAATTGCTGGAAAATGCTATCGATGCTCAGGCAACTAAAATAAACCTGCTAGTAAAAGATGCCGGAAAGACCCTGGTTCAGGTAACCGATAACGGAATAGGAATGAGCCCTACAGACGCGCGTCTTAGTTTCGAGCGTCATGCCACTTCCAAGATAAAGACTGCAGAGGATCTGTTCAATCTACACACCAAGGGTTTTCGCGGTGAAGCACTGGCATCCATAGCGGCCATAGCTCATGTAGAACTGAAATCGCGAACGGCGGCCACCGATGTAGGAACCCGTATCTGTATAGAAGGCAGTAAGGTGGTTTCGCAGGAAGCAGAGGTAGTGGCTGAGGGAACCACCATTGCGGTGAAGAACCTGTTTTACAATATTCCTGCCCGCAGAAATTTTCTGAAAAGCAACCCTGTAGAAACCCGTCATATCATCGATGAGTTTCATCGGGTGGCACTGGCACATCCTCAGGTGGCCTTTACCATGACCCATAACGGAAGTGATGTGTTCAATCTGCCGGAGAGTAATATCAGGCAGCGTATTGTTAATATCTTCGGAAGTAAAACCAACGAGAAACTGGTTCCGGTTACCGAAGAAACCGAAATAGTAAAAGTGAGTGGTTTTGTGCTCAAGCCCGAATTTGCACGAAAGAGCAGGGGAGAGCAGTTCTTCTTCGTGAACGACCGCTTTATTAAGAGTCCGTACCTGCATCATGCCGTTTCATCGGCCTTTGAAGGCCTGGTAAAAGAGGGTACCCATCCGGGATATTTTCTTTTTTTAGAAGTAGAACCTACTTCTATCGATATCAATATTCATCCCACCAAGACCGAGATAAAGTTTGACGATGAGCACGCCATATACGCCATGCTACGAGCCACGGTAAAGCACAGCCTGGGACAATTCAGTATTGCCCCGGTATTGGATTTTAATAAGGATGCCGGCTTTGAAACCCCTTACGAATACAGCAAGAAAAGTCCTGTAGCACCCACCATAGAAGTGGACAGGAATTTTAATCCGTTCAAATCGGGTGGAGGATCCAAAGGTGGGGCCTATACCGGTTACAAGGATAAATCGGCCGGTTGGGAATCCTTATACGTAGGGTTAAAAGACGATTTTGAGGCGGTGCCTTCAACCGAGGCAGCCTCTCAGATAGAATTTGAAAGCGAGGAGGTGACGGGCCGTATGTTCGAATCCGGGGAGGCCGAGACCGCACAAATTAGCTTTCAGCTTCAGAACAAATATATCATCAGTCCCATTAAAAGCGGGATGATGGTGATACATCAGCATTTGGCACATCAGCGTGTGCTTTACGAGGAATTCCTTCGGAACATAACAGTGAAGGAAGCTGTGAGTCAGCAGTTATTGTTTCCCCTCGAAATAGCGCTTACTAAGCCCGATCTTGAAATACTTCGGAAGGTTAAGGAGCAATTAGAACACACAGGGTTTTTGTTCGAAAACTTTTCAGAAGAAAAAATTAGTATTAGCGGGATCCCCGTAGGCCTGAACAATTCCAACGCAGGTGCGGTACTCGAGCAACTGATCACCGATATACGCGATGATGTCCCGGACGCCGGTTTCAGCCTAAACGACCTCTTGGCTAAGAGTATGGCAAGGGCCATGGCGATAAAAAGCGGAACCTCGTTAAACAAAGAAGAGAGAGAACATTTGGTAAACAGGCTCTTTGCTTGTAAAGAACCTACTGTCTCTCCCGACAATACCCCTGTGTTAATTACGTTGGATGTAACAGAACTCGAAAAACGCTTTATGTAGATGGGAAGATTATCTGAAACCATAAAAGTCTTGATCGTTGTAAACGTGATCTTTTTCGCGGGTACTTTAATGAACCAGGAGGTGGGCTACCGCCTCTTTTCACTTTATTATTTCGATAATCCCAATTTCCATTTCTGGCAACCGATCACGCATATGTTCATGCATGGCGGATTGTGGCATATCCTATTTAATATGTATGCCCTGTGGGCTTTTGGGACACCGCTCGAGATGCGATGGGGCCGTAAAAAATTCCTGTTCTTTTATTTTTCGGCAGGCCTGGGAGCTGCCCTTATTCACTCCCTGGTGAATTATTACAATGTGAGTACCATCTCGGAAGCCCTTTTACAGGGGGGTTGGTCTCCGGCTGAACTCGCCAGTTACCTGGCAGGTGATAACGGGGGTTCCAGGGCCGTATTAGAATTTGTATCCATGGATTCCATCGAGCGAATGGCCTCGAGTTTCAATACTCCTGCTGTGGGTGCATCCGGGGCTATTTATGGTATTTTGGTAGCCTTCGCCATGATGTTCCCCAATATAGAATTGATGCTTATATTTCTTCCTATTCCTATAAAAGCGAAGTATTTCGTGCCGGGACTGATAGTGATGGACCTTGTGTTTGGCTTTACAGGATCTCCAATGGGAATTGCCCACTGGGCGCATATAGGGGGTGCACTCTTTGGCTTTATCATGGCCTGGTACTGGAAAAAGAATAGTTTCGACAACACCCGACTGTATTGACCATGGCAGCTTCCAGTTTGACATATAAGTATAAAACGGCCGATATGGTTATGAAACTCATAATCATCAACTCGGTTTTGTTCCTGGCTTTCAGGCTCACGGCCTTTTTTATGCAAATAAACCCGGCCGAACTCACCAAATGGTTCACCCTGCCGGAAGGGGTTTCAGAATTTATCCTGCAGCCCTGGGCATTTATTACCTACAGCTTTGTACATTTTGGCTTCTTTCATATACTGTTCAATATGATATGGCTGTATATGTTTGGCCGGATCATCCTCAATCTCTTTTCGGGCAAGCGTCTCTTAACGATCTATTTGCTGGGTGCCGTCTTTGGAGGGCTGTTCTTTGTACTGTCCTATAATGTATTTCCGGTCTTTGAGAACAAGCGTGGTTTCCTGCTTGGCGCCTCAGGAGCCGTAACTGCCCTAATGGCGTTTATTGCTACTTATTCGCCTAATACACAGCTGCGAATTTTCATGTTCAATATTAAACTATGGCATATTGCCATTTTCCTAATACTGGCAGATCTTATACGGCTATCCACATCCGATAATGCAGGCGGACTGCTTGCCCACTTGGGTGGAGCTGTGTTTGGCTATGTTTATGCCGTGCAGTTGGCAAAAGGCAACGACATAGGAAAGTGGTTTGAGAACATACTGGATTGGTTTGAGAACCTCTTTAAAACCAGGAAACAGAAACCATTTAAAAAGGTACACCGAACTCCAAAAAAGAGTGGTGTTACGAAAGAATTTGATAAAACCGACCACCAGAAGAAGGTGGATGCCATACTGGATAAAATAGGAAAGAGTGGATATGACAGCCTTACGAAAGCCGAAAAGGATTTTTTGTTCAAGGCCGGTAGGAAAGATTAAAACGAAACCAATATAAACCGGGGATGCTAAATAAATTGATGCTTTGGGGCAGCAGGTTGTCCGTTTTTCTTCTCGCATTGAGCTTTGTGGTACCATATCTGGCGCCCTCAGATTTCCCGCAATTATCCCTGGTAAGTTTGGCTGTTTCCCCCCTGATCCTGCTCAATTTTATTTTTCTAATTTATTGGTTCTTCAGAAAGAAAAGGAAAATGATCCTAACGAGTCTGGTGCTTGTGATCGCTTATCTTCATTTCGGGCCTTTTATAGAAATCTCTTCTGAAGGAGACAGAGAGGAATACCGTCAGTCCCTGAAGATCCTTTCGTACAATGTACGCCTGTTCAACGCCTATGAGAAAGATGTGGACAGCATTGGCGTGGCCGCGGTTATATCGAACATGATACAGGAACAAAAACCGGATGTGATCGCGATTCAGGAATATTATAACCCAAATAGCTCCGATCTGAGCGAGTACCCCTACCGTTTTGTTCATTTTCACGCAAAGAATAAACTGGGACACGCCATCTTCTCCAAATACCCAATCGTGAACAAGGGTGCATTCAATTTCGACAAAACCTATAACAACAGTATCTACGCCGATATTGTAAAAGGACCCGATACGATCAGGGTGTATAACCTCCATCTGCAATCTCTGGGTATACTGCCTAAAATGGATTATTTACAGGATGGGGATACCGAAGTAATTCGCTCCCGGATGTCGCAGGCCTTTGTGAAACAGGAAATTCAGTTAAAGGAGATACTGACGCATAAAAAAACGTCACCTCACCCGGTACTCATGTGTGGCGATTTTAATAATACGCCCTTCTCGTATATCTACAGGCAGGCCAAAGCCGGGATGAAAGATAGTTTTTTGGAAAGAGGGAATGGTATAGGTACCACTTTCAAGTTCGATTTTTACCCGGTTCGCATCGATTATATCTTTACCTCACCCTCTTTCGAGGTTATCTCTTACGAAACCGTAAAGAACACCTTTTCAGACCATAGCCCTGTTTCTGCTACCGTTGGCTGGCCCGTCAAAGCAGAATAAGGCAATTCTTATTTCGTGTCCAGCTTTTGTGCCTCCAAATACTGAAGTGCATTAGGGCCTTCATTAAACAACAGATCCAACACAGATAAATTGGGCAGGTAGCCGTGATGTGCTTCTAATACCTGGGTGTAGGGAGGAAAAGTAAAATCCTTCTCTTTTTTGGCTTCAACCAGGTAGCGAAAATCGGGTATGGATGGACTAAGTTCGAAACTCGTGGTTAATTCGATAGATTTACTAATACCTAGTAACTCACAAAGTAATGTGAAGATGTTCAGGTTATGATCCATGAGTTTTTCTACCGGTTGAGTGAAGAGTGGCCTGAGATCGTCTTCGTAAAATTCGAAGAAAGGGGAGGTGCGGTAAGCAGATTGTAACGACTTCCAGTGCTGGGACTGCCATGGAAAACTATCCTCAGGTACAACATCCCGGGTTTTTTGCCTATCACCACCCTTACTGTGTTTTACCGGAACGTTGAGTAGTAGACGTCCGTTAGTATGAGCAATATAGGCGCGGTTTCGGTAAGTTTGTTTTTGGTAATTGTCCTGAACCTCGAACACAACGACATCTGCCGCCACTATCGCAACCATATGCGAGATAGAAGGGAAATAGGTGGGATGGAGAAGTACTTTCTTGATAAGTTTATTCGTTGATTTGTTGGACGTTTAATTCGGATTTATTCACTGTGTTGTGATTTTCTTAATGCGTTTAGTTTACTTGTGATTTTTTCAATCTGGTCTCGAATTTTTTGATACTCGACCTTCTCTATAAAATCTAACTCTAGGCAAAGTATTATTTAATAAAGCACTTCTACAGCCGAACTAAATGCGATCGATATTAAATAGACTTTTTCCTTGGTTGTCTGTCTTGAAGATCTTTCAGCAATATTGGACGAAACAGAAATCGAGGCTATTCGTAGTTGAGATGTCAATCCAAATTTTTCTTCAGGCGGAAATTGACTTGTGATCACATATACTAGCTTAGCTAATCCTTGGGCATCTTTCCAAACATTTAATTTCTCGAAAGAATATTGATACATTCTTTTCTTTTTGAGTAACACCCAAATTAACGAATCCACGAATCCACATTTTCGCTATCTCTTCGCTTTCTTCTTTCTTTTTCTGAAGAAATCGAACACAAACCATCCGGCGAGAAGGATGAGGAAATATTTGAAATAAGAAACTGGCTCTCCGTCCCCGCCCACAGTGGTAAATAGCCGGTTCCAACGGATCTTGTTAGAGATTCCCTGTCCATGGCTATTCCAGCTAAACCAAACGAATACCGGTTTTCCTACCACGTGATTGAATGGTACATAACCCCACATACGTGCATCCTGTGAATTGCTTCGGTTATCACCCATCATCCAATAGTAATCCATCTTGAAAGTGTACTCGGTAATGGGTTCTCCGTTGAGTAACACCTGGGTTCCGGACTGACTAATCTTATTCTCTATCCCCAATTCCCTGCCTTCATATACTTCAATGATCTGCCGGTAAAACGGAATCGATTCGGGCGTGATGGCAACCGTTTTTCCCGCTTCAGGAATATAAATGGGTCCAAAATTATCGGTGTTCCAGGAGTACTTGGGGTTGTTAGGAAATGCGTTCTGATCGTACTTACCGGCAGGGGCCAGGGCGCGTTCCATAGAGATCACGCTAGGGTGATTCTGTAGTTTATTCGCTGCTTCCTCCGAAATTGCCTTAAAATAATAGACATTATCGTTCTGATAGTACTGGTAGTCGTCGGTGATATCGTAACGATTTTTCAGGATGCCATCTGAAATTCGTCCGCTGGTCTTCACAAAATACCCAAACTGCAACTTGGCCCTGTCCGGCAGATCGTTCTCCTTTCCGTTAATAAATACATAGCCGTCACGTACCTCCAGGGAATCCCCGGGTAAGCCTACACAACGCTTCACATAATTGGTTTTCTTATCTAGAGGCTTTATATACGAGCCTTTAAATGGCCGCTGGATATCCACCAGGGTGTCTACCGGCCAGCTGAACACCACGATATCATTACGCTCTATATCCTCAAATCCCGGGATTCTGAAATATGGATATTCGGGGCCTTTCACATAGGAACGGGTCTTTAAAACGGGGATGGTGTCGTGCACCATCGGTAAGGACACTGGTGTAATTGGTGTACGTGCCCCGTAATGGAATTTGCTAACAAACAAAAAGTCGCCAACCAATAAGGTCTTTTCCAGGGAGGAAGTTGGGATGGTGTATGGTTGCATGAAATAGGTATGCACTATGGTAGCAGCAACCACTGCAAACAGTATCGAACTTACCCATTCACCGGCGCTCGTTCTTGGTTTTAAACTCCTGTCTTCAATATAGGTTACATCCTGGGTGTAATTAATATAATTAATGTACAATCCAAGGGTAAGCAGCACCAGGACCGTATCTACTGTACTATTTCTACCAAAGCTTCGTATGGTCTCTACCCAGATCACAGGAAACATGATGAGATTTACAATAGGGATAAAAAGTAGTATAGTCCACCACCAGGGCCGATTTATTATTTTCATCAAAACAATGGCATTGTAAATTGGTACGCCTGCCTCCCAGGCCTGTCTGCCTGCTTTTATATATAATTTCCAGGTTCCTAAAAAGTGAACCAGCTGTAGGATGAGGATAAATATTAACCAGCCTGTTATCGTCATTTTTTATTTTTTTTCTGAAGGAACCCCTCCAGGATTGTTGTTTTGTTTTTATTCAATTCCCAGTACATCTTTCATACCGAAAACTCCTTGCTTGTTCTGAAGCCACTGAGCAGCCAGGATGGCCCCTTTTGCAAATCCGTCCCTACTATGAGCTTCATGCTTTATGGAGATGGTATCTATGTCCGAACTATAAGTGATCTCATGAGTACCCTTTACATCTTCTTCTCGTTTCGCACAGATAGGAACTATATCATTTCCCTGTCCGTCCAGTTTCCAGGTCTCTTTAGCAGTATTCTTAATTATTCCTTCGGCCAGGCTAATGGCAGTACCACTGGGGGCGTCCTTTTTCTCGGTGTGATGTATTTCTTCTATGCGAACATCGTACATAGGCCAGGAGTTCATTCGCTTCGCAAGATATTCATTCAAGCCGAAAAACAGGTTGACTCCAATGCTGAAATTGGACGCGTAGATAAAACTTCCGTTACGCTCTTCACATAGTTTTAGCACTTTGTCGTAGTCTTTTAGCCAGCCGGTTGTTCCACTTACAACGGGAATTCCGTCTGTAATGCAGCGAGATATATTTTCAACCGCAGCTTCAGGTGTTGAAAAATCGATAGCGACATCGGCCCTCGCCAGATCGCCACTTTCGTTTGCCTTGTCTTTGATATACACCACCTCATGACCGGCTTCAACAGCCAGTCGCTCAATGGTCTTTCCCATCTTTCCATAGCCTAAAAGTGCAAATTTCATTTTAAATTGAATTTAAAGGAGAGACTGTAATTGGCCTGAGTGCTAATAGGGTCTACGTAGAGGTTCGGACTCAAAGTTAGGTCGTCGCTTACGTTATACTGACTCAAATGCGCATCCACATTGGCATCGATAATATTCACCAGGTAAAAGGCCAGAGATACGATAATGCTTATATCCTTATTTTTTTGTGCCGAAATCTGTGCGTCTATCAGCCTGTCGTCCGAGATCACCGGTGTGGTCCCCGTTCCGTAAAACTCATCGTCGGTAAAGCCGGCAAGACGACGCTTATACGCATCTCTGAAGCGGTCGTAATCCTTATCGTTCTGAATATAAAAATACACACCCGTTGCCATCCCTGCATAGATGATGGGGATCTTCCAGTACTTCTTGTTATAGGCCTGTCCCAATCCGGGTAATACCGCCGAATAGAAAGCAGCACGGGAAGGTGCCAAAGGGTCGTAGCTTTGTTTGTTAACGATGGTATCCTGTACCACAAGTACTTCCTCCCTGGCTACGTTCAGGGAATCGGGGGTTTGCGCAAAAAGTGAAGTTGCAGTAAGTATGAAGAGGATGTATAATGGCCTACTTTTCACCTTTGATCTGATTCAAAATTCGAAGAAAATCTTCTTTATTAGCAAACGGGACTATAAGTTGCCCTTTGCCCGAACCATTTACTTTTAGCTGAACTTTGCTATCGAGTAGCTCTGAAAGTTCCTTTTTTCCTGCTGAAGCGTATGCAGGTAGTGATTTTGTACTGCTTTTAGGAGCGGTTTCAGGGCCTTTGATACTTCGTACCAGGCTTTCTGTTTCTCTTACCGAAAGTTTTTTACTCAGTATCTGCTCGTAGATATCGAGCTGTTGATCCAGGTCCTCAATATTAATGAGAGCCCTCCCGTGACCCATAGAGATAAAACCGTCGCGCATCCCTGTCTGGATGATAGGGTCCAGCTTGAGCAGCCTGAGGTAATTAGCTATGGTAGAACGGTTCTTACCCACGCGATCGCTCAATGCCTCCTGGGTTACCTGGATCTCTTCAATAAGTCGTTGGTAGGATAATGCTATCTCAATGGGGTCGAGATCCTGGCGTTGAATGTTCTCTACTAAAGCCATTTCCAGAGATTCCTGGTCGTTAGCGATACGGATGTATGCCGGAATGGTTTCAAGACCAATGAGCTTTGAGGCCCTGTAGCGTCTTTCACCACTTACCAGCTGATATTTATTGAAGCCCAGTTTTCTAACCGTTATAGGCTGTATTACACCCAATTCGCGAATAGAAGAGGCTAATTCACGCAGGGATTCTTCGTTAAAACTGGTTCTTGGCTGAAAGGGATTAACCTCGATGGTATCGAGCTCCAGCTCGACGATATTTCCAACTACCTTATCGGCATTCTTATCCTCTGCAGATTTTATATCGTTTGCCGGATCCTTAAGTAATGCTGAGAGTCCGCGCCCTAATGCCTGTTTTTTCGTCGCCTTCGCCATACCGTCCTATGCGTATTTTTCTATTAATTCCTGTGCCAAACTTAAGTAATTATTGGCACCTTTACTACCGGCATCATAACTTATTATGCTTTCCCCATAGCTGGGTGCTTCACTTAAACGAACGTTCCGTTGAATGATTGTTTTAAACACCATTTCATCGAAATGCTTTTTTACTTCATCTACCACCTGGTTGGAGAGTCTTAAACGCGAATCGTACATGGTGAGCAGCAGCCCCTCGATATCCAGTTCTGGGTTGTGGATCTTCTGAACACTTTTTACCGTATTGAGGAGTTTACCAAGGCCTTCCAGGGCAAAATATTCGCACTGAATAGGAATCATTACCGAATCGGCCGCTGTTAGCGCGTTCAGTGTCAACAGACCCAAGGAAGGAGCGCAGTCGATGAGAATATAGTCATACTCATCCTTCAACTCACCTATGGCGTTCTTCAGCATATACTCCCTTTTATCTTTGTCCACAAGTTCTATCTCGATGGCCACCAGGTCTATATGAGCCGGGATGAGGTCCAGGTTGGGAGAATTAGTCGATACAATGGCGTCCTTGGCAGACACTGTATGTTCGATTAGGTGATAGGTTCCGTGCTCCACCTGCTCTACATCTATCCCAAGCCCGGAGGTTGCATTAGCCTGGGGATCGGCATCTATCAATAAAACTTTCTTTTCCAATACACCGAGGGATGCCGCCAGATTAACCGAAGTCGTCGTTTTTCCTACCCCCCCTTTTTGGTTTGCAATAGCAATTATTTTACCCATCAGGTTCGTTATAATTTAGCACTAAAAATACGATTAATTATGGGGATAGGAAATCAATTTTGTTAACAGAAAGTAAACAATTCTTACAAATCGTGCAATGCGTCATTATCCGTATATTAGCTTCAAACAATTGGTAAGGTGCGGCTACGTAGATTTTTCAAACTGAAATACTTAGGATTGGCCTTTCTTCTGGGCCTGATCATCGCCGGGATATGGTATTCTCAGCTATCTAACCGTCATAAGGCTATCGTTAAAACGCGATTGCTTCACGGATTGAGAATTATCGATCACGACTGGGAGCTCATGGAAAATGACAACAAGGTACAACTGGAATCTCCGGAACTTCTTGTTGATAATATTTATCAGTCCATGGATGGGCCGCAAGCTATCCTTAACCTTGAGCTTAATCCGGACGATACTGGTATTAAGTGGATCACCGGATTTAAGGCCGAAGTTTTCCGGGAAGGCACACAGCAACACAATAACGATTTTCTCTGCCATACCAACATCGATTTCTTTAACGGAGTTCATTATAAAAATCTAAAACTGCCGAAACGTATAAACAGTCAGTATCCCAGGCTGGGCACCTTGTCCAACGGCATTA
>QQUG01000098.1 GCA_008501705.1 Flavobacterium sp.
GAATGTTGTATTTCTAAACCTGCAGCAGCACGACGATTATGAAACCGAATTACGGCCGGTTATTAAGGAATGTATCAGGTTGGAAATTGGCGTGCTATTATTTCAATCGCATCCAACGGCTTTACTAGGACAAAGAAATACAATTAATGTGTGGGTTAGCAATCGTAAGAATAACTGGAATTTAGGTTGGGATATAGGCAATTTGGACCTTTCAACCCTGATCGCATACAAGCTAAAGAAAAACTGGAAGGCAAGGATAAGGCTTATTACGGTCATTGATGATAAAGAGGAAATCCAAAATGCCACTAACTTTCTGGAATCCCTCATCAATCTTGCCCGTCTACCCGAAACCCTGATGGAGGTTTGTGTAGGAGACTTTAGGGATGTAGTGACGGCCGCACCACATGCCGACCTCAATATCTTCGGAATGCAGGAGGATCTTAGATTCGAATTTGTTCAGGAGATGACTGCAAAGACGAATAGTTCGTGCTTATTTGTAAAAGACTCCGGGCATGAAAGTATACTGGCTTAACATTCAGAGAATCGCTTCAGAAACAAAAATATAATTCCTACAAAATCAACAAATATTTCCTACGTGTATACACGTACAAAAGCGATATATTCGATATACTGCACTTTTTACTCGTTATAAAGCATACCCTAACTTATTATTTAACAGTTAGATATACATAAGTCGCGTATATTTGTAATACCAAATTTAACTACTTATGAAATCGTACCATGCCCCCGCTGCGATTTTACTTATTCTAGGTTTAATCGCCACTTCTCCCGCCCTCTCACAGGTAGGAATCAATACCACAAATCCACGTGCCACGCTCGAAGTTGCCGGTACTATGAGTATTTCGAATAGTATGGAAATAGGTGATTACAGTGGTCTTAGAGATGCAGACAATTCTACCTTCCTTATACAGGAATCGAATAATTCTATAAAGTCCCTAGACGTGAGTAACCCAACAGGGGTCGCATTGGCCTACATCCAGGAATATGTGATTGAGGATCCAAATCTGGATTGGGTGAAAGACTTCGACACAGGGATAGACGCTACAGAGTATGTAGTAATAGTTACATCCGCCAGTTTTAACCAGGAATTAGATTTAACTAATAATGCCGGAGCTGCCGATAATGCAAGTATACCGTTTTCATCGGCCTTTATAAAAAATGGGACCTGGCATTTGGTTGCAGACTATCCTCAGGCGGCGAATATAGACGAAACTGCGATGGGAATCTGGACAATAAGCACCCTGATATTTTCGAACGATGTATCCAAACAATACGGTACAGTTGGAGTGCCGATGTCCGGTAATTCCAGCGGCAGTGCAGTATCACCCATTATTAACTAGCCCCGAACTATGAAAATATACCACCTAATAACACTCTTATGCATTTGTTCCCTTGCAACCGCACAGATAGGGATAGGAACAGATACGCCTTTAGCCGACCTTCATATAGCCGGTGGCGCCGTGATACAAGGAGGTTTTACTACACAAAACCTTAATACTGTATCTTCAACCGAGGAAGATTTTAAACTAGTGACACGAGTGACAAATTCTACGCCTGTTGGAAAGATCACTATTCTTGATACCGATTTATTAAATGTCGCTCCGGTAAACACAGTAAACTACCATTTTACTAATGTTTATCTGGATAACCTTGACGACGTGGACCTACAATATGATGTAGATAAATACGTGGTTGGTGTTGCAAACTTTCGCCATGTAGGAGATGCCATACAAAAAGTGCCAGGAGGAGATAACTTTTCCATTGGCCATTTTGTTGTGCGTACCTTTAAAAGCGGCGGAACCTGGCATTTACAAATAAAAAATGAGGAGCTCGACCTGCTGGTGACAAATTCTCTCGAGTATTATATCCAGTTGATCGTGTACGATAAAAAGTATTTCCGTGATCTCCCCGTGATCACTACCAATCTTGGAGGGTCCAATACAGGTACCGCTTCATCAATACCAGTTTTTGAATAGTTAGTTATGAAAAATATATACTCTCTTATCGTATTATTAGGAATTACATTTAGTTCTGTCTTCGCCCAGGTTGGTGTTAATACCACTACCCCTACTGCCACATTAGATGTTGTTGGTGACGTTCTTGTAGATTCGGAATTATATCTGGAAAACCCCGGCGACAATGCCAATATCCGTGGCTCTAAATTCCTCGTTCGAACAACGGGCAATGAATTGTCACGTTACGATATAACTAATAGTAAATATGGGCCCATAAACTACGTGGAGTTCGAATTTCAGAACTTGTCTGCCAGTGGGCTGGTGGATTATGACACCAAGATTTCGACCGATGATTACCTGGTAAGTATCCAGGGATATTCCTGTGGGATCGCGGGAGCCGGAAGAACAGGAAGCATAATGCCCAGTAGTGCACTCTCCACATTAAGTATTGAAGGTTACCAAATATATGCCTATCCCAATACAACGACCAATACCTGGTTTTTAAGAGCTTTTGTCAATAATTCAACCTGGCAACGATACAACGGGACAACTTATGTGGATACAGAAATAGATATGTGGCTTAATGTGATGATCTATAGAAAAGGATTTATTGCAAAAGAACAAAGTGACATCACTGTAGACATGTCGAATTTAGCCACTGGAACAGCCACCTTACCCACTGGATTCTAAGGATCCTAAAATTTATCTTTTTCCTACATTTTTGAATATTTATTCCTACGTGTATACACGTATAAAGACCATATTTTCGATATAAAGCACTAAATAATCGTTATTCAACACGGTCTAAAATTTTCTTTAACAATAAGTTATCCGCCTGTCGCTTATCTTTGTACTACCCAAATTTTAGTACTTATGAAATCAAGCTACGCCCCCGCTTTAATAATGTTTATTTGCTTGCTATTGGTAAATGCCCCCGCTTTTACACAAGTTGGAATAAACACTACAAATCCCAGAACCACTTTAGAAGTAGCAGGTGATGCCGAGATCACAGGATCACTGTCTATAGGAAATTACGATCCTCTTGCAGACGGAGAAGCATCTACCTTTCTCATACAAGATGAGAACGACAATGAGCTAATAAAAACACTGGATGTTAGTAACCCAACCGGAGCTGCTCTTGCTTATATTCAGGAGTATATTATCACTAATCCTAATCTGGATTGGGTACGTGACTTCGATACCGGTGTGGACGCCAGTGAATTTGTACTTATTACCATCTCGTCTTATTACGACCTGGAGTTGAATACTAGCTCTTCATCTGGTGCAGAAGACAATTCGAGTTTACCTTATACGGCTACATTTATATCTGGAGGAACCTGGCATATCATTGCAGATTATCCCATGGTAGCAAATCTGGATCCAAACGAAGTAGGTACGTGGACCATATCTACATTAATATTTTCTAAAGACCTGTCTAAGCAACTGGGTAGTATTGACATTCCTATGTTGAATTCTACTACAGGAAGTGCGATAGCCCCCATTCTAGATTAAACGAAAAGAATCATGAAAAAAATTACACTAATACTTCTTGTTTTTAGTACAACCATCTTTGGTCAAATTGGTATTGGAACAGACAATCCGCAGGCCGATCTGCACGTAGCCGGAGATATACTCATTAGAGATGATTTTAAATTAGGCGCTCTGGGTACAGTGAGTAGCACTGATGAGGATTTTATGCTGCTCACCCGCTCGAAAACGTCCAACCCGGTAGGAAAAGTTACTAAATTGGATGTAAGCGAACTTTCGGTTGCACCTATAAACGTGGTAGACTACAGTTTTAGCAATATTTCCTTAGACAATCTTAGCGATGTAAACCTTCAGTACGATGCATCAAAGTATATCGTAGGTGTGGCTAATTTCAGATATGTTGGCGACCCAATTCAAAAAATAAATGCCGGCGGAACCAAATCTATTGGAAACTTTGTTGTACATACCTTCATTAGCGGTGGAACCTGGCACCTGGAGATAAGAAATCAGACTTTAGACCTGGATCCCTTGGATTCTGTAAGTTACGAGATCACATTAGTGGTCTACGATAAGTCCTACTTTCGTCTTTTAAATCCGATCACCACCGATCTGGGCGGTAATAACAGCGGAAGTGCCTCATCTATACCAAACCTATATTAATTCAACCATGAAAAAGCTATTTATAACTTGTATACTGTATTCATGCACCCTGGGACTTACTGCTCAGGTTGGAATAAATACTAACTCCCCTACTTCTACATTACACGTGGATGGCGACGTAATTATGGATAATGCATTATATCTGGAAAATCCGAGTGCCTCGTCCAAAATTCGTAATTCTAATCTGCTTATATCACTTCAGAACAGTGATATAGTTGAATATGATATTGATGTTAGTAAGTATGGTCCAATTATTATACCGAATTTGTTTTCCGCAATCTGTCTGCTGATGGCCTTCAGGATTACGACACCAAGATATCCATAGACGATTATATTGTTACGGTGCAAGGTTATTACTACCTGGAAGCAGGTACCGGTGATACCGATGTAATGACTAATAGTAACAATGGTAATGATAACATTGAAGGCCATCAGATCTATGCCTACAAGAATACAACGACGAATACCTGGTTTATACGAGCCTTTATCAATGATGCTGTTTTTAAAACCAGGGTCGGAGGTATATTTTTAGATACACCCGTGGATATGTATCTTAACCTGATCATTTACAGACGTGGATTCATTTCAAAAGAACTTAACAGCCTAAGCATCGATATGGGAAACATGGAAACAGGTACAGCTCCCCTCCCAGTTGGTTTCTAATATTCTGTCCGAAAGAACTATCTTTGACCAAAATTTAAATTATGGCTCTGGCGATAGGCATGTGGCAACTTCTTATTATTATCATCCTGATACTTTTTATGATGGGACCTGTTCTCTACTTAATTATAAAAGGAAAGAACGATAAGAATAAAAAATAAACATTCTATTTAAGGATCAATTTCTGAATGTGAGTGTTTCCATCTACTTCCAGGGCTGCGAAATATAAACCTTCAGACAACCGCTTTCCGGATCCATTGGTTCCATCCCATACTATTTGTTGCTTACCGGAATTTACTCCTTCAAATAAAGATCTCACCAGTTGCCCTTGTATATTATATACAGCAAGTTTGGTAGTTGATGCATCTCCTGTATAGAATTGTAAAGTTGTAGTTTCTGAAAAAGGATTCGGGTAACTTATAAAGCCATAGCCTTCTGCTTTGGCAATATCATCTATCCCCAGGGTACCATCGGGAGAGATCCGTGTATAATATACATCCTGCCCGCCGTTTAGTGTGTTACACCAGGCGAGGTGAGCATATTCTACGTCCGATTTCATATCGAAGTAATCGCCCATTTTATTCTGGCTGGGATACCCAATGGTAGGATCGAACATATCCGAGATAACCAGGTAATCATTCCAGCTATTCCCAAAGTCGTTAGACCAGCAATAGATAAGGCGGGAATCTACCGTCCCGGTCGGTGCCGCACTGGTGTCCAGATAAACTACATCAATTCTTCCATTTGGTGCTACAGACATGGTCCCAAACCACTGAAACGAGTTTGTGCCAACATCCGTATTTATTCGTACCGGAGGATCGAAACTCAACCCACCGTTCGTACTCTTAGCGAACATTACATCGGCCGGATCTCCATTGCTTGTGCGGGATACCGATGCCAATACATACACATTACCGTCTCCTGGTCCACCAGAATTATCGGTGTCGATCCAGGCCTGTCCTACCAGCCCTGCCGGATTTACATCGGCCTGGGCATACACCACCCCATCCAGATCCAGCGGGGTGACGAAATCCCAGTCTACAACTTCTCCAGAATCTTTTGCGTTGGTGGATTTTACAACTACCATTCCTCCCCCGGATCCATTACGCCCTACCAAGTAGAGATCGCCATTCCCATCGGCCTTTAAAGTGCCCCAAAACGGCTGATTATCGATCGCCACACAATTCTCAAAACTTGCACTATCATCTGTAGATCTTGTGAAAGCTCCTGGAGAACAGGTAGTAAAGGAAGTGTTCCAGTACGAATAGTTATGACCGGATCCCGTGCTTAAGCTCTTATCTATGGTCATCCACTGCTTATCCCCGCCGAAGGCCGGAACCGGGTTTTCCCAATTAGTGCTACCGTCGGTTATCTTAAATACATCACAGGCGAATGTTCCCTGCAAACTATTGTAATAGAAGTTCCCGTCCTTATCGAAATCTAGCACCGGATCAGATCTGAAATTACCGGGATCTAGCACACCGGGGAAAGTAAAGTTAAAACCTCCATCCAGGGAATAACCATATCCGGCCTGACGAAAATTATTACTGATGATATCAAATTGACGCCAGCCAATAACTATACGATTGGGGTTTAAGGGGTCTATAGCGATGGAGGTTTCGTTTGCTGCATCTCCTACTATATTGTCTCCATTGGCGTCCACATTTACCTGGGTGGTATAGAAATTAGGTGTGCGTACATTGTAAGCAGGGGTCCGGGCCATTCGGCTTTTGTCAACAGGTACATAGGGATCGTCCGGTACTTCGTTGTGCATAGCCCGAATTTCGTCTGTAGTCTGTGCGTTTCCGAAGGCACAAAAAAGGTTTAACACTAATAGCAGGAGTAATGCTTTATTCAATTTCATAGCTTTTATTTATTTTTTAGTTGAATACGTTTTAAATATATGATTTAATCTATACCTACTGGGGCTGATATCGCTCTTTTCTGTCGTGATTTATAAATTTCAGGAGACCGTAAACGCTCCACAGGATATATCACCATCTTAACTTGTAGCAAATATTTACCAACTTCATTCAGTGGGATACAACATATTTTGTATATGATAATTAGATATAGAAATGTTGGAATTAACAAGAGTAATGCAGATCAATGCGTTTATGGCATTTTTTTTGAGAATTTGCTCCATATGTAACACCTAATCCATCTCGTTATGCGTAATCACAGAAATTCTCCCACAGTTCATGCAGGAAGTATGGCCGATATCGCCTTTCTGCTACTTATCTTTTTCCTGGTAACAACCACTATAGCTAAAGATAAAGGAATCGCTAGAAAACTACCCAAGAAATGTCCTCCGGGGCAAGTGTGTAGTCTTCCTATAAAGGAACGTAATGTATTACGACTGTTTCTAAATGAAAAAGGCGAGTTACTTGTAAATGACGAACTTCTTCCTGTTGCCGCTCTAAAAGAAAAACTGGTCGAATTCATCGACAATAACGGCGACGGTAGCTGTGAATATTGTAAGGGAGTGGGATCCGAGCTCTCTTCCGATAATCCGCAGAAAGCGGTTATCTCTCTAAGTACAGACCGGCTTGCCCCCTATTCAGAATTTATAACGGTTCAGGACGAGATCACAAAGGCCTATTTGGATCTGCGAGAGAAATACGCACTGGAGATCCTGGATAAATTGCCAGACGATCTAAGCGAATCCGAGCTGGAAGAAATCAAAGCGGCTTATCCTTTTCTAATTTCAGAAGCTGAAATAAATTAATGGAATATTTGTAAGAATATCTATATATTGTGGTCCGAAATTTCCCTGTTATGATGAAATCTATTTACACCTACACCCTATTAATGTTCTTCGCTATCACTACTATTTCTGCCCAGGAACGGCCGGTCAAGATCGTCGATGAAAGAGTAAATAATAGATTGATGATCTATGCGGTCAATGAAAACGAGCAGGATCTGGATGTTTCCATTAAGATCGAAGGGACGGGTTTCCGCCAGCGTGCAGGTGTACCAAGGCTTCATAGAGTGCCTAAAGCTTCCAAAGTTAATATTGCAAACCTGGTAGTTGAACGAGGCCGCGTACCGGTATACACTTACGAATTAACAGTGAATGACAGCTTGTCCAGACGAGTTGTACGAAAGCCCGCCGAGCAGATCAAGATCGATCCTAAAAAGAATATTCTGGTTTATTTTAAAGAAGGTTGTGTATCCTGCGACAGTCTTGTAAGTAAACTGGATAAAAGCTATTACAAATACCGCAGCATGGATCTGCGTGAAAAACCTGAAGTGAAGGATTTCCTGGTTCGAACTTTCAAGTACACCAAAACTCCTTACGATTCCATTACAAACCCCATCATTAGCCTTGGAGGGACTTTATATTCGGAAATTGAAACATACGAACAACTGCTTGCAAAGTTGAATGATGAAGAGGCGGAAACTACCGATGAGGTTGAAAATAACGATGAGGGTAACTAGTCTCGGGTTTTAATCTATTATTCTTTAATAACCACCACGGTGGCTTTGTGTCCGGTAAGTAAATTCCATTCGGCCGCAGAGATCAATTGTCCTTTATCATTATACACGTGCAACTCTGCTGTGTTAGGCCCTGAACTTCCTTGATTCAATGCCTGGAATTCTATTACATTCTTCCCCGGTTCTAGCGTAAGCGTGAACCCTCCAAAAGATCCCCCAAGGGATATTTCAGACTGAACCACGTCGTTGTTCACAAAAACCCTGATCTTATCACCGTCTACAAATTCGTGATCCCTATATTTCACCTGTACAAACCCTCCTGTTGTTGTCACATCACCTAAAAACTGATCCCGGCCATATTCGTCTTTCGCCTCTTTGTCTTTTTTAAAGGCCTTAGGTACGATGTTGGAAGTGTAATCCATTAGACCGTCCCCTTCAGTGAAATCCACCTTATCCTTATCATCATTAATATCGAGGGTTGTGTTGGGCTTAAGTGAGGGGTCGTAGTCGCTTAGACTAGGTTTACTTATCGGTGGTAATTCGATGCCTTCCGGGGCCTTAAAATTATCTTCCACAGCTTCCAGTTCCAACGGAACATTCCTGTTGTCGATCTGGGCACTTAACTGCGTGATCGAAAAAAGGAAGAAGGTTAGTATCGTAAAAAGTCGCATTATTTTTTTTTCTGAAACCATAACAACAATTACACCAAAACAAAGGTCGATTTAAATTTTAACCAATTTTTTAACGGTAATCACTTCGCCTGCCGTATTGATAACATTGAGGAAATAGATACCTGTAACCAGCTTTCCTGTATTGCTGATGTGTAAGCCGGAGACATCTTTCACTATAGCCACATCGAAACTTCTCCCTGAAATATCGTACAATTTTACTACTGCAATATCCTCAAGGATGTCTTTATCCGCCTTTATAGTAACGGTATTGCTGAAGGGATTTGGAAATACCGAAATACCAAAGGTTTCTTTATTACTTCCACCTAATATGGAATTATCAAACACTCTTACTTTAAGATCGTCAAAATAGAAACCGTCTCCGGGAATAGAATTATCGGTATCCATTTTAAATCTGATACGTACATCATTAAAACCGGCGTAAGCATCCAATTCCAGTTGTTCTGTCATCCAATCGTTATTACCTGAATATTGTGTTAAAGTCGTCCAGTTGGACCCTCCATCTGTAGAAATCTGCAGATCCACATCATCATCGATCTCCACAGACCATTTACATGCAAAAGTTAGGACCGGCGTGATATCACCGGTAAAATCGAAACTCTCATTTAAAGTAAAATAATTCAGGGTGTTGTTCTCTCCATTCCCTCCATCCGAATCACCAAAGCTGGAATTCCCGCTATATGCATCGTCTGAGACCACGCCCCATGAAATGCCATTTCCTGTGGCTGTCCAATTCCCGGCTCCGCCTTCTGCATCATCAAAGAAAAGGGTGGTACTTTCGCCAACATAGATAGGAATTTCAATGGATTCATTCTCAACTCCATCCTGGTAGGTGTTAACATTTAACAGGAAGGACCTGTCATTAAAACCTGGGTCCAGGCTAATAATAAACGGACTTGCACTATTGTCTTTCCTTGTTCTGGCAGCCACACTTCCATAGCCATTGGCTGTAGGGACCGTTACGTTAGGATGATTGGTAGAAATAATAACACTTACATTTTGCGCCTCCGCTCCTACTCCGGTATTCTTGATCTCAACCACTAATTGAAAGGATTCACCGGGTAAGGCATCGCCAATCTGTGTATGGCTTTGCACATCAAGATATGCCCCGGCTATCCAGGACTGATAAAATAGGGGTCGGATATTCTCATCCACCAATGCAAAGATTGTACTTGGTGTTGGCCAGAATCCATTCCCATCAATTTCGGGGGTCCATCCGTAGATCCCTTCAGAATGTAAATAATCGCGAGTAGTTCCACAACTGGTGTAACCCAACATCTGAAAAGTTACACCATAGGGATAATCATTTTCGTTTAAAAAGGCCGAGGCCCATTCAGAATAGGTATTAAATTCGGGTGGCGAGGTATCATAACCATACGGCATTAAATAAGTTCCCGCTGTACTATGGGTTGAAAATGCAGTATTGGGTTCTACCTGGTCCAGGAAATCGCGCACAGCCGCTGTCTCCGGCTCCGAAAATGGCGCAGTCCCTCGGTAGGTCCCGGAACAGGGGTCGGTGCTGGAACAGGATCCGTTTACACCGTATCCAAAACTGTAGTTTCGGTTGAGGTCTACGCCTGCACAGCCACCACTATTAGGATTTCTATTCTTTCTCCAGAAGCCTCCTCCATTGGGATTTGTGGTCTCATTGTAAAAATAGCCATCGGGATTAACAACAGGAACAAAATAGATCTCTCGATTATCCAACAGAAACTGAACCATGGGATCGGTACTGTAATTTTCAAGTAACCAGAACA
>QQUG01000049.1 GCA_008501705.1 Flavobacterium sp.
AGCACCGCGAGCGTGATATTGCAAAATACAACACAAGAGTAAATGCGGACAAGTCGGTACTTATTAACGGGCGCAACCAAACCAATCTTGGTGTATTCAGAAAGTACATAGATGCCTATTTACACGAAACGCCGGCTATCAATAAGGATATGTATTTAATGGTACGGCATCTGGAACCAACCGATAAGGGGATCCCTATTGAGATTTTATGTTTTAGCCACGATAAGGTATGGCAGAATTACGAGGCGATTCAGGCAGATCTCTTCGATCATTTCATCGCTGCCGCAGCCTACTTTGATCTGGAGATCTTCGAGCTTCCAACCGGCAAAGATATTAGCTCACTTAATTAATCTTCCTTCAATCGATCTGAAACGTACTCAATTTGGGTCTTTCCATGCGGAAATGGTTTCCCTTCCTTGTCCAGGCTCACCATGATTATCTTATCAATGGTAATAATTGTATGATGCGTCATTTTATTCCGCACTGCACAACTAAGGGTTAACGAACTTTTCCCAAATTTCTTTACTTCGATCCCAATTTCTACGATATCACCTTTTTTGGCTGAGCTTACAAAATTGATCTCACTCATATATTTGGTGACCGTCCGGGGGTTTTCCAGTTGAATGATGGCGTAGAGCGCGGCTTCTTCATCGATCCACTCCAGCAGTCTTCCGCCAAACAGGGTTCCGTTGGGATTAAGATCTTCCGGTTTTATCCATTTTCGGGTATGAAATCTCATGGTCTATTCTGAAATTGATTTCGGTTTTTTAGAAGTGTAAATATACGTTTTTAGAAAAGTTAGATTCAGAAAAAAATTATCAGGAAATTGTAACAAACAATTGACTGCTAAGACTTACCTTTAAGCTAAACTTAAATTAACTACACAATGAAAACCCTAAAGACACTATTCATCATGCTTCTTGTTGCCGCATTATTACCTGCTAACGCACAGACTGCTGATGAAATTATTGATAATTATTTCGAAAACACCGGTGGAAAAGATGCCTGGAATGAGATCGAATCCATGCAAACCACTGGAGATGCAATGATGGGAGGGCAATCGTATCCCTTTGTTCAAACGACCTTAAGTGATGGCAGAATGGTGGTAAAAGTAGACCTCCAGGGGACTAGTTTTATTCCCCAGGCTTTCGACGGTGAGCAGGTTTGGACTACCAACTTCCAAAGTATGCAGGCCGAAGCCATGGACAAGGAAACTTCGGTAAACTACAAGAATAACGAAGCAAATGAATTCCCTGATCCGTTTCTAAATTACAAGGAAAATGGATACACATTAGAACTTGTTGGCGAAGCAACTATGGAAGGGACAGAATGTTATAAACTGGTTCTAACTAAAAAACCGGTGATGGTAGACGGGGAAGAAAAGCCTAATGTAACCACTTATTATTTCGACAAAGAAAATTTTGTGCCTATTGTGTCGGAGTCTACTATGAATGCCGGCCCTATGGCGGGTATGACCTCTCAAACGGTATTTAGCGACTATCTTGAAGCAGGCGATTTCTATCTGCCATTTTCGATTACGCAAAAGTTTAACGGACAGGTGGGGCAAACCATTAAGGTTACCGATGTTAAATTCAATGTGGAAACCGACGATACTATGTTCCAAATGCCAGAGGCAACAGATGCCGAAGACAAAAAATAATCAAATATGAATTGCATTAAAAAATCCCCGTACTCATGGGGATTTTTTGTAACCAAAAACCAAAAAATGAAGAAACTAATCATCTTATTTCTTACTGGGATACTAATGCCAATTGTGCTACCTGCCCAGGAGATCAACCTTAAGGGGAAAGAACTGTTTGGTGACATGAGGGCTCGACATATAGGACCCGCCTTAATGAGCGGCCGTATTAACGACCTTGAAATGCACCCTACAAATACCAAAATTCTATATGCAGGCACAGCAGGTGGCGGTGTATGGAAATCTAATGACGGCGGTGCGACCTTCGTTCCCATCTTCGACGACTATGTGCAGTCTATAGGTGTTGTAAAACTGGACCCAAAGGACCCGGACCGCACCATTTGGGTAGGTACCGGTGAAACCTGGACACGAAATTCGGTTTCTGCGGGGGACGGCTTATACAAATCTACAGACGGGGGTAATAACTGGAAAGAGATCCCGGGCTTTGAGAATAGTGAACGTATTGCATCCATTGCTATAAATCCCAATAATACTAACGAAGTCTATGTGGGAGTACTTGGAGCCCTGTGGAGCGATAGCGAAGATCGCGGTGTATATAAAACCACCGACGGTGGTAAGACCTGGTCTAAAATTCTTTATGTGAATACTTCAACCGGTGCTGCCGATGTGATCATGGATCCTAAAAATCCTAATACATTATACGCTTCGATGTGGGAATTCAGGAGAAGTGCCTGGGGTTTCAACTCCGGCGGTGCGAACAGTGCCTTATATAAATCTACCAATGGAGGGAAAAGCTGGAATAAGATCCACAACGGATTTCCATCCGGGGACCTGGGGCGAATCGCAGTTCAGGTGGCGCCCAGTGATAGTTCGATCGTTTATGCGGTTCTGGAAACTGAAGATAAGTCTAAGAACGGCTTGTGGAAATCTACCAATGCCGGGCCAAGTTGGGAGCATCTCAATGCC
>QQUG01000166.1 GCA_008501705.1 Flavobacterium sp.
TGGGTTTGTCGATCTCATAAATAACGGTAGGAGGATCCATGAATGGATCTTTGCCTGTAGCTACTTCTTTGACCACTGTTAGGCCGTATGTGCTTTCAATGACCACTATGGTAATTGCCAGACTCACAATAAGCCCTAACTGAAAATACAAACGGGAATTCCATTTGTGATTTACAAGTTTCTTATCCTCTCTTTTCGAAAGCATTTTTGGTTGATCGCTTTGGAAATTCTGTACTGATGGTTTCATAACGTACGTATTTAAGGATTAATAGTGTTAATATAAATACAACTGTTATGCCAAAAAAAAGTCTCCGGGATTTCCGGAGACTTTAATGATATATATGGAGGTATATTTAGTTCTGAACTTCGAATACAATTGGAAGTGCATAAAGTACACCAACTGCTTTTCCACGCTGCTTCCCGGGAGTCATTTTAGGAAGTTGTTTTACAACATTGATTGCTTCCTGCTCTAACTTCGGGTGTGGAGCCCTGGCTCGAACACCAGTAACGTTTCCATTCCTGTCAATTTTGAATTGTACCGAAATACGTTGTCTTCCAGCATCAAGACCAAGATCGTTCGCAAGTTCGTTGTTGAACTTCTTCTGAACGAATTTCTGGATCTTTTCAGACATACATTTTTTCTTGGCGTCGTTATTCCCGGCACCTTCACATCCCGGATAAACAGGAACATTTTCAATAACGGCAAATGGTACATCCGCAATCTCTTCTTCTACCACTTCTTCGATCTCTTCGATCTCAACGATCTCCTCTTCCGTATCGGTTTCGGTAGATTCTATTATGGTTTCTTCCACATCCTCTTCGTCCTCAACCACTTCGATCACTTCAGGAGCTGGTGGTGGTGGCGGTGGAGGTGGCGGTGGCTCAATAGGTTGGGTAATTGGAATTTCTTCTTCCAGTTCATCGGAGACATCTAACATATCACGACCTAAATCAGATTTGTCGTAGGTTTTATATTCGATTGCACTCCAGGAAATCAAGAGCATAATAATGAGCCCTAATTGAAAAAAGAGCATACTCCTGTTACTTACGTCGGCCTTCGGGCTTTTCTTACTTTCCATAATAGAATGTTTATATAGTTGCTAAAATAGCTAAATTCTTATATAAAGTAAAGTCTAATGCGGAAAGTTTAAAAAATTTTACTCAATCGGTCCTTACTTCGAATAAGATGGGCAATGCATACTGCACCCCTACCGGTTTTCCGCTTTGCTTTCCTGGCTGCATATCAGGTAGTGATGATACTACTTTAACTGCTTCCTGTTCCAGCCTTGGGTGTGGAGCACGAGCACGCACATCCACTACTTTACCTTTATTATCTATGCGAAACTGCACATGAATGCGCTGTCTCCCTTCTAAACCAAGTTCCCCGGCGAGATCTGTATTAAATTTACTCTGAACAAACTCCTGAACCTTTTGCGACATACATAATTTACGTTCATTGTTGTTTGATAAATTCTCACAGCCCGGATAGATCGGTACGTTTTCAATTACATGAAAAGGAACATTAATGATCTCTTCCTCAATAATAACCTCATCAATTTCTTCGATTTCCGCAATCTCGGCATTCTCATCCGTCTCGGTAGATTCGATGATGGTTTCCTCTATATCCGCCTCATCTTCTACTTGTATTATTACAGCAGTAACCGTTTGGGCCGGAGGCGGAGGTGGCGGAGTTTGTAATGGTTCCGTCACCGGGATTATTTCTTCTAACGCATCGGCTACATCTACCAGATCGCGTTCTGTTTCGCCGGTATCATACGATTTGATCTCCAGCGCCTGCCATGTTAAGAATAACATGAATATCATTCCAATCTGAAAGAAGATCATACTCCTCTTTCCTAAATCGAATTTGGGATTTTTTTTGACTTCCATGAGTAATGAATTTTAGGCGTTCAACTTGCATGTCTTATCTTCTTTCTGACTATCCAAAAGGATAGAAGCCCTAAAAATTCACCAGCTGCATTCGCAACGATGTCAAAAAAATCAAAGGTTCTTGTTTCCGTGAACCAGTGTTGAAAGGCTTCAACAATTATGCCATAAAAGAAGCATGATATCAAAGCTAACACTACAAATTTGGAAGAAAAATGACTTTGGTCACCTATAAATAAGTAGGTTAACCAAATAAAACTAAGCCCCCAATGTATGATCACATGGAGGTACTTATCAAAATGTGGAATGTCTATAGGAGGTACGTCACGTATTGGAGTGAGTAAAGCGTAGGTCACTACAACAGTGTAAAAAACACAAATAAAAAGTAATGTTTTACGCCCCAATAATGGCTTTATAACCCGCATCATCTAATAATTGGTCTAGCTCTTCCGGGTTTGAAAATTTAACCTTTACCATCCAACCTTCACCGTAAGGATCTGAATTGACTTTTTCTGGTTCAGACTCCAATGACTCGTTAAATTCGATAATCTCACCAGATAACGGCAAAAATAGGTCCGAAACGGTCTTAACCGCTTCCACCGTACCGAATACTTCATCTTTGTCCAGGGTCTCATCTACAGTTTCTACTTCCACATACACTATATCGCCTAATTCACCCTGGGCGAAATCTGTAATTCCTACGGTAGCAATGTCTCCATCTACTCGTACCCACTCATGGTCTTTTGTATATTTTAAGTCTGAAGGTACACTCATAACAGTTTTGTATTATTCAATAAATATTTAGTTTCCAAAGTTATATCGCAAAGTGATCCCACTCCTAATGGTCGTTTGTGGAAATGCAGTCGATATCGCATATTCCGAAAACGTATGATCGTAATAGAATAAGGCGGTTAAGTTCTTGCTCAGCGCATAGTCTGCAGTAAACTGTAGCCCATATATGGTTTGCCCCGCCGTGGTTTGGTTATTCTCAATATCGAGGTATCGAATGATGGTCTTATTATCTCTTCTTGAAAGGTCAAGTTTGAAGTTAAGATCGCTTTTCAATATCTTTTTCTTCCCTCCGAAATTAGTCCCTATACGCAGATCTTTAATTCTGTATCCAAGACCAATCACCACTTCGTTTCCTTGTATTTCGGTCATTAAATTATTAGCAAAACTTAACGATAAAGCGCGGTCTTTTCTCAATTCGGCCAGGATCTTAACCGAGTTATTCATTTCAAAATCTACCCGAATTAAAGGAGAGAATTGCTCTGTGAGATTCACGTTGGTGAGGAAGGTTTGCGGTTTGAAATTTCCGGCTTGATCTGTCGCCGTAGGGTTATTTGGATCATAATCCAAGTTGGTCTGGAACTGGTTAACTGTGTAACCGGCCCGATATCCATGCTGAATAGAAAATCGTTTAAAACGTTTCTTGAACCAGGCAAGTTTCATAAGACCTGTGTACTTTAGATCCCAGTTTGGTAAAGGAATATCTCTAAAAATACCTGTCTTTTCCCCGGAAGCACTACTGCCTTTATAAGCCGATAAGAAAGCGGGTAAAAGAACGTCCTGACTCGTTTTTCCAAAGCCTACCGGGAATCCGTCTTCATCCCTTGCAAAATTGGTGGTACCGTAAAAGTCCTCTGCCAGCCTGTTGGCAATGATGATCCTGTTGCTTCGGAAATCGTCGAAAGCAGCAGATCCAAATTCATCACTGGAGCCGAATGCTGTTGCAATTAGCAGGGTAGATATACTGAAATTTCCGGAGGTATATGGTGTTAACGATCGGTACAATCCATCTTCCACTATATAGTTTTCTGCATAATTTTCTGCATAGATCCTGTTCCCATTAAAGTCTATCTTTAGGTCCGGAATAAGTTCTGTGTTCACCTGGTAATCCAGTTGTTTACTTTCAACTTCTGTATACTGTTCGTTAAATTCGGGATACAGCGTTAGCCATCCTTTTCGAGCCGCCAGTTCCCGTACTTCACGCTGACTACCAAACACAAATCCTGCCGATGGTTTTAATGTACCCAACATTCCGATAGATCGGGTGTACCCCGGTAAGTAAATACCGTTATTCTCCTGGTAATTGAATTGTATTTTTTTGACGGAGGTTACTAAACCTATTAGGGTATTCACTGCCTTGGCTCCTCCACTCAAAGTTGATCCGCTTCGGCCACCCTGACCTCCTGTATTACCGCTACCCGATATAAGACCATCTCCACCTTTGGAGTTTTCATTGCTTTTTTCTTCTCCGCCACCTTTAGCTGCACGTTCTTTTATTCCCCTAACGCCGGAACCTGGTCCACCTCCCTGGTTCGCTCCGGAACCACCTCTTTCACCGGCCTTTATTTTGGTGAGACCAATATAGCGATAGAAGGTGTTCATGTCCAGATTAGAATTGATCCTGTGTGTGCTCGCATTTTGAACAGAATTCCCCAGATCGAAAAATTCCGGATCATCTCCCCCTATGGGGTAAGGAATATTACTTAATAGGTCGCTTCCGTCCTGCCATTGAAAATCTCCCTGGTAGGAATAGGTAGCTCTTATGAACTTCAAGAACGGGAACTTATCGAATGGTAAATCGTAATTAACCTGCAGGGATTGGAAATGCTGGTTAGGATCTCCTACATCGAAGAAGCCATCCCAGATACCGATCGAATTATCCACATTATACACAACATTGCCATCGTCCAGTAATTCCGGGGTGATGTAATTGTTAATAATACGGTTGTTCGATGCATTAAAATTAAATCGAAGTGATCGAGTTAAATTGTAGTTAATCGTATACTGCCAGTCAAACAAGAAATTGCGTTGATATAATTGGGGTACGGGCTTTAAGTTTTGAGCCAGGTTGATCTCCCTGAACTTTTGCTCATTATACTGTCGTACAATATTAGAGCTTACCGAAATATTGGTAGGCAGATAATTGAAGTTAAGGTCTTTCAGGAACTTCCAGTACTTCCCGGTAAATAATGAATCATTCTTTTTAAAGGGTTCAACTGGTTTCTGAATAAAATTATAGTTGTATGTTCCTCCTACACGGACGTTCTGATCCAGGGATTCCTCTATCTCAAAATCGCGATGGTCCACCTGGTTATAAGAATAGGAGAAAGTAAAATTGGAGATATCATAGGGCATAGGCGCTTTCTCACTCGTTCTGTCTTTTCTAACCCCAATAAAGTTAATACTTTGTCTTTTTGTATAATCAATTGCCTGTTGCTTGATGCGCTCCTTCTCGGCCTCATCAGTGGTATTGTCTAAGCGTGCGTCCAACTCAATGTCCTGGAACTCCGGATCATACTGTGGTGTGATCTGTTCTTCAGACCTACCGTAGTTAAATGGTAGCTGTATACCCCATTTCTGTGGTAAAAGTTGCCCAAGATTTACATTGGTCACCACGTCGTATTGCTGTGCGTCTTCCCTGCTACGTTGGTTGGGGCCCTGCTCTATGGAACCAAATCCTATGGTACTTCTTCCTGCTGTTGCGCTGATATTGGCGAAATCGGCCAGGTTCGCATCCATGCTTGCTACAGCAGCCCATCCGCCCTGGTTCTTCAGCTCCGAAAGTCTAAGTTCGTTAAACCAAACTTCTCCCGAAATATCATTGGTGGTAGCATTTTTCATACCTAACATGATCACCCTTACATTTCCGAAACTAGGATTACCCTGAATACCAATCCTCAGATCATTCTCCGGACCGTCTACCGATCCCGGATCCAATTCAGATTGATCGAAGAATTGCAGCACCGTTGGATTGTTGTTCGGGTCGCCCAAGGTCCGTGTCTTTACTTCTTGTAAGAGGCGGAGCGGTAAATTAAGTCTATTTTCTATGGGCCATATGTCTTCTGCCGAAGATACATTGAAAGCCGTAGGGTTAAGTGGTATCTGGATCTCGTAGAAGTTTTGATTTAGGTCATTACCCAATCGCATAAACGCAACCATATCCCCGTCACTTAAGGCAGTTTCGTTGAGTAGTGACTCGGCGTGAATGAACATCTCAAGGTTTTCATATTGTCGCATATCGACGTTGAAATTCTTATATACCGCCCTACCATCTCCAGGTTCCAGTCCGGTTATGCGTAATGCCAGTGACTGCTCGTTCTGACGAATAATATTGTTATTATTATTTAGTTCCTCCCTAATTACACCTGGAGGTAAAACATAAGGAATGGGTTGTCTGTTCTCGTTCTGTTCTATACTTACGGCCTCATTCTCGAAAATAGTATCATCCATATCCGGATCTTCTCCCGTAATATCGAGAGTTTGAATATAACGCCTGTAATCGCCACGAACCAGGTCTAAGGAACCAAATCTAAGTACTGTATTTTGCGAGAACTCACTTAGATACATTCGCATAAAACGGATCGACCTGAAATCGGCAATTCCATTTACCGCTCTGTCCGGTTCACTAATTGGGATTTTAAATTGCACCCAACGTACCGGGATGGTCTCATTATTCTGAAGGGTTACATCCAGTTCCTTCACATCTGTTACATAATCGTTCGTGGACGGATCGAGCTGCCCGGGTCTTATTTCGATGTCGTATTCGAAATAGCTATCCACCGTATTCATGGTATTGTCGCGGTTGATATCTTCCACATCAGGTTGCGGAGTAGAACCGCGGTTAGTATCTCCAACTTCTACAGGGGAGTTTCCTTCTGTACCGTTGTACTGTAAATATCGCTCTAGAATATTACCTTCAGCCTGTAAAAAATACAGATAATTATCTCCGGCGGGATCCGGCTGTCCCGCAAAGTCCGGGAATTGAGCTGCCTCACCTGCATCGTTTAGTCCGTCGTATCCTATATCCTGATTGGTACGTTGTTCTCCCTGGGTATCGAAGGTGTACACCAGCGATTGATTGGTAGGTACTTTTCCCCAGGCAGTTGCTGTTGTATTGGCTGTACCACCGTCTTCTGGCAGACCGTTCTCATATTGTTTTCTTCCGTCCTTAAGTATATCTTCTGAAATATTCCCCAGGTTAAAACGTAACATACCCCCTGTGTTCGTAGCGTTCTCTTCGTAAATAAAAGGGTCCATGATCCAGAACTGAATATACTCCACATTGGATCGTTCGAAATCTGTTGTTGTAAGTTGTCTGGAAATACCTGCAAATCGGGTCTCAGGATCCGGGAGGGTATTTCCTCCACCTAACACAGGGTTGAAGTTATAAGGTCCTCTTTCACTTGGATAATAAGCGAGATCCAGTGAGAATATCGCCTGGGTTTGCCCCTGTATGATATCCTGGTTAGGGAATATCTCATCCCTGAAGATCCGCCGAGTAAATGGTGATGACAGGTCTTCATCATCAATCCCGTCGGGTCGCTGACTGCTATAAAAGATCGGATCGATGGTATACCAGGCTAATTTAGCCCTGTTGTAATTGTATGCCAGGTTTCCGTTTGCTTGTTCTCCTCCAAATCCAACCGGAGTACTTGACAGATACCAGCTCAAGGGAGCTTTTACGTCCAATTCTGTTTGCGACGCTTCAAAATCATCTACATAGACGGTCGCCTTCCCATCAAAATCTGCCACTTTCGGTGCCCCGGGTAAGAGGTAAGCAAATTCACCTCTCAAGGAGATGTTAGATTCTACATCGGTGTCTATATTGGGTAATTTATTGACTAAGCGTGTAAGGAAAGGAACTTCAGTAGAAAAATTCGCATTCAGCCCGAAAATTGTATTATTGATGGGCTCCACATTGTACGACGATTTCTGGGTAAGCGGTCGTTCGTTGAGATTCAAATAGGTAGCTCCCAATTGAAAATTCTCACTAAATCTATGTTCCACGTTCAGCCCGGTAAATCGTTTGGTTTGTTGACCGAACAAGGTATTATTCTCTGTCGTGATCTGGATAGGAGTATTCGAATTCAGTAAAGCCGGATCCAGGATCTGTACACGTCCCAATTGGTAGTTTACCGTATAATCCACACCTTCCACCAGTACGCGTCCACCTGCGGTTACTGTTACCGATCCCTGAGGCACATTGAAAGCTCCAATTGGAATACCATCGGCCCCGGTCGATTTGTACGTACCCTTTAGCTGAAACTTGTTCTTGTCACTTTGTTCCTGCTCGGCTATGGTTTTTGTAGAGGTATATAATTTTCTGAAGACGTACTTGTTCTGGTTGGCATTATAGGTGGACGGAATTTCGTAATTCTCCGAGCCACCGGGTGTATTGTCCAGTTTGTTGAACAGATATTCCCCGAAAGGTTCGACGCTTGTAAAGATCACCTGCCCATTCTGCTGATCTACCGTAATTCCCGGCAGGAAATCGAAAAATCCATCTCCTCCCTGTTGGGGATCATTGTTGAAATTCAGGCGATCGAGGTTGAAAACATTTAATAGAATGGTATCATCAACATCTTCCGGAAGGTCTGTTGCCGGAAACTCGGGAGTACCCGTTGCAGGAACAATATAGTTAAGAGGCGAGGGGTCTGTATAGAATATGTTCAACCTAAAATCCTCTGGCTCCAGCTGAAATGCCCCCAGGGCATAGATGTTTTTCATCATAATATCCCAAAGAGGTTCTTCTACATTGGTGATATTACTCTTAAGCAATTTTACAACTAGGTTTTGCGGCAGTCCGCCTTCCGGAGGGGAACCGGGATCCATTCCGGGGAATGTCTGGCCCGTTGCCTCCACACCATCATTAGAGAACTCTCCTACCTGGTAAACTTTTCCATTTACAGTATACTGAAATGCTACCGCCAGTACCTCATCATTATTGAGCCGCTGATTCAGGGATATATACCCCAATTGAGAATTCAGGCGATATTCATTTGCCTGCAATCGTCTTGCATTTTCAAGGGTTACGTAGTCTATTCCTTCACTTACCTGTACCCCACTAAAACCTTGCTGTACCGTAGCAATATCTCGAATTGCCGGATTCAATATAGACTGAACAGCAGGATCATCTATCCCAAATGGGTTGAAGTCATTGTTGGCATTATCGGCTAGTGAATTGGGCGGACGGTTAATAAAGCCTCCCGGAGGAACATCCAAGCCTATATTCTCTGGGTTCGCCTCTCCAAGATCCTGTAAGGCCACAATGTTTCTAACACTCTCTGTCCTGTTTGAACGATTGGTGATCCAGACCTCTGCCCGCGTGATCTGAACATTGGAATTGATAAAAGGATATCTTTCCAGGACTCTATCGTAATTATCCCGGAAGTAATGTGCCAGGAAGAAGTGTCTGTTCTCATCGTATTCAAGGGCAAAGACCTCGAATTCGGTAATGGTTGCGCCCCCTTCGGCTACCACTGTTCTGGTTTCCGATTTTTGTTCAGAAAATACACCTGTAATCGTTGTTTTACCAAACTGTAATTCTGTTTTTACACCAAATAGACTCTGTGCTCCCTGTATAAGGCTACTGTTGAGTGGCATACTTACGTTACCCACTTCTATCTTTTGTATGATATCGTCCTCGGTAGGCGTGTATTCAAGTTTTATTTGATTTTGAAAATCGAAGGTGGACTGGGTATCGTAATTGGCAGTTACCTGAAGTCGTTCCCCTACTTTTCCCAGTAGACTAAGACTGATCCTCTGGTCGAAATCGAAGGATAAGTTTCTACGGTTTCTAGGTGAGAAAGACGGGTTGTCTTGTTTGGTATAAAGTAAGCCCAGGTCCATTTCAACACTACCCTGAGGAATAACCTCTATCGTATTTCCACCAAAAACAGATTCGAAAAAACTACTGTTCACATAGAAGGTAGGTAGCAGGTTCTTTTGTAATTCTTCAGAGCCTTCCTTTCTTCCGTCCGCGGCATCTATCTTCTCTTTGAAGTAGGCCTTCATTTGTTCCTGCAGTATTAATTCCTGGAATTCTTCAGGAGTGAGGATGATAGGATAGGTGATATTGAGATCGCCGATCGCCTGTGTATAGATATAACGATCGGTGATGGGGTCGTATGTATAAAGGTCTATGATGCTTTGAGGGTTGGGTAGCTCCATCCTCCCCATCTCGAATCCGGTACTTGTTGAGTCCTGCGCCTGTGCTGTGCTAAAGCCGCCAAATATGATTCCTAAAATAAATAAAAGCTTAAAAAAGCCTCTTTTGTAATCGTAATGTTTTGCGCCCAATGTTTACAAATTTTTTAAAGCTTGTTTTATTATCTCCTCAACCGAGGCTTCGGGTTGCTCTTTTAATATCTTATCACATACCTTTTCCACCTGCTTTCGAGCGAAGCCTAAAGTCTCCAATGCTGATAACGCTTCATTTTTATTCGTATTGCTCGAAATGGCAGAAACATCTTCGAGTCCATACACTTTCAATATTTTGTCTTTCAAATCCAAAACTGCACGCTGTGCCGTTTTGCTCCCTATCCCTTTTACAGACTGTATTGTAACCACATCTTCAGAAGCGATGGCTTCAATGATCTGTTGCGGTGAAAGTGAAGAAAGCATGGTTCTTGCAATACTTGCCCCAATTCCCGATACTGAGATCAACAATCTGAATATTTCACGCTCTGCTTTACCCGAAAATCCATACAATGTATGAGAGTCTTCACGAACTTGCAAATGAGTGTATAATTTTACATTTTCACCCGTGGGGAGCTGCGAAAATGTATGCAACGAAATGTTGATAAACTAACCTACCCCATTGCAGTCTATGATAACTTCCGTCGGATTTTTCTCAATCAGCCTGCCCTGAATATGGGTTATCATTAGTTAATAAAAGGTTAATCACCCCCAAATATAGTATAATTATTTGCATTTGC
>QQUG01000074.1 GCA_008501705.1 Flavobacterium sp.
TACGCAATATCGTGTTCCCACAAATATCATCAACAGCAAGTTCTATATAACAGTAGCGGCGCGTAGCGGCAATTCGGCGGAGCAGACCAAAGAACTGTTTGTGTATATGGAGAGGATTGGAAATGCGCCTTCTATCGGTAAGCAGGAATTAAAAGAATTACATTATAAAATAGAATCATTTAAACATAAAGCAGATGGAAAACCCTGAACAAAATAACGACGAGCTACATTTTGACAGTCGTATCCCGCTGGACGATCTAAAGAATTCGGTGGCCGGAATTAAATCGCAGCTCAACAAGGTAATTATTGGTCAGCATGACTTTATAGAATTACTCATTGTAAGTTTGCTCGCCAATGGCCACGTGCTCATAGAGGGCGTTCCCGGGATCGCAAAAACGATCACGGCCAAGCTATTTGCAAAAACCCTAAAAACAGATTTCAGCAGGATACAATTTACACCAGACCTCATGCCAAGTGATGTGTTGGGTACTTCGGTGCTGAACATGAAAGAATCTGAGTTCGAATTTAAAAAAGGCCCGATATTTTCGAATATCATACTTATAGACGAGATTAACCGTGCCCCGGCCAAAACCCAGGCGGCATTATTCGAGGTTATGGAAGAGCGACAGATCACTATGGACGGACATAAATACAACATGGAATACCCTTTCATGGTGCTGGCTACTCAAAATCCTGTAGAACAAGAAGGAACCTATCCCCTGCCTGAAGCGCAACTGGACCGTTTCTTATTTAAAATTCGTGTGGGATATCCAACCCTGGACAATGAGGTGGACATCCTAAAGTCGCATCACAACCGGAAACTCACCGCACCGGAAACACTGGTTAGTGGTGTTTTGAGTCCGGAAGATCTAAGGAAGTTCCGGGAGCAGGTGCAGAGTATCCTCATTGAGGATAAGATCTTTAATTATATAGCACAGATCGTAGATAAAACCAGAAACCATCCACATTTATACCTAGGTGGATCTCCCCGTGCTTCTCTTGCTATTATGAATGCCGCAAAGGCATTTGCCGCCATAAACGGGAGAGATTTCGTGACCCCGGACGATGTTAAAAAATCACTCGCTCCGGTATTGAGACACCGTATTATCCTTTCGCCCGAGAGGGAAATGGAGGGAATGGCACCCGAAACTGTAATAGACATGATCTCACAATCCATCGAAATACCCAGATAGTGCTAAAATTTATCAGATCTTTATATTTAAGTCAGCGCTTCTTTATCGCGATCAGCGTGATCGTGGTACTTTTTCTGATCTCCTATTGGGTTACACCCCTCTATGGGATTACCTGGCTTATTGTATTAGGTCTGATCCTGCTGATGTTGATGGAAATTTCTATGCTTTACAGTGGTAAAGGACTGGATGGAAGTAGATTGTTACCCGAAAAATTCTCGAACAGCGACAAGAATGAGGTGAATGTTCGGCTGAAAAACCAATATCGATTCTCCATAAAGGTATTACTCATCGACGAACTGCCCATTCAATTTCAGAAGCGTGATTTCAATCAGCAAACTGCCATAGCAGGGAAGAATAGTAAGACCTTGCAATATTACGTTCGGCCGGTGGAACGGGGAGAATATATCTTCGGAAATATGAACTGTTATGTGAGTTCGGTTATTGCTCTGGTTCGCCGCAGGTATACGTTTAGCAATGAACAGATGGTAAAAGTGTATCCGTCCTTTATTCAGATGAAAAAATACGATTTCATGGCCATAGACCACCGTTTGTCCTATACCGGCCTGAAAAAGATACGACGTATTGGTCATACCATGGAATTCGAACAGATAAAAGATTATGTAGTTGGTGATGATGTTCGCACCGTTAACTGGAAGGCAACCGCAAAGAATGCGAAACTCATGGTAAATCAATACCAGGACGAGAAGATGCAGCCTGTCTACTCTATCATAGACACCAGCAGGGTAATGAAAATGCCTTTCAACGAATTAAAACTAGTTGACTACGCGATAAACAGTTCCCTGGCTTTTTCTAATATTGCCTTAAAGAAAGGTGATAAGGTTGGTATGCTCGATTTTTCTAATGAGTTAGGTAATTTTCTCCCGGCCAAAGCCAAGAAAACACACCTAAATACTATCCTGGAATCCCTTTATAATGTCGACACCAAATTCCTGGACGCCAGTTTCGGCAAACTTCAGGCATTTGTGAAACAGCATATCACTCACAGAAGCCTTTTGTTGCTCTACACTAATTTTGAGCATATTTCTTCCCTTCACAGGCAGCTTCCCTACTTACAGGCACTGGCTAAAAAACACCTGCTCGTTGTGATCTTCTTTGAGAACACCGAATTAAAACAACTAATAGAGGATCCGGCCAACAGCGTACCAGAGATAGTAGATCAAACCATAGCCCGACAATTTGAATTCGACAAAAAACTTATGGTTCTCGAATTACAACAGCGAGGCATACAAACGGTGCTTACCCCTCCCGACGACCTTACGGTAACTACCATCAATAAGTATCTGGAGATCAAATCGCGCGGACTCCTATAGGGTGTTTCTACAGTTCGGGACATAAAATCTACAACTGGGTATTTCTTTTTGAGAAAGCTGCTTGAATGTTTTCATTTTTG
>QQUG01000120.1 GCA_008501705.1 Flavobacterium sp.
TTTTGCACTTCTTCTTCACTAGGCTCTTCCTTAGGAATATTGCTTCTTCCTCTTCGGCCACGGTTATCCCGGTGGTTGCCGGCTCCTTTTGAAGGTTCCTTGCTTATTCTTCTTCGTCGACTCTTTTTCTCCTTATCCTTCGCATCATCTTTCTTCTCTTCCTTCTTCTTTTCGGGTTTCTTAAATTGAGAAAGGTCTATTTTCTTTCCGGTGAAGTTTGGACCATCCAGTTTCTGGTAGTTGGTCTCCACCACTTTTTTACTATTGTCTTCTGGTGCTTCGACTTCGGCTTCTTTAACAGGCTCCTTCTCCTCCTTAGCCGTGGTTTTAGCTTTTGTCTTGGTAGCTCCAACCTTCGGTTTTTCTTCGGCAACTCCTTCTACAACTTCGGTCTTGACTTCTATTTCTTCGGTAGCCTTTTTCTTTTCCTTGGCATCATCCAGTTCAATTTTCCCAACCTGTTTAGGGCCGTCGAGTTTGGCTTCGGCTTTAATTACTTTGGAGGCACTTTTCTTTTCCTTTTCTTCCTGTTCCTTTTCTCGAGCTATCCGGAGTTCTTCCTTTTCCTTACGTTTTTCCTCCCCAACTTCTTTAGAAGCTACCTTTTTGCTCTTGTCTGTCTGGAACTCGTCAAAAAGCACTTCGTATTCCTCGGCTGTGATCTTGGTAGTAGGGCGTGCCTCTATTTCGTATCCTTTGGAACTTAAAAATTCCACGGCACGATCCAGCGAGATATTGAATTCGCGAAGTACTTTACTAAGCCTCATTGTTTTTACTTCAGCCATAAAAATGCTTTCTCCTAATTTTAATTTTGGTATAAAAGTAGTTAATCTTTTAACTACTCTTCAAATTCTTCTTTTAATATATTGATAACCTCCTGAATGGTCTCCTGCTCAAGATCGGTACGTTTTACCAGATCATCGATGTCGTGTTCCAACACACTCTTGGCAGTATCGAGTCCAATTTTATGGAATTCTTCAATGATCCATTCTTCGATCTCATCGGAAAATTCTCTTAGTTCCACATCCTCTTCAGCACCTTCACGAAGTACATCTATTTCGTAGCCGGTAAGTTGCCCTGCCAGCCTGATGTTATGTCCGCCACGTCCTATAGCCTTGGATACTTCCTCAGGTTTTAGGATCACCTCTGCACGCTTATTCTCTTCGTCTATATTGATTGCCGTAACTCTTGCCGGACTAAGGGCACGCGTTATGAAGAGGTTTAAGTTATTGGTATAATTTATAACATCTATATTTTCATTCCCCAATTCACGTACAATTCCGTGAATACGAGATCCTTTCATACCTACACAGGCTCCTACCGGGTCAATTCTGTCGTCGTAAGAATCTACGGCAACCTTTGCTTTTTCTCCCGGTATTCTAACCACTTTCTTAACGGTGATGAGTCCATCGAACACTTCTGGAATTTCCTGTTCGAATAGTTTTTCAAGGAAAATAGGGTTAGCGCGCGACATAATAATGGAAGGCTTATTACCTTTCAATTCCACGCTTTCGATGATACCCCTAACATTATCTCCCTTACGAAAGAAATCGGACGGAATCTGTTTGTCTTTCGGAAGAATGATCTCGTTTCCTTCATCGTCAAGCAGGATGACTGCCCGATGGCGAATATGGTGAACTTCTGCAGTATAGATCTCTCCTTCCAGTTCCTTGAACTGCTTGTATATGTTTGTATTGTCGTGTTCGTGTATCTTCGAGATGAGGTTTTGGCGCAAGGCCAGAATAGACCTTCTACCCAGATCGATAAGTTTTACCTCTTCAGACACATCTTCCCCAACTTCAAAATCATCTTCTATCTTTCGTGCTTCCGAAAGTGAGATCTCTTCATTAGGATCCTCAACTTCTCCATCGGCTACCACCACACGGTTTCTCCAGATCTCAAGGTCACCTTTATCCGGGTTGATAATGATGTCAAAATTATCGTCACTCCCGTATTTCTTCTTCAAAGCGTTTCTGAAAACGTCTTCCAGTATCGCCATAAGCGTTACTCTATCAATGAGTTTATCGTCTTTAAATTCAGAAAATGAATCAATTAACGCTAAATTTTCCATGTCATTTTAATTAAATGTTATCATCACTTTTGCTTCAACAATATCGTTGTATGGGATCACCGCTTCTTTTTGAACGGTAACTTTTCCTTTTCCTATAGGTTTAGGTTCACGAGCTTTCCATTGAAGGGTCACAGCCTCATCATCCATTTGTGTAAGTTCACCTTCTATGGTTTCTTCAGCAGTTCGAACCTTTAGTTTTCTACCCAGATTCTTCTTGTATTGCCGAATCATCGTTAAGGGTTCGGTAACTCCCGCCGAATGTACTTCCAGGGCAAAGTCCTCTTCCTCACGATCCAAATTGTGTTCAATGGCGCGGCTTACATCTATGCAATCCTGCACTGTAACGCCCTTATCCCCATCAATAATTATTCGAATCTGCTTGGCTTCGGAAATAGTAAGATCGATCAAAAACAACTCTGGTTTCTGCTCCAATGCCTTGTTCAATAATTCTTCTACTCGCTCTCGCATTATTTTTTGGCTATAAAAAGAGGGGACTTATTGTCCCCTCGGTTTGTTACGTACCAAATTCGCTGCAAATATAGGACATATTTTTCTTATAAAAAAGCAAATGCCAACCGATATATTTTTTGTATCTTCCTGTAACAAAACCAACTGGAAACACCAACTATTGATGAAAAAAATCCTTGTCCCTACAGATTTTTCAAAACAAGCCGAAAATGCCCTGAAAGTTGCGGCTCAAATGGCTGCGAAAAACGATGGAGAGATCTTCCTGCTTCACAGTATGGAAATCCCGTTACATCTTGCAAATTCGGGAGACTCCGGGAGTTTACCCGAAGCGTTATACTTTATAAAACTAGCCGAAAAACGCTTTTCAGAATTATTAAAAAAACCCTACCTGCAAAATATTAGTATTCAAAAGACCATTGGCCACAGTGAGATCTACGACGATATTAAAGAGGCTGTCGATAAAAATAAAATCGAACTCATCGTCATGGGATCACATGGCTCCAGTGGCTTTAAAGAGATGTTCATTGGGAGCAATACGGAAAAGGTAGTTCGCACCTCCGAGATACCGGTATTGGTGATCAAGAACGACCACGCCAATTTAGAAATACGCGATTTCGTTTTTGCAACCGATTTTTCGCAGGAATGCCGTAAACCGTTCATGGATGCTCAAAAATTTGCTAAAGCGATAGGCGCCCATATGCACCTCTTGCTTATCAATACTCCTAGTGGATTTAAGACCACGGCCGAGGCTCGTGAAACGATGGAAGCCTTTGTTAGAGGAACTGCTGCCGAGAATTATACACTAAGCATTTATAACGATATCTCGGTTGAAAAAGGGATCCTGAATTTTGCCAAGGAGATCCGCGCCCAACTTATTGGGATGAGCACACACGGCCGAAAGGGCTTATCGCATTTCTTTAACGGAAGTATTAGCGAGGATATGGTAAATCACGCAAACATGCCTGTAATTACCTTTAAGATCTAATGAGATCTATTTTTTTCCTGATGCTGCTGTGGCTGTTAATTAGCTGCGGAACATCCACTCAAAAATCCAATACTGTTGTTATTGGAAAAGATACGACCACGGTGGTTGTGGAAACTCCTCCCAAAGAGGTGATCATTGAACCCATAATTCCCGCCGATGCCGTTATAGCTAACTATCGTAAAAACACCAGGGCCTTTTACGGCTATGTGAAAGATGTTCACATGCCCGGAGCTTTAACTACCATCGCATTTGAAGATAATGCCGCACCCGAATTATTGCTGGGAAATAGTTTAGGAGCAGAGATTTCCTATCTGCGATTTCCCCAGTTTGAAAGTGACCTGTTGCTGGTAAATACAGTGATAAAGGATCCTAATTTCAATAAATATTACCTCTTTGTATTGCGGGATAATAAATGGAAACAGGTGGTTAATGGATGGGCAATTCATAAGGACAATAGGCCGGATACCTTACAGCCAATTACGATCGATGAGGATGACCCAGACATGATGTTTCGTTATTATTCGGTGTTCGATCTTGACAAAAATAGCGAGTTAGGCTATACCTGGCGCCTGCTGAACGAGAGGATTCCCATCGAGTACAGGTAGTTCATCCTTTGTAGTAAGGACAGTCTTTAGTTTTAACAAAGTGATCTCCGGCCGCATCCCAATACGCCCCGGAAATCCAATCCACCCCATCCCCCGGTTTACATAAAGACATTGCTCCCCGTTTCGGTACAATCCCGCCCAATGCTTATATTTAAGTTTTGCAGGACTCCATTGTTTGCTTTTAAACTGAATTCCTGCCTGCATCCCATGCGTGTGCCCCGACAGGGTAAGGTTTATTCTCGTCTTCCCGGCTACTTCTTCGGCCCAGTGTGTAGGATCGTGGGAGAGGAGGATCTTAAATGGAGAGTGAATTGCCAGTTGCATTGCCTGTTTGAGATCGCCATATTTATGGAAGGGAGGTTTTCCCCAATTTTCCACTCCAATGATCGCGATCTGATCGTCTCCTATTCGGTCGATACGGGATTCGTTTAATAAAAGGGTGAAATCTGTGGCGCTGTAGAATTCCTTGATCAATTTCAGGTTTTCTTCTTTTTTTTCTTCGGAAGACCAATCGCTGTAATCCCCATAATCGTGATTTCCCAGAATGGCGAATTTACCTCTTCTCGCCTTGAGGTTCAGAAAAAATGGTTCCCATCCCTCCAGTTCCCATGCATAATTATTCACCAGGTCCCCTGTGAAGAAGATATAATCCGGTTTCAGGGCATTGATCTTGTTGAAAGCCCGTTCGAGAATATGATATTTTCTATTAAAACTACCCAGGTGAAGATCGGAAATTTGCACGATCCTAAGGCCATCGAATCCTTCAGGCAAGTTTTTAAACAATAGGTTTACATGATGAACTCTGAAACGATATAGCGAAACGAAAATAGCGTACAGGATAACAAAAAAGGGGACAAAACCCGAGAGTAATCCTATGACGGGAACCAGGATCTTAGAGGCAGTTTCGGAAAATACAACATTAAAAAGCGTGAGCAAGGAGATAGTGAGAACAAAGATAAGTTTGGGTGCAAAGGATGAGACGGTAAGGCCGTATAGTGAGGAAACAAGTTTTTGCCTTCTAAGCGCGCTAATGGAATCCAATCTAATTTTTAAGCTGAGAATGGAACCTATTAATCCAATACTGAAGAACCAAAATAATATATCGATCGTTTTCTTTAAACCCGGTGTCAGGTGTAGCGTTGTTATTGATTGCAGCCAATAATAACTCAGAGTGTCTACAAGTAACAATACCAGACACAACAGTACAATTGTAAAAAATGAATATCTCCGCATGATTAACGGGATTCCTTATCTTTTTTCGCTTTGCGGTCCTTGCGTCTCTTCTTCAACGCCCAATATATCCCCTTCACATCTTCGGTCCATGTATCGTGCATGAAAATGAGAGTGATCTCTTCTATGGTTTCCAGCACTCCAATTACGATCACCAAAAAAAACAACCATAAGACCGGGCCGAAGAACAGTGTCCATAAGATAAAAATTCCTTGTGCAATTGCCGATAATTTTGCGAAATAAGTATGGAAGGCTGTTGCTTTTCCGTATTTAATAAAGGCAATTATCATTTGAACAATGTAAGGTATAAAGACAACCAATAACAGTTGCAGTTTACCTTGAATAAAATCTAATTCGAAAACAAAAAGTCCTACAATCCCTATCAATAGTGTGATCTGATCTCCCATGGAGTCCAATTGAGATCCTCTGGCACTGGTTATTTTGAGGGATCGCGCAAGATATCCATCGATCGCATCGGTGCTAAAGCTTATAAGCAACATCCATGTAAAAGCCTCCCGCAACTCGAAATACGCAAGTACCAATAAAGCCGGAGCAGCTGCAATTCGATAGAATGAAAACCAGTCTGCTATGTTGAAATTCTTAAACGTTAGCATAAGATGTGTCGATTTGCATTTGTTTTTACTCTTGATGCTGTTGGTAAAAAAGTAAGATTCGTTTAATGGCGAGTTATTAATATGGGACCAACTGATATACTACATTCAGTAAATAGACCCCTACCAATAACAGGAGGACATACAACACCTGAACCAATTTCATATTAATATAGTCCAGCCATTTGGTAACCGTATTGGGGATTATAAACAAAGATAACCCCAGAAACAAAGAGCTCCAGCCTAACAAGGTTACGACGATCCGATGGTCTGCCTCCCAGATGTTATGTGCCAGAATATTGAGCAATCCTATAATTATAGCGAGAAAGGCCGCCAGGATGACAAATTTCTGATCTTTAAAGTCGGCAAAGATCTGTTTTATCCGTTTTGGGTTGAAGCTAAGGATAACAAAGAAAATCATCAGGTACCAGCCCCAGAACGCGGTTAAGAAATTAGATAAATCCATAGGTCGAAATTTATTTAAGTTGTAAATTTAATTTCTATCAACTCGGGAAACTATGATATTCCTCACCGATATTCATGCTGTTTGATTTCAGAATAAATGATAGATATCATTGGGATTTGATATGAGTCCCGCTATGTTTGTATCCATCATTAAATTACTAAAAGTTAAAATTAAATACAAACCAGGAGGCGTTATAAATTAAGTACAATGGGAGAAATAGCAACTTCAGACAGACAAATAACACTTTATTACAGTTCCAATTCGGCAAGAGCCAAGCAAACCATTGCCTATGCAGAGACCGAAGGATTTGCACTGCTTAAGATAGATATCTTAAAAACACCATTAACGGGTACACAGATAGTCGAGATTGCCAACAGGTTACAGCTTAAGATTGAAGACCTGGTAAATCAGGACCATCCTTCTTACACCCAACAATTTGAAAAGTCCCAACTGTCCAGCGATGACTGGATAAAGATGATACGCAGCAACCCCGAGATCATGAAACAACCTATCGCGATAAGGGGCGACAGAACCATTCTGGTTGAAACTCCTACGGATATTATCAAGATCTAGGGAAATATTACATCACCCACGATAGCTCTTTGCAAGCTGTTGTATAAACTATATTTTATGAATGGAGGGATAGACAACTAATTTTACCTTTGGGAAAAAGAAGCTTTGGTAGAAGGATTATTTAATATTGTAGTATCTGTAGATCTCTATACCTCTTTGCCCATCTGGCGTGACAAAAGATTGCACAAATTCGAGAGAGTTACTTTCATAGATCAAATCATTCACTTTATAAACCGATATAGGGTTGGATCCATCACCAAACAATGAGACATATACCTCATTGTTCTTCGTCTCTACGTAATTAAATAATTGATATAGGATAGCGTTATTTCGATCTGAAATACATCTAATTGTGAACGATTTATCCTTGTAACTATATATCATTTTACAATTACGACCTAAGATATTATGACTGTATAATTGATCATCTACTATTTTAATGATCTCATGTCGATCAAAATTTTTAATTAGTTTATTTTGAGCCCCAATTGAAACTGTAATAAGCGTAAAAAATAGTAGTGTAGAAATTCTTTTCATATTCACTTTTCTAGATCTTTTAACCACTTTGTTATTCGCTCTGATCTGTTTTTAACTTAAAAACACCCATCCCGTAGCGACAGATCACTCACTAATTTAAAAATTCTCCAAGACTTAAGCGAACTGGACAAAGAAAACAACCACCCACATCTAGTGGGCCAATAAATAATACAAATAATCAATAAAATAAAAAGCCGCTTCGATTGAAGCGGCTTTTTGTTGGCCCACTAGGGGACAGAGCGATAAAATGAATGTCCAGCGGACATTCATCGCGACGGGCCAGACTGCCGCGCTGGCGTGAGAGCCCTACCCAAAACTAAAATACCTTATGTCTATACGGAACTGAACAAGGGGAACGGAAAGTTTGTTGAAGTCAAAAGGTCTGGTAGACCTTTTGAAATGAGGGGCCAGATGGTGCGATGGCAGGTGAGAGACCTATCAAAATAAAAAAAGCCTCCAAGTTTAGACTTGGAGGCGATTTCGTTGGCCCACTAGGGCTCGAACCTAGACTCTTCTGGACCAAAACCAGACGTGTTGCCAGTTACACCATGGGCCAATAAATAATGTAATTTTCACAGATTAATTACAACTGTTTCCTTTTTTAGTCTGGTTTTGAACCAGACCTGCCCAAGGCAGGCAGACGTGTTAGCCAGCGAGACCGCCTCTGGCGGTTTACACCATGGGCCAATACCATAATGTGGGCGCAAATTTAAGATAAAGTTTCATTCACACAAACAAATTTCAGCAAAAATAATTCCCACTGTCATTCTCCAACCCACTAACCATAAGCCAATCCCATTCCAGAACCCCTAACTGTAAACCAAATAAAGGTCTAGTACCAAATTCCACCCCCAAATTCATGAAATAATGCCCTACTTCTGCACGTTAGGATTTTTTTAGCAGTCCCCTTAGCCATATTATTAGTAAATTCGCCTCGACCAATAACCATATTTTTTATATGTCCGATTTCAACTTTGTTAAATGGAATAAGATCTTAGGATGGACCGTATTCGCCATCGCTTTGCTCACCTACTGGCTCACGGTAGAACCAACTGCCAGTTTCTGGGATGCCGGAGAATACATAACCACGGCAAGTAACCTGGAAGTTGGACACCCCCCGGGAGCACCTCTGTACCAAATCCTGGGCGCCTTCTTTTCCATCTTCGCCATGGAACCCACCAGCATCGCATTAACTATAAACCTGATGTCGGTCTTTGCCAGTGCCTTCACCATCCTCTTTATGTTCTGGTCCTTAACTATCCTGATCTCCCATTTGGTAACCAAACAACAGGAGATCGATAAAAATAGTGCTATTGCAATTTTAGGCAGTGCGTTTGTAGGTTCACTTGCTTTTGCCTTTACCGACAGCTTTTGGTACAACGCCGTAGAAGCTGAAGTATACGCCTCGGCCGCCTGTATCATGTCAATCTTATTCTATGCAGGACTGCGTTGGGAACGCGAAATGAACACTCCCAGAGGTGATCGCTGGGTTATACTAATCGCTTTTATTATAGGGCTATCATTCGGAGTACATTTTATGGGATTATTAACGATCCCGGCTATCGGATTTCTTTATTACTTTAAAAATTACAAGACTATCACCACAAAGAATTTTATAGTTGCCAATATTGTTATGGTGGCGATTCTGCTTTTCATTTTTAAGCTTTTATTGCCCATGACATTGAAATTCTTTAGTGCTTCGGAATTGTTCTTCGTAAATGATATCGGGCTACCTTTTAACTCGGGAACTATCATAGCCGGTTTACTATTTATCGCCTTATTCTATTACGGATTGAGAACCACACGTAAGAAAGGTTATGTTCGCTTGAACACTTTACTCCTTTGTGTCCTCTTTATTTTTATTGGATTCTCCAGCTGGCTGATGCTACCTATACGTGCAAATGCCGGAGTGGTTATCAACGAAAACAACCCAAACAACGCCAGAGAACTTCTCGCTTATTACAACAGGGAACAATACCCCGAAACGCATTTATTCTACGGCCCTCAATTTACCGAAACCTATGCAGGCCTGGATCCGGATAACCCCTATAAGGACGATAAACCCAAATACGAAAAAGACGAAAAAGCCGGGAAATACGTGATCGTAAACAATTATGAGAACGCTGGCCAAAATACAGACGATGCCCATAAAGCCCTTCTACCAAGGATGTGGAGCATAGAGCATGCCGAAAATTATCTCGAATTTACCGATGGTCTGGATTTTACAGTTAAAAGAAAATACCGCAGTGAACAGAGGCTAATCGAAGAAGTCAACAAATTTAAACAGGCTTACAATGAAGGCCTGGTAGATACAGAAGACTATCATACCTTCCTAACTAATTTCGGTGCCTACCTGGATATAGAAAAACCTTCCTTTGGGGATAATATGAAATTTATGTTCCAGTACCAGTTTGGCTATATGTATTGGAGATATTTTATGTGGAATTTTGCCGGAAGACAAAATGATGTGCAGGGGCAACTGGACGACCTGAACGGCAACTGGCTTAGTGGTATAAAATTTATCGATGAGATATTCCTGGGCTCCCAGGATAACCTGCCTAGCGACGTAAAGGATAACAAAGCCAGGAACACCTACTATTTCCTTCCCTTGCTGTTAGGCATCATCGGCCTGATGTTTCATTTCATGAACGATAAAAAGACCTTCTGGGTATTATTGGTCTTCTTCCTGTTCACAGGTCTGGCCTTAAAAGTTTACCTCAACGAACGACCCTTCGAACCTCGTGAAAGAGACTACGCCCTGGTAGGATCTTTCTATGTATTTGCTATGTGGATAGGGTATGGGGTCTACGCCTTGTACGAGATCCTTAAAGATTATTTAAAACCAAAACTTGCCCTGCCGGTGGTGCTTACGGTCACCA
>QQUG01000075.1 GCA_008501705.1 Flavobacterium sp.
AAGGCCAGCGTACAGTTCTTGGTGCCTTTCAGGACAATGTCTATAATGGTATCGAAGGCGTTAGCCGAAAGTCTTTCGGTTGGGGAAATGAAATTCCCGGCAGCATTGTTCAGCAATACATCCACCGTTCCAAATTCGTTGACCGAGGCTTCCACCATAGCTTCCACCTGGTCGTAATGTCGCACATCGCACTGTACCGGGAGCACTTTTCCACCTGTTTGGGCTTCCAGTTCCTGTTTAACAGTTTGTAGTTTTTCCAGATTTCGGGAGGTAATAACTACATTGGCACCCAATTCCAGGAAGTAGGTGGTCATGGATTTTCCCAAGCCGCTGCCACCACCGGTAACAACAATAGTTTTTCCTTTTAGCGCGTCGTCTCGTAGCATTTTAGCCTTTAGATCCATTCTTAGTTTTTTAGAGCAGTAAATGTAAGGATTAAACCTTAAATATTATGCTTGCATAGTAAATTTATAGACTTCGCAATGACTAAACCTGGTATCGCCGGTTATCATGGGATGCTGCACTTTCCCAATGTGATTCATTCCTATTTTCTGCATCACTCGTTGGGAAGCCAGGTTGGTGTTGGTGGCGAAGGCCAGTACTTCCTTCAATCCAAATTTCGGCCAGGCAGCTTCCAGGCAAACTCGGGCAGCTTCAGTAGCAAACCCTTTACCCCAGGCGGATCGTTTTAGCCGCCACCCCATATCAACACAGGGTGTAAATTCGCTTTCCCACACCTGATTCTTTAAACCTGTGAACCCGATGAATTCGCCAGTTTCCAATTCATCCACTGCAAAGTAGGTATAGCTGTATTGCTCGTAATGATGTGAAAGTCGTTTGATAAGCTCTATGGAATCTGAATCGCTGAGTACGCCAGGGAAATGCTTCATCACTTCGGCGTCCTTACCCATTTCAATAAACGGTGGTTCGTCGGAGCTCTTCCAGTTCCGAAGTCCAAGTCTGTTTGTGGAAAGAATGTATTTCATTATTCGGCTACCGAATCGATCAAAATCTCAAGCATTTCTATAGCGGCATCGCTAATACGGGTTCCCGGGCCATAAACCGCTACGGCACCTGCATCGAAGAGGAATTGATAGTCCTGTGGTGGAATAACTCCACCTACAATAACCATGATGTCCTCACGGCCCTGTTTCTTCAGTTCCTCAATTACCTGGGGCACGAGGGTTTTATGTCCGGCAGCCAGGGAAGAAACCCCCAGGATATGTACGTCGTTCTCCATGGCTTGCTTTGCAGCTTCGGCCGGGGTTTGAAACAACGGACCGATATCCACATCGAAACCAACATCGGCATAACCTGTTGCCACGACTTTGGCACCACGGTCATGTCCATCCTGTCCCATTTTGGCGATCATTATTCGTGGACGGCGTCCTTCCAATTCGGCGAACTGATCTGCCATGGCACGGGCTTTTTCAAAAGAAGGGTCTTTCTGCATTTCTTTACTGTACACGCCGCTAAAGGACCTGATCTGTGCTTTATAGCGTCCAAATTCCTTTTCCAATGCGTCCGAGATCTCTCCCAGGGTGGCACGGTTACGAGCAGCATCTACGGCTAAAGCTAATAAATTTCCTTCACCTGTTTTGGCGCTCTGTGTTAATTTTGCGAGGGCAGTTACTACCTCCGCATTATTTCTTTCGGCTTTAATCCTCTCCAGGCGTGCAATTTGTCCGTTTCTAACCTTTTGGTTGTCCACATCCAGTATGTGTAGCGGGTCTTCCTTTTCGAGGCGATACTTGTTCACACCAGCAATGATATCCTGGCCACTATCGATACGAGCTTGCTTACGGGCTGCCGCTTCTTCAATGCGTAGCTTAGGGATTCCTGCTTCAATAGCTTTGGTCATTCCTCCCAATTCTTCCACTTCCTGTATCAGTTCCCAAGCCTTATTAGCAATCTCATGAGTGAGGCTTTCAACATAGTAACTACCCGCCCAGGGATCGACCGTTCGAGTTATTTGGGTTTCTTCCTGAAGATAGATCTGGGTATTCCTGGCGATACGTGCCGAGAAGTCGGTGGGAAGTGCGATAGCTTCATCCAGGGCATTGGTGTGCAGGGACTGGGTGCCACCAAAGGCCGCTGCCGCTGCTTCTATACAGGTTCGTGCCACGTTGTTAAAAGGATCCTGCTCGGTTAGGCTCCATCCACTGGTCTGGCAATGAGTACGAAGCGAAAGTGATTTGGGATTCTTAGGGTTGAATTGTTTTACCAGCTTTGCCCAGAGCATTCTGGCGGCCCGCATTTTCGCGATCTCCATAAAATGATTCATTCCAATGGCCCAGAAGAAAGAAAGCCGGGGAGCAAAGGAGTCTATATCCATTCCTGCCGCTATACCGGTACGGATGTATTCGAGTCCGTCGGCAAGGGTGTACGCCAGCTCAATATCGCAGGTTGCGCCCGCTTCCTGCATATGATACCCGGAAATAGAGATAGAATTGAATTTCGGCATTTTTTCCGAGGTGAATTCGAAGATATCACTAATGATCTTCATCGATGGAGCAGGAGGGTAGATGTAGGTGTTTCTAACCATAAACTCCTTTAAAATATCGTTCTGGATGGTACCGGCCAGGGCTTCGGGAGAAACGCCCTGTTCTTCAGCAGCAACAATATAAAAAGCCATTATGGGCAGCACCGCACCATTCATCGTCATGGAAACACTCATTTTGTCTAAAGGAATCTTGTCGAAAAGTATCTTCATATCCTCCACACTGTCAATGGCTACTCCTGCTTTTCCCACATCGCCTACTACACGCTCGTGATCACTGTCGTAGCCTCTATGTGTGGCCAGGTCGAAAGCTACCGAAAGTCCCTTTTGACCAGCGGCCAGGTTTCTGCGATAGAAAGCGTTACTGTCTTCGGCGGTAGAAAAACCTGCGTATTGTCTTATGGTCCAGGGCCTGCGAACATACATGGTGGAGTAGGGGCCTCGAAGGTTGGGAGCGATCCCCGCAACGAACTGCAGGTGATGGATATCATCGAGATCAGAAGGAGTGTATTGTTTTTTTACTGTAATTTCTTCAGCAGTAATTGTAGAATCTGCCGATGGATCGGGTTTATTTTCGGCTTTCCCATTTAAACTAAGATGTTCCAAATTCTTTCTGCTCATCATAGTATAGTTTTTAAAATGTACGGATCGAAATCAGCTTCAAAGCCTGTTACCAGTTGTATAAAAACTGTTTTAAGATTGGAAGTCACGATATAGCTCGAATTATACCACTGCGTATTGGTTTCGAGATCGGTTAACCTATAGACCGATTTGAAGACGTACTTTGTTTTAGTACCACTGTATTTGGCCGTAACTTTTTCGATCTTTATGTTCTTTTTAAGGGCTTCATAATCCAGGTGAGACCGGATCATACCCAGGAGGGTTTGTGCTTCCTCCTTTTCAATTTGCATATACTCTACAGTACTTACAGTGAGACTGGAGCGGGACTGATCGTCGAAATAAATATAAAACGAACCCCGGGCATCCTTTAATTTATTGATCCTTTTAATTTCCGATTCGTACTCCTGTCCATCCAGTACCGTATCCAGCACCTTTTGGAAATCGGAGACCGAATAACGGGTAAAATCGCGAGGCAGGAAGATCTTCGTGCCATCCTCCTCCAGCAAATGATAGGTACCTGGTGGTTCTTCATCGGCTTCAATTTCTGTCCAGACAACAGCCTCAATAGCCTTATCCACACAAGCCGTGAGGATAAGTGTTATAGTTACCAACAGTATATATTTAATTTTCATTTTCCAGTCTTTCCTTTTCCAGGGGTTCGGCCAGGCGACGCTCTATGATAGGTTCGAGGAGCGTTTTTCTTGGTTTGTTTTTCACGAACGGAAATAATTCGATCGTTTCTTTCATCCTATCGGCAGCGTTGGGATACTTATTTGTCCCAAGCAGTACCAGTTTTCCTTCGTCGAACAATTGCTGTTCCTTTTGTGCGCTTTCTTTTATTTTCTTCTGAATAGTGCCCTGTTTCAGCATTTTCAAGAATCCTCCATTAGCTTCTATCTCTTTAAAAAGTGTAAGGGCGTCTTCAGCCAGTTGATCGGTAAGCGATTCGATATAGTAAGTCCCGTCTGCAGGATTGGAAACGGTATTGAAATAACTTTCCGATTTCAGGATAAGCAACTGATTACGGGAGATCCTTTCGCCAAATTCGTTGCTTTTATGGTAGATAGCATCGTAAGGGAGGTTACTCACTGCATTGGCACCACCAAGCACGGCACTCATACATTCGGTGGTGGTACGCAGCATATTCACGTTATAATCGTAGAGCGTTTTATTTCGTTGCGACGGACAAGCAAGTATATTACACTTGGGATTCATGCCGTATTCCGTTGCGAGCGCCGCATACAATTTCCGAAGAGCCCTAATTTTAGCTATTTCGAAGAAGTAATTATTTCCAACGGCAACTTTAAAATTTAAAAGGAGGTCTTTTTTATTGCTGAAGTGATTCAGGTAGTCGTTACAGTGCGCCAATCCGTAGGCCAATTGCTGAACAATATGAGCTCCCGAATTTTGGTACACCGCCATATCCACACCTAAAATCGCTTCCGAAGGAAATTCAGAAAAAAGCTCATCCAGGATCTCATGGTCCTGTTTAAGATTGGTATACCAATTCCCCGTCCGTGCCAAATTACCTATCAGGTCGATATTGTAAAAAACACAGGCTTGCTTTTCGCTTAGATAGGTCTGCAGCTTCTTCAGAAATTCAAGGTTGAGGAAACGCAGGTCGAAATACAAGGTGACTTTCGAGAAATCGAAACCTGAGAACATGGGTTCAATTTCGAAGGATTTTTCGGCTATAAGAAGCAGGGCTTCCGCACCGCGATCCAGGGCATCCAGCGCCAGTTTGTTAGCGATAGCCTCGTCGTCGATAAAAACCTGTTGAACCACCTCCCACTGCTGAGGTTGACCGGGTATGGGTGAGAAAGAGGAATTGAAATCGTCCGGGTGATAGAACGGTTTTACATGAATACCCTCGGGGGATTGCCAGACGAGGGTGTTGTTATAATCGGCACCTTTCAGGTCAACCTGTATCTTTTGCTTCCAGGCTTTGGCCGAAACCCCATCAAATTCATCAAATAAATTAGTCATTGTGGTCTGCATTTTTCAAGCTGTCTTCGTGCTCTATGATATATATGTCTTCATTTTCCTTTTTCAAGTAATACTTTTCTCGCGCAAATTTTTCCATTTCGGTACTGTCTTTCATTTTTTCTATAAAAGCTTTGTCCTTGTCAATTTCCTGTTTGTAGAACTCTTTATTCTCTTCCAGTCCTTTTATATCCTGGTCCAATTCCCGGTGAATGAAGAATGAATTGGTATCGAAAAAAATCATCCATACTATAAAAAAGATAAGTATGAGTACATAGGTACTACTAAATACCAAAAACCATTTTTTCTTTTTTATTTCTGAAAATTTCACAGTTAGTTGTCGAGCTTCTGATGAATAATATTTCGAATTAGATCCACGGCCACCGTGTTATATCGATTTGTGGGGATGATGATGTCTGCGTATTCCTTGGTTGGTTCTATAAACTCCTGATGCATGGGTTTTAGTGTGGTTTGGTAGCGATTAAGCACCTCGTTGAGATCGCGTCCCCGTTCCACGATATCCCTTTTTAAGCGACGTATCAGCCGTTCGTCACTATCGGCATGAACATACACTTTAATGTCGAACAGTTCGCGAATTTCGGGATGTGTTAGAATTAGAATACCTTCAACGATCACCACCTTTTTGGGATGTGTTGTAATGGTTTCTGAAGTTCGGTTATGTTCCACAAAGGAGTAGACCGGTTGTTCGAAAGAATTGCCTTTTTTTAGTTCGTTCAGGTGAAGTGCCAAAAGATCGAAATCGATGGCTTTGGGGTGATCGAAATTGATCTTCACCCTTTCCTCGTAGGATAGATGGCTGATATCTTTATAATACGAATCTTGTGAAATGATACATACCTCTCCTTCCGGTAATTGTTCTATGATCTGCTGAACGACCGTTGTTTTACCGCTACCTGTACCTCCGGCGATACCTATTATAAGCATAGATTCTTGGTTTGTACAAAAGTAGGAATAATGTTAGACAGAAAACATGATCTTAACCATATTTCCTGAAGTAACGGTTATTTTTTCACGGCAGCAACTTCGGCGGGGGTTACCATTTTTTCGAGGGTGTTGCCCCAGGAGGACATGATGTAGTTCAATACGTCTGCCACTTCCTCATTACTAAGCCCCATGGGTACCATAACGCTATCATAGGTTTCCCCGTTCACTTCGATCTTTCCGGACTGACCGTATTTCACAGCACGGATGCTTTCGGTTCGTTTTTCTTTTAACCAACTGGACCTGGCCAATGGAGGAAAAGTACCTGTAATGCCCATCCCGTTGGCCATGTGGCACTGCATACAGAAATCGGTGTAGATAAGCCCACCTCTTTCTTTCGATTTGCTCAACTCATCCTGAGCCAGGGAGAGATCTGCTGATTCTATAGGTTGTATTTCTGAAGCATTTTTAGAAGATGAATTGCAGGCGTAAACGAAAATTATTAGGAATGTAAGAACGAAGACCTGGGTGAATTTGTTATGCATGATTTATTAGAATAATTCTTTCAAATGTACGGTAAAACCTCAAGTTAACAAGGCATACTGTGGTGATTGTTTCATATTTCGAACGGTTATTCACTCTAACAAATCGAATTATTTCAAACAATGATAAATGTCAATTTTCTAGAATTTGAGTGCTGACATTTATCATAGATTAAACTTGCACCGCTACTTAGTTTTGTATCAAATGTTACACAAAAGTCTTGACATGATGAAAAAGTTTAATCTAATGTTGTTAGCGTGTTTTGTTTCGTTTCATGTGTTTTCTCAAGCAGGAGATATTGCCATGAACGATAAAGTTAAACCCGGTAATAAATTAAGTTACAAAATTAATTCTTCCGCGTCGATATTTACCATTAAAGGAACTTCGTCACTACATGATTGGGAGATGATCTCGGAATCTTTTAGCGGAAAACTCGATTTCGACCATGTAAATGGTGGGGATCTTACAATAAACAATATCGAGGTAAAAGTAGGTGTGAAAGCTCTCGAAAGTGGTAAGCGTATCATGGACAATAAATGCTATGATGCCTTAAAGAGTGACAGCCATCCCAACATTACCTACCGTCTTAATAAGGTAGAATCCTTACAAAATACGGGTAGCGATACTTACACAGCAAAATTGGTTGGGACCCTGTCTATTGCGGGTAAAACCAGGACAGTTTCTATTGATACCAAAATTACTGTAGTGGGAGGTAAGGTGCTAATAAAAGGTGAAAAACCGCTGAAAATGTCCGATTTCGATGTGGAACCACCCACGGCCTTGCTAGGGACCTTAAAAACCGGAAATGATATAATAATTGATTTTAACCTTAATTACAATTAACCATGAAACACATTGTAAAACAATTAATCGTATTAAGTTTATTGCTGGGAGTAACCTTCTCCTATGCGCAAAATAAACGAAGTTTAAATAACTTCAGAGAGCATGATAAGCAGGGCATCAATGTATTTGAAGCGCCTAAAGACACGGCTATTGTTAAAGCCTTCGATGGAGTGAGGGTAAGAGTAGGTGGATCGTCAGCTTTACAATTTCAAGCGATAGATCACGAGAATGGCTTTGTAGCTACCGATAACCCGTCCAGCCCGTGGTTCGAAATGTTGCCATTAATAGAGATAGGTGACAATTTTAACCTTGCCACCGCCAATTTAGACCTGGATGTGGAATTAGGGGATGGTTTAAGAATGCACTTAAGAACGTACTTGTCTTCAAGACACCACCCGGAACCTTATGTAAAAGGTGGATATCTGCAAATTGATAATCTCAATTTTATCAAGGAAGGTACTTTAAGTGACCTGATGAAGCATGTGACCGTGAAGTTGGGACATATGGAACAAAACTATGGAGATCAGCACTTTAGACGTTCAGATAACTCATCGGCTATTTATAATCCATTTGTAGGCAACACCATATTAGATGCCTTTACCACAGAAGTTGGTGGAGAGATCTATTATCGCAACAATGGCTGGTTAGTAATGGTTGGAATGTCTAATGGTAAGTTGAATCAAGCGGTTAACAACCCGGACACCACTTCACCTTCCTTACTTGGTAAATTGGGATGGGATAAGCAATTGAGCAACGACCTGAGAGTTCGATTAACCGGTTCTATTTACAATACGGCGCAGGCATCTCGAGTTTATCTATATTCTGCCGACCGTACAGGTTCTAGATACTACCTTGTTTTAGAAGATGCTGAAGCAAGTGCTTCCAGTAATTTCCGTTCCGGTCGTTATGATCCGGGATTCAGAAATGAGATCACCGCTATTATGATCAACCCATTTGTAAAATATCAGGGACTTGAGGTGTTCGGATTGGTTGAATTAACCAGTGGACGATCAGATTCTGAATTTGAAGCAACAACTCCACTTACCGAAAAGCGACGGGATTGGACACAATATATGATTGAAGTTCTTTACAGGTTTGGTAACAACGAGAATTTCTACGTGGGTGGGCGATACAATAGCGCTAGCGGTGAAGAAGCAGGCTCCGGACTGGATGTCACTATCGACAGATTTAATATAGGTGGAGGTGTATTCCTTACTAAGAATGTACTGGCTAAATTAGAATATGTAAATCAGACCTACGATGGATTTGCTCCCGGTAATATTTACAACGAAGGTAAATTTAGCGGAGTAGTGGTAGAATCTGTAATAAGTTTCTAGTTTAATTTTTTGTTAATGAAAGGGGCCGGTATCGGCCCCTTTTTTAATTGGGTAGGATCTTGTAGACGCCGTCACCTTCCACAGCAACATAAATAAATCCGTCAGGCCCCTGTTTTACGTTTCTCACTCTGCCTATACCTTCTGCGATCTTTTCTCTACCTATCACTTTATTGCCATTCAATTTAACCAATTCTACATAATTAAATTTTAACGATCCTACCAGAAGATGACCTTTCCATTCCGGATACGTGTCGCCTGTAACAAATGTCATTCCACAAGGTGCGATAGAAGGTACCCAATAATAAACAGGTTGTTCCATTCCTTGCCGTTCTGTTTCCTCGGTAAATTTTGTACCGCTGTAATTTACACCGTATGAAATAACGGGCCAGCCATAATTCGCCCTCTTTTTAACGATATTGATCTCGTCTCCACCTTTTGGGCCATGTTCATGCATCCATATTTCACCAGTTTCGGGATGTTTAGCCATCCCCTGGGGATTGCGGTTACCGTAGGTGTAAATGGCAGGTTTCGCCGTCATTTCATTAACAAAGGGATTAGTAACAGGAATCTTTCCATCGTCGTATAGTCGATAGATCTTTCCTCCATCCCGCGTAATATCCTGTGGATTTCTTTCTCGATCACCACGTTCTCCGATACTGAAATAAAGATAACCCTCATTGTCGAATTCTATCCTAGATCCAAAGTGCTGGCCGCTGGTAGAATTTGGACTGGCCTTATACAAGTCCTGGATATTTATAAGCTTGCCTTCCATTAGCATTGCACGGCTTAGTTTGGTGTGTCCGCCACCTCCTTCTCCATCAGGTGAAGCGTATGTAAAATAGATCCATGGGTTTTCCTCATAATTAGGATGTATCTCAATATCCAAGAGGCCACCCTGACCCCGTACATATATTTCCGGCACATTCTCAATTTTTGTTTTTTGTCCGTTTTTAATATGCAGGATCTCTCCACGTTTTTCGGTAATGAGCATACTGCCATCCGGCAACCATGTCATACCCCAGGGATTGCTGAGATTATCTACGACCCGAATGGTTGAATATGTTCGTTCTGTGTTAGATTTAATAGCGATATCGTTCTCTTTAACCGGTTCCTTACAGCTGAGAAATACTAGTATGAGGACAAGAAGAATTACAATTTTTTTCATAGGGTAGTCATTTCTGAAAAGGTACTAAAAAACGTTTGAAAAATAAATAAAAGGAATATATTTGCAGTCCAATTTTTGGGGTGTAGCCCTTCGACTCCACCAGGTGTCGCTCAGGATAGACTCCGCCCGGTTCCCGGGCTACTTAGTGAAGTGGTTTTATTGGGATTTGGGATTTAGAATATTGAGATTTTCAGCGCAAGCTGTTATTCGGGGTGTAGCGTAGCCCGGTTATCGCGCCACGCCTCGGGCGTGGAGGTCATCACGCCGAAGGCGTGACCACCCCAATTAAAAGAGTATGATTGTATATATTCTTTATAGTGAAAAACGTTCTAGGTATTATGTAGGTCAGACTGCTAATATCGACAAGAGATTGAAAAGACATAATCTGGGATTAGTTCCATCCACCAAGGCTGGATATCCCTGGAAATTAGTTTTGCAATTAGAGGTTGAAAAT